>JBOGJQ010000563.1:0-6649 GCA_050745405.1 Thermoanaerobaculia bacterium | reverse complement strand
GTCGTAGCTGGTACCTCGTAGCTCGTAGCTCGTAGCTCGTAGCTCGTAGCTCGTAGCTCGTAGCTCGTATTCAGTGTGTCCTGCTAGCTACTAGCTACTAGCTACTAGCTACTGACTACCAGCTACTCGTTCCGCCACGCGAAGCTTCGCGCTTCGCGCCCGCGGATTCCTCTCCACTTCCTCCTCGTCCGCCTCGACCGGGCGGCGCGTCACGATGCGAACCTTCTGTTCGGCCCCGCACGCGCATACCGGCATTCCCGGCGGACAGACGCATTCCCCCTCGAGCTTCCGCAGCGTGCGCTTGACGATGCGGTCCTCGAGGGAGTGGAACGAGATGACGGCGATCCGGCCGCGCGGCACGAGCCGGTCGACCGCATTGACCACGAAATCGCTGAGGCCGACGAGCTCCTCGTTCGTGGCGATCCGCAGGGCCTGAAACGTCAGCGTCGCGGGATCGATCTTCGATCCGCGCCGCTGCTTCACCGAACGGACGACGTCGGCCAGGCGCGCCGTCGTCTCGATCGGCGCCTCCTCGCGCGCGCGGACGATCGCGCGCGCGATCGGTCTCGCGAACGGCTCTTCGCCCCACTCCCGCAACATCCGTGCGAGATCGCGCTCGGGGAGCATGTTCACGAGCTCCGCCGCCGTCGGCCCCTCGGCGCCCATCCGCATGTCGAGCGGCCCTTCCTCGCGGAACGAGAACCCGCGCGCCGCATCGTCGATCTGCATGGACGAGACGCCGAGATCCGCGAGCAGCAGATCGATCCGATCCACCGCCTCTCCTTCCAGAATGTCAAAGAGCGATTCATGCCGCGCCTCCACGAGAAGGACGCGGTCCCCGCACGGCGCGAGCCGCTCCCGCGCGATCGCCAGGGCGCGCGGGTCCCGATCGATCCCGATCAGCCGCGCCCGCGGCCACCGCGCCAGCAGTGCCTCCGCGTGCCCCCCGAGCCCCACCGTCGCGTCGACGAGAATCCCGTCTTCCCGTGCCGGAACCGCCAGCTCGAGCACTGCGCTCAAAAGAACAGGGTCGTGTCTCCGACCGTCGACGACCACGTCAGACTCCGTGGAGCTCGAGCTCCTTCCAGTCCTCCGCCGTCATCGGGTTGTCCGTGAACCGCTTCGCGATCTTCTGCTCGTTCCACACTTCGAGGTGATCGTTCGCGCCGAGCACCACCACGTCCTCGGCGATCCCCGCGACCTCGCGCAGCACCGCCGGGACGAGGATCCGTCCCTGCGCGTCCATCGAGGCGAGGTGGCCGAAGTACGCCAACCGCTCGCTCAACTTGACGCGCGCCTGCGAGGTCGACGGCATCCGGGCGATCCGTGCCTGCAGCTCCTGCCAGATCGGCAGCGGGTAGACGATCGCCTTCGCGCCGTCCATCGACGTGATGTAGCAGTCGGCGCCGTACCTCTCCTCGATCAGGGAGCGGAAAGCGCTCGGCACTTTGAGTCGCCCCTTCTCGTCGACTTTCGCCGGGGCGTGCCCCATCAGGGCGCTGAGTTCCACCTGAGCCATTGGTCATCCCGAAGATTGACCGCAAGCTACCACTATTCTCCACTGGAGTCCACAAAAATCCACGAGAGGGAGAGAGAGCGAGGGCTGTTCCAGGGTGGTATTTCTGCTCTCGCTACCGCACCAGCTTCTTGATCGCCGCGACCACGTCGCTGGCCACCAGTCCGTCGGCCGATTTCAGCACGCGGCGGATCATGTCGAGCACGTCGCCGGTGCCGCTCCAGTGGTCGCGGAGGACCTGCTCGTCCGTGTCGGCGAGCATCCGGTTGAGGACGTAGACGCCGAAAACGAGATCGTCGAGGAAGCCGATCGGGCCGAGCAGCGCCTCGGGCATGATGTCGATCGGGAAGACGTAGTAGGCGAGGGCGGTGCCGAGAAGGACCTTGTTCTGGCCCGAGACGCGGGAGTCCTGCGTGAGACGGAACAGAAGAATGAACACGTCGGGAGCGAAGAAGAGGAAGTCCTGCGCGCGCCCGGCCTTCTGTCCCTTCCGCGACAGGTACGAGGAGATCGAGCCGCGGATGCGGTCGTAGAACCGGTGCGCCTTCCCCTCCTCCATCGGCTTCCCCTCGCGCATCGCGTCGCCGAGCAGGACTTCGGCCTCGCGCACGGTCTCGTCGTCGGTCGGTTCACGCCTGTCCATCGAATCCTCCACCTGGGATCGGCACGTCGGCCCCGCCGCCGGCCAGCGTGACGAGGATACCTCCCCCGATCACGCGAATCGAGGCGAGGTCCGCATCGACGAAGGGTGGCAAGAAGCGGTCCATCGAAATGATGATCGCCTTTCGCTCCGCGTCGATCGCGACGCCGTCGACGTGCGTGAACGCGTCGGCGATCCGGAAGAGCAGACCGGGAACGGGAAGAAACCCGAGGACCGTGAATCCCTCGATCGGGACACGCACGGTCGTTCCCCGCGCCTCGATCTCCCGAAGGTGAAAACGAAAAGGCACCGGGATCCCCTTCCGCACCTTCCCCGTCACCTCGGCGTCCCCCTCGCGGAAGTCGATGCCGTCGAGCTCGAGCGGCAGCCGCTTTCCGGCCAGGATCGTCCGCGCGACGGCGACCAGCCGCTCGCCGCGGATGCGGAACTGGAACTGCTCCCACTGGATGAGGCGGTCGGCGGTCATGGCTCGGTCCGTTGCAAGATTAGAACGCAGAACGCAGTAGAATTCCGCGCCAATGCCCAAGCGGACCGACCTCTCCTGCATCCTCGTCATCGGCTCGGGGCCGATCGTGATCGGCCAGGCCTGCGAGTTCGACTACTCCGGAACCCAGGCCTGCAAGGCCCTCCGCGAAGAAGGGTATCGGATCGTCCTGGTGAACTCGAACCCGGCGACGATCATGACGGACCCCGAATTCGCGGACCGGACCTACATCGAGCCGCTGACGGTCGAGACGCTCGAAAAGATCATCGCGCGGGAGCGGCCGGACGCGGTCCTGCCGACGGTCGGCGGCCAGACGGCGATCAATCTCGCGAGCGCGCTCCACGAGGAAGGCATCCTTCAGAAATACGGGGTCGAGCTGATCGGCGCGGGATATGACGCGATCCGCACGGCCGAGGACCGTCAACTGTTCAAGGATCGGATGAGGGAGATCGGCATCGACGTGCCGCAGTCCGGGTACATCGCCTCTCTCGCCGAGGCGCTCGAGATGGTCGGCGAGCTCGGCTATCCGGTCGTCGTCCGCCCGTCGTTCACGCTCGGCGGCAGCGGCGGCGGCATCGCGTACAACGTCGACGAGTTCCGCGAGATCGTCACGCGAGGGCTCGCCCTCTCGCCCGTTCACCGCGTCCTCGTCGAGGAGTCGGTGATCGGCTGGAAGGAGTTCGAGCTCGAGGTCATGCGCGACCGGGCCGACAACGTAATCATCGTCTGCTCGATCGAGAACTTCGACGCGATGGGCGTGCACACGGGCGACTCGATCACCGTCGCGCCGCAGCAGACGCTCTCGAACGTCGAGTATCAGGCGATGCGGGACGACGCGAAGAAGATCATCCGCGCGATCGGCGTCGAGACGGGCGGCTCGAACATCGAGTTCGCCGTCGATCCGAAGAGCGGCCGGCGCGTGGCGATCGAGATGAACCCGCGCGTGTCGCGCTCGTCCGCCCTCGCCTCGAAAGCGACGGGGTTCCCGATCGCGAAGTTCGCGGCGAAGCTCGCCGCCGGCTACACCCTCGACGAGATCCCGAACGACATCACGAAGAAGACGCCCGCCTCGTTCGAGCCGGCGATCGACTACGTCGTCGTGAAGATCCCCCGCTTCTCGTTCGAGAAGTTCCCGAACACGCCTCCGGTGCTCGGCCTCTCGATGCAGGCCGTCGGCGAGATCATGGCGATCGGCCGCTCGTTCAGCGAGGCGCTCCAGAAGGGACTCCGCTCGCTCGAGCTCGGCCTCGCGGGACTCGACCCGCAGCCGCCGCGATCGGCCCAGCAGATTCTCGAGTCGCTCCGGACGCCGACGCCGCTCCGCATCCTCTCGGTCGCCGACGCGATGCGCGCCGGCCTCTCGACCGACGACATTTACGGCGCCTCGGGCATCGATCCGTGGTTCCTCGTCCACATCCGCGGCCTCATGGACCTCGAGGAAGAGATCCGCGCGCACGCGTCGACGATCGCGTCGGGCGACGAGTCACTGCGCAGCGCGCTGCGGCGGTGGAAGCGCGAGGGCTTCTCGGACCGCCGCATCGCCGCGCTCGGCCACAGCACGGAGGAGTACGTGCGGAAGCTGCGGCAGAAGCTCGGCGTCCGGCCGGTGTACAAGCGCGTCGACACGTGCGCTGCCGAGTTTGTCGCGACCACGCCCTACCTCTACTCGACATACGAGCAGGAAAACGAGGCGGAACCGACCGATCGGCGCAAGGTCGTCATTCTCGGCTCGGGCCCCATCCGCATCGGCCAGGGGATCGAGTTCGATGCGTGTTGCGTCCAGGCGTCGTACGGGCTCCAGGAGCTCGGGTTCGAGACGATCATGATCAACTGCAACCCCGAGACGGTGTCGACCGATTACGACACCTCGGATCGCCTCTACTTCGAGCCGCTCACGCTCGAGGACGTCCTCGAGGTCGTCGACCTCGAGAAGCCGGAGGGCGTGATCGTGCAGTTCGGCGGGCAGACCCCGCTCAAGCTCGCGGACGATCTCGCGACGGCCGGCGTTCCTCTCTGGGGCACCTCGACGGATTCCATCGACCTCGCGGAGGATCGCGACCGGTTCGGGCGTCTGCTGACGAGCGCCGGGATCCCCGTGCCCGAGCACGGCGTCGCGCGCTCGGAGGACGAGGCGGTCGACACGGCCGAGCGCATCGGCTATCCGGTCGTCGTCCGCCCCTCGTACGTTCTCGGCGGGCGCGCGATGGCGATCGTCTGGGACGAGGACGCGCTGCGGCACTACATGCGGAGCGCCGTGCAGGCGGCGCCGGAGCGGCCGGTGCTGATCGACCGCTTCCTCGAGAACGCCTACGAGGTCGACGTCGACGCGATCTCGGATGGGACGAGCGTCGTCATCGCGGGCGTCATGCAGCACATCGAGGAGGCGGGGATCCACTCCGGCGACTCGACGACGGTCGTGCCGCCGTACATGATCGCGCAGCGCGACCAGGACCGGATCCGCCGCCGCACGCACCAGCTCGCGAAGCTCCTCGGCGTCGTCGGACTGATGAACATCCAGTTCGCGATCGCGGGCGACGAGCTCTACGTCCTCGAGGTGAATCCGCGCGCGTCACGCACGATCCCGTACGTGTCGAAGGCGACGGGGCGGGCGTTCGCGCGTCTCGCGGCGCAGGTCATGAGCGGCAAGTCGCTCCAGGAGCTCGGCCTCACCCGCGAGCCGCTGCCCGACCGGTACTACGTGAAGGCGCCGGTGTTCCCGTTCAACAAGTTCCCGAAGGAAGACACCGTCCTGGGACCGGAGATGAAGTCGACCGGCGAGGTCATGGGGAGCTCGCCGTCGTTCGGCGAGGCGTACGCGAAGGCGCTTCTCGGCGCCGGCGTCGCGCTCCCGCTGAAGGGCCTCGCGTTTCTGTCCGTCAACGACAACGACAAGAAGCCGCTGATCGTCCAGCTCGCCCGCGAGCTCCGCGAGCTCGGCTTCGAGCTCATCGCGACGCGCGGCACGCGCGACTTCCTCCTCGAGCACGGCGTCGCGTCGGACCTCGTCCTCAAGGTCCACGAGGGGAGGCCGAACATCGTCGACCGCATGATCAACGACGAGATCGACCTCGTGATCAACACGCCCTTCGGCCGCTCCGCGTTCTACGACGACACGTACATCCGGAAGAACGCGCTTCAGCGCTCGATCCCGTGCATCACGACGTTGTCGGCCGCGGCCGCGTCGGTCGAAGGGATCCGCGCGCTGCAGTCCGGCGGCATGAGCCTCGTCGCGCTCCAGGAACAGCACGTGTCATCCCGAGCGTAGCGAGGGATCAGGGTCGGGCGGGACGCGCGGGACGCAGGCTCCTCGTTTGGCGGGAGAGCGAATCTTCGTCCTCCCGCCGACCTGAGTTTGCCGATCAGGGGTTCCCCACCCGTCCCTGATCCCTCGCTAAACGCTCGGGATGACGGCGACCGACTACGTGATCACCAGCCGCAGTTTCGCGGAGGCGACTTCGCTCTTGAACGAGTTGAGGCAGCGGATGGTGTACTCGATCCTGCCTGTCGTCTTGCCAGATGGTCCGGACATCTGTTTGTGCCGAGGCGAGTTCGGCTTTTTCGCGCGCAGGATCGTCTTGCCGAACGGGCTCGGCTTCGGGAACTCGATCACGATCTCGTCGACCATCAGGTCGGCGCCGCCGCTGTAGCGGAAATCCCACTCGATCGCTTCGCCCGCCCGGATCGTGCTTTCTTCCGGGTTGAGATGAATCAGAGCCCTCCCGCCGGAGTATTCGATATCGACGCGGACGGGGTGAACGCGGTAGCCCATCCCGACGCCGCTGAGGTCGGACGCGCGGACTTCGCGGTCGGCCATCGCGGGCGGCGCCGCCGTGTTCGACGGAGCCTGGGCGCGGTGGGGGGCCGGAATGAACGAGGCGACGCGCGACGCGTCCCGCTGCGGGAACCAGGCGGCGGTCGGCTCGGCCGAGCTCTCGTATTTCGGGCGCGGCCGCCGGGGTGGCCGGGCCGCGGGCGCGGGAGGCTTGGC
>JBOGJQ010000562.1:0-3011 GCA_050745405.1 Thermoanaerobaculia bacterium | reverse complement strand
GGACGGCCCGGGTGGTGGGAGGCGCTACTGCTGCGCCGTGGTGGAGGGCTTCGCCTTGCGCGGGAGGCGGACTTCGCTCGCGAGCGTCGTCTTTCCTTCCAGCGTGACGTAGGGGCGGATGCGCTCGAACGTCGCGTCGCCGATGCCCTTGACCTGCATGAGGTCGGTGAGCTTGGCGAACTCGCCGTTCTCCGACCGCCAGGCCACGATGCGCTCGGCGGTCTTGATGCCGATTCCCGGCAGCAGCGCGAGCTGCTCCGCCTCAGCCGTGTTGACGTTGACCACGCCTTCGGGCGCGGCCTCCTGCGCGATCGCCGCGGTGGCGACGACGACGAGAAGCATCAGGGTTCCGATCAGGGATTTCCGCATGTCGCTGAACCTCCTTCTTGATTTTTCTTTCGTGTCTGGTGTTGGTTTCGATTTCGGCTTTGATTTGCTTGAACCCACAACTGGCATTTCCGACTCTTCATCACACTGATTCGCTCGCTTCGGCATCACCTCCTTTGCTGCTGCAGCCGGAGTTCAAGCGGCCCGCCGACGGCGGCACGAGACGCAACTCATTGAGTGGAAAGGTAGAACGCGCTCCGCGGCGATCGGGCGGGACGTCAAGAGATTTTGACGAGCGGGGGGAGGTGCAAAATTTTTTGCGCTATACTCGACGCGGGGCGCCGATGAAGGAAAAGCGCGACGTCTATCGGTTTCTCCACATCACGCCGCGCCGCATCTACGAACAGCTCGATCAGTACGTCATCGGCCAGCGCCGCGCCAAAGAAGTCCTCGCGATCGCGGCGTACAACCACCTCAAGCGCATCGAATATCTCCGCTTCGCGGGCGAGTCGTCCATCCACAAGTCGAACGTCCTCATGATCGGCCCGTCGGGGTCGGGCAAGACGTATCTCGCGCGGATGCTCGCGCGGATCCTCGACGTGCCGTTCGCCTACAACGATGCGACGGCGTTCACGGAGGCGGGGTACTACGGCGAGGACGTGGAGGTCGCGATCGGGCGGCTCCTCTACTCGACGAACCAGGACGTCAGCGCGGCGGAGACGGGGATCGTCTTCGTCGACGAGATCGACAAGATCGCGCGGCGGGCGGGCGGGGCGCGCACCGGCGCGGGCTCGCGCGACATCGGCGGCGAAGGCGTCCAGCAGGCGCTGCTCAAGGTGCTCGAAGGCGAGAAGATCTTCGTCCCGCTGAACGTCACGGCGCACTGGAACAAGTACGACTACGTGGAAGTCGACATCACGAACATTCTCTTCATCTGCGCCGGGTCGTTCTCGGACATGGAAGAGGACGCCGAGGGAAAGGCGATCGGGTTCTTCGGATCGCCGGGAGGCGCGCCGCGGGAGCTGACCACGGACGAGCTCGTGCGGTACGGCTTTCTCCCCGAGCTTCTCGGACGCCTGCCGGTGCGCGTGAACCTCGCCGCGCTCTCGGCCGACGATCTCGTCGCCATCCTGACCGAGCCGCGGGAGGCGCTCGTCCCGGAGTATCAGCGTCTCTGCGCGCTGGACCAGCTCCAGCTCGAGTTCACCGAGGAAGCGCTCTACGCGATCGCGCACGCGGCGCTGCGCCAGAAGCTCGGCGCCCGCGGCCTGCGCGCGATCCTCGAGCGGGTGCTGCACCCCGTTCTGTTTCAGGGACCCGAGCGCGCCGGAGAGAGGATCGTCATCCAGCCGGCGGACGTCGACGCGGCGATCGCGCGCGTCGGGAGCTAGTCGTGTCATCCCGAGCGTGGCGAGGGATCAGGGACGGGCGGGGAATCCCTGATCGGAGCAACCGAAATCGGCGGGAGAGCGAATATTCGCTCTGCTCCCAAACGACGGGAAGGCGTCACGCGCGTCCCACCCGACCCTGATCCCTCGCTAAACGCTCGGGATGACGGCGTTCCGGTACCGACTAGCGACTAGCAACCGACTCTTAGTACGCTACCGCAGATGCGAACGATCGGGCTGTCGGCCAAAGTCGCCTCGCGCGCGGCGCTGGAGCTCGCCGAGGCGACGGCGCGGGACCTCGCGAAGCGCGGCTACACCGTGTCTTTCGATGTCCAGACGGCGGAGGCGCTCGGATCGTCCGCGACCGCGACGGCACGAGAGGCGCTCGGCGCCGCCTCGGATCTGCTCATCACGTTCGGCGGCGACGGCACCCTTCTTTCCGTCGCGCGTCACGCCCCGTCGGGCGTGCCGATCATCGGCGTGAACATGGGGACGCTCGGGTTCCTCACCGAGATCAGCGCCGCCGAGTTTCCGTCGGTTCTCGACCGCGTGCTCGCCGACGAATTCGCCGCCGAGGAGCGGCTGACGTTCGACGTCCGGATCGGCGACGGCAACAGCTATCGCGTGCTCAATGACGCCGTGATCAACAAAGGCGTCGTGGCGCGGATCATCGAGATCTCGGTGGACGTCGGCGGCGAGTTCGTCTCCACGTTTCGCGCGGACGGCCTGATCGTCTCGACCCCGACCGGCTCCACGGCTTACAACCTCTCCGCCGGCGGGCCGATCATTCACCCGACGATGGCCGCGGTCGTCCTGACGCCGATCTGTCCCCACATGCTCAGCAACCGCCCCATCGTCCTCCCCGACGACGTCCCCGTCGACGTCACGATCCTCACGGAGGACCAGGAGGTCTTTCTGACGCTCGACGGGCAGGAAGCGGTGGCGGTGGGTCCGGGCGACCGCGTGTCGATCCGCAAATCGAACGAGGCCGTATCGCTCGTGCAGTCGCCGAACAAGAGCTACTTCGACGTGCTCCGACGGAAGCTCAAATGGGGAGAAGGACGGTAGGAGTGAAACGACTCGCAAGTTTTCTCATGGCCGCGGCGGCCTTCGGCTGCGCGACCGGACCAACCGCGTCATCGGACGATTCGCTTCTCGTCATCCGTGGCGGGCGCGTCCTCGCGGGCGAGGCGCTCGCGCCGATCGACGACGGCGCCATCGTGATCCGCGACGGCCGCATCGCATGGGTCGGCCCGGCGGCCGCGCTGCCCGACTGGGCGCAGGGCGCCGAGGTGG
>JBOGJQ010000561.1:0-21686 GCA_050745405.1 Thermoanaerobaculia bacterium | reverse complement strand
CCCCCGCCGGCGATCACCTCCGCGAGCCTGCCGGGATCGACGTCGAGATCGCCGGCGACCGCGTCGTGGTCGCGCGGGACGTGGAGGATGTTCACACCTTCCCAGTTGCCGCGGTCGCTGACGTCGAACGCGGCGGCGAAGAGGCGGCCGTCGTCGGCGCCGAGCGCCTCGAGGATCTCGTCGCGCGACCAGACGTAATACTTCCCCTCCTCGCCCTCGGAGTCCGCGTCGAGCGTCGAGTAGAAGCCTCCCTCGGGCCCGGTCAGCTCGCGCCGGACGAACGCGAGCGTCTCCCGCGCGACGCGCGCGTAGAGCGGCTCCTTCGTCCACTGCCACGCCCGCACGTACGCGTGCGCGAGCAGCGCGTTGTCGTAAAGCATTTTCTCGAAGTGCGGCACGAGCCAGCGCGCGTCGGTGGCGTAGCGATGGAACCCGCCGCCGAGCTGATCGTAGATGCCGCCGCGCGCCATCGCGTCGAGCGTGTGCGTCACGATGCGGTGAAGCGTCTCGTCGCGCGTCCGCCACGCGACGGTCATCAGAAACGCGATCGACATCGAGGGCGGGAACTTCGGCGCGCCGCCGAAGCCGCCGAACTGCCGGTCGTACGTCGAGGCGATCTGGCCCGCCGCGGCGTCGAGCTCCTCCCGCGTGACGGGCGCGGGAGCGACACCGATCGCCGAGGCCGATGCGATCGCCTTGTGCACTTCGTCGGACGCCGAGGCCACGTCTTCGCGCCGCGTCTGCCAGACGTCGCGAAGCTGCTCGAGCACCCGGCGGAACGACGGCAGACCACGGCGGTCGTCCGGCGGAAAGTACGTTCCTCCATAGAACGGCAGGCCCTCGGGAGTGAGAAAGACGGACATCGGCCATCCGCCGTGCCCCGTCATCATCTGGACGGCCTGCATGTAGATCGAGTCGACGTCGGGACGCTCCTCGCGATCGACTTTGATCGAGACGAAGTGCGCGTTGAGCAGCGCCGCGGTCTCGTCGTCCTCGAACGACTCCCGCTCCATGACGTGGCACCAGTGGCACGCGGAGTAACCGATCGAGAGGAAGACCGGCTTCTGTTCCCGGCGCGCCCGGTCGAACGCCTCGTCGCCCCACGGATACCAGTCGACCGGGTTGTGCGCGTGCTGGAGCAGGTACGGCGAGGTCTCGCGCGCGAGACGGTTCGATGGGCGCTCGTCCATGGGCTCTCCGCGAGTCTGGGCGAACGATAGAACGTTTTTGGGGGGAACTCCAGAATACACGGTCCGGCCCGTGTTGGAAACGGATTGCGCGCCCGCGCGCCGCCCCCGATACTCGGAAAAACCGCAAGGAGATCGAGGATGCCCAATTCGGCCGACACCGCGTGGATGCTGGTCGCGACGGCGCTCGTCCTGACGATGACGCCGGCGCTCGGGTTTTTCTATGGAGGACTGGTCCGGAGCAAGAACGCTCTCAACACGCTCATGATGAGCTTCGCGGCGATGGGGTTCGTCGGTCTCGCGTGGGCGCTCGCCGGCTACTCGCTCGCGTTCGGCGCGGGGACGGAAGCGATCGGCGGCCTCGAGCACGCGCTGCTCCGCGGCGTCGGCCTGGAGCTCGAAGGGACGATTCCCCACCTTCTCTTCATGGCGTATCAGGGGACGTTCGCGATCGTGACGGCGGCGCTGATCTCGGGCGCAATCGTCGAGAGGATGAGCTTCCGCGCGTATCTCGCGTTCATCGTCGTCTGGATGCTCGCCGTGTACGCGCCGGTCGCGCACTGGGTCTGGGGCGGCGGCTGGCTCGCGCGCCTCGGCGCGCTCGACTTCGCGGGAGGGACCGTCGTGCACATCAACGCGGCGGCCGCGGCGCTCGTCGCCGCGACGATGGTGGGGGCGCGGAAGGACTACGGCCGGCAGGCGATCCTGCCGCAGAACGTGCCGTTCACGCTTCTCGGCGCGGGGCTGTTGTGGCTCGGCTGGTTCGGCTTCAACGCGGGGAGCGCGCTCGCGGCGAACCAGGTCGCGGTGCTCGCGTTCGTGAACACATTCCTCGCGCCGATGGCGACGCTCGTCGTCTGGACGCTTCTCGACCTCGGGCGCACAGGGAAGGCGACGGCCGTCGGTGTGGCGACGGCGATCGTCGTGGGTCTGGTCGCGATCACCCCGGCGGCGGGGCTGGTCGGGCCGCTGCCGGCGATCGCGATCGGCGTGCTCGCGGCGCCCGTGAGCTACGCGGCGCTGCTGTGGCGCGCGCGGACGCGGCTCGACGACTCGCTCGACGTCGTCGCGGCGCACGGCCTCGGCGGCCTCACGGGCGCGCTGCTCACGGGCGTCTTCGCCCAGAGCGCGTGGAGCGGCGGCGCGCGGGGCCTCATCGACGGGAATCCCACGCAGGTCGCGGTGCAGGCGCTCGCGGCCGTCGCCGCGATCGCGTGGAGCGCCGCCGCCACGTGGGCGATCCTGCGGCTGCTCGCGCTCGTCGCGCCGCTCCGCGCCGGCGCGCGCGAGGAAGGGCTCGGTCTCG
Organism: Thermoanaerobaculia bacterium; assembly: GCA_050745405.1. Lineage (GTDB taxonomy): Bacteria > Acidobacteriota > Thermoanaerobaculia > Gp7-AA8 > Gp7-AA8 > JBOGJQ01. Next base: position 19,193 of record JBOGJQ010000561.1, on the reverse strand, counting down.
ACATCTCGCTTCATGGCGAGGAGGCGTACACGCACGGCGAGGGCGCGGTGCTCGTCCTCCGCGAACCCGAGGGCGACGTGCCGCTGCTCGAGCCGGCGTATCAGGGAGGTGAGCGGTGAAGCTCGTCGTCGCCGTCATCCGGCCCGAATCGCTGAGCGCCGTCCTCGAGTCACTCTTCCGCGCGGACGTCCGCGGGCTGACGATCCATCGCGTGCACGGGCACGGCGGCGAGACCGAGCAGGTCGAGACCTACCGCGGGACGACGGTGAAGATGGAGCTCTCGGAGAAGGTGCGCCTCGAGATCGGCGTGTCCGACCACTTCGTCGATCCGACGATCCGCGCGATCGTCCGCGCCGCGCGGACGGGCGAGGTGGGTGACGGAAAGATCTTCGTCCTGCCGGTCGAGAAGGTGGTGCGCATCCGGACGGGCGAGGAGGACGAGGCGGCGGTCACGCCGGTCCATTCGGAAGTCGGGAGTCGGGAGTGGTGAGTCAAGTCGAACGGACGACCTGGAGGAGCTGCGGCGGGAAGGCGCGCATCTCGAAGTACTCCTCCTCGAGGTCCTCGATCTGGAACCGGTCGAGGCCGGAGTTCACGAGGAAGTCGTTGCGGAGCGCGGAGTCGGCCTCGTCGACGATGCGCGGCAGGAGCTGGTTGATGTAGAACGCCTCGAGGCGGATTTTCGTGATCACGTCATCGATGAGCTTCTCGTCGATCAGGCCGCCGACCTCGCGCAGCTCCGAGTCGCGCGCGGCTTCGTCGGCGATCTCCTTCCGGAACGTCTCCCGCCCCTCCGGCGTGTTCAGCTCGAGATAGAACGTCATCATCCGCCGGCGCGCGAGGCGGTAGAGCGCGAAGTAGGCGCGCTCCTGCTGGTTGATGTCGGCGATCTCGCTCGACACGTCCGCGATGGTCGCTTCGTTCTGATCGATGCGCATCACGCCGAGCATCAGGGCGAAGAGCTTCCGCCGGCCGTAGGAGAGCGTGTACTCGTTGGCGACGATCGGATCGATGAAGAGCGACTGAAAGAGGCCGCGGTGGAGCTCCTCGAACACGTGCATGTTTCCGACGATCGAGCGGACCTGCTCGGGCGACAGCTCGACGTCCTCCATGAAGCCGAGCTTGTTGATCAGCGTGCTCGTGTGGTCGAAGCGGTCGAAGAGCGTGACGAGCTCGCCGAACGATTCGAGCCGCTCGAAGTCCTCCTCGGTCCGCGCCGCCTCGTCGATCGCGCGTCCCGTGTCGAGGAGGATCGCCTCGAACGCGGCGTCGCGGTTCGCGACGGCCTTCTGTTTGTTCTCGAGCAGCGTGACCATGTCGCTCGGCGCGAGCTTCCGGCTGACCGAGCGGCCGAGGAGGAAACCCTCCAGGATCTCGCGCGTCGAGCGGATGTACGGCGGCTCGTCGCTATGATCCTCCGCCGCCGTTCCGCTCTCTCCCTGCAGCACGATCTCCTCGAGCGTGTCGAAGATCGAGAGGGGGATGTTGTTCCGGAGCGAGAGCGTGCGGAGCCGCATCAGGCGCGCGCGCTCCGACGGGCCGATCCGGCCGTCGTCGCACGCGGCGAGGACGCGCTTGTACTCGTCGATGAGCTGCTGGTTCTCGGTGTGGTGGTAGACGACGTCGATCTGGATGCGCTCGCGCTGATACGGATCGATTCCGTCGGCCTCCTGCGCGACCGCGGCGAGATCGGCGAACGACCGCTGCGGGTTGTACGCGGCGCGGCAGCGCTCGTAGAACCGCTGGTGCGTCCGGTTCACGATGCGGACGAGAAACAGAGTCGACGTTTCCTCTGCGAGCGCGTCGTAGATCTCGTGCGCCAGGTCGAGAAAGTTCCCGCGGCCGACCCTCGCGGACCGCTTGAGCAGCTTCCCGACCGTACGGAGAGTCTTCTCCTGTCGCGCCGTCGCCGTCGCGCGCGGTCCGCGGTCGTCGATGAAGAAGAAGTGGTTCGCGACCGCGTTCCCATGGAAGAAGAGGTCGTCGTAGCTCTCGAACCCCGTCGTCTGGGGCGTGAAGCGCAGCTCCTGGCGTTCCGCGTCCCACATCCCGCCGAACAGCACGAGCCGGTTCACGACCTCGTCGTTGAGCAGGTCCTGCACGGGAAAGTGCCCGCCGAACATGTACTCGCCGAACATGCCGCCGTTCCCGGAAAAGTAGACGCCGTCGCTCTGGAGCGTCAGCTCGGAATAGCCGCCGAAGTAGCGGATGATCCGGCCGCGAACGTCCGCGATCTGCTCGAAGAAGAACTTCCGGTCGAGGTTCGGCCCGGCCACCGTCGCGAAGTACTCGATCGTCTCGTCGACGGACCCGTGGTGAACGATGGCCTGGAGCACGGCGGATAGTCTACCGAAGGACGGAGCATTACCGGCGGGAGCGGGGATGCGCCTTCCGGTACACCTCGATGAGCCTCGCGTCGGTCAGGTGCGTGTACTTCTGCGTCGTCGAGAGCGAGACGTGCCCGAGGAGCTCCTGGATCGAGCGGAGGTCGGCTCCGGCGTTGAGAAGGTGGGTGGCGAACGAGTGACGCAGGGTATGCGGCGAGATCCCCGCGCGGAGCGCGGCGGCGCGGACGTAGCGGTCGAGCAGCCGGCGGATGCTGCGCGCCGTAATCCGTGCGCCGCGGTGGTTCAGAAAGAGGGCCGGCTCGTCGCCGTCGCCGACGATCTCCCGGCGCGCCGCGATCCACCGCCGGACCGCCTCCTCGGCTTTTCTCCCGAACGGGACGATCCGCTCCTTCGCTCCCTTGCCGCGGACCTTGAGGAGGCGCGCGCGGAGCTCGATGTGGTCGAGGTCGATCTCGACGAGCTCGCCGACGCGAATCCCGGCGGCGTAGAGGAGCTCGATCCACGCGCGGTCGCGCAGGCCGAGAGGCGACTCGTCCGGCTGATCGAGGAGAAGCGTGACGTCGGCCGGCTGGAGCACGGAGGGGAGGTGCTTCTCGCGGCGCGGCGTCGCGACGGCGCGCGCCGGGTTCGCGTCGACGACGCCCTCGCGGAGCAGGAACCGGAAGAAGGTCCGCAGCGTCGAGAGGCGGCGCGCCACGGACGCGCGGCTGACTTTGCGGCGCTGCTCGTGCGCGAGCCACGACCGGACGGCGAGATGGTCGATCCGTTTCGGGTCGAGCAGCTCGAACGTCGTCGTGAAGTAGTCGCAGAGGAAGGAGAAGAAGGCGTCGAGGTCGGCGCGGTACGCTTCGATCGTATTCGTCGAAACGTTCCGCTCGTAGCTCAGGTGGTCGAGAAAATCACCGATCTCGCGGTTCACGATTCTCCAATGGTAGCCCGTATCCAGGAGTAGCTCGTATCTGGTAGCTCGTATCCAGTAGCTCGTAGCTCGTAGCTCGTATCTCGTAGCTCGTCGTCAGTGCGCAAGGACATAGGCGCCGTCATCCTGAGGAGCGAAGCGACACTTCGTCGCTGCCGCTCCTCAGTGCAGGCTCCGGATCTCCTCAGCTGCGACTCAGACTCGCGAAAGCCTGCCGAATTGAGGCCCGGCTGAGGAGATCCTTCGCTCACGCCCGCCCCTGCCGCCTCGCTTCAGGATGACGGCGCTCCGCGAAGTCATTCATGCTCCACCGGCACATCGTGCCGTTCCGTTGCTCAAGGATGACGAGCGGTGTGTACGGACAGCCACCAGCGACGGGGCGACCAACCGGCGACTGACGATTCTTGCCCGCCCGCAGGCCTCGTGTTACGTTACGGCTCCTTTTCGGAGGTTCCTCCGCCCTTGGCGACATCCCCTGAAGGTCTGCTGCAAAAGACGCCTCTCAACGCCCTCGAGCGCGAGCTCGGCGGGAAGATGGTCGATTTCGGCGGATGGGAGCTCCCGGTGCAGTACGGCGGCATTCTCGAGGAGCATCGCGCCGTCCGGGAGCGCGCGGGGATCTTCGACGTCTCGCACATGGGCGAGCTCGTCGTCCGCGGGCCGGCGGCTCTCCACCTGCTGCAGGCGCTCACGTCCAACGACGTCTCGAAGATGGAAGACGGACGCTGCCAGTACAACGCGCTGCTCTACCCGAACGCGGGGTTCGTCGACGACATCCTCATCTACAGGAACGCGCCGGACGATTACCTCCTCGTCGTGAACGCGTCGAACACGGAGAAGGACTTCGACTGGATCCGCGGCCACGCGAAAGAGTTCGACGCGACCGTCGAGAACCGGAGCGCGGAGTACGCGCAGCTCGCCGTGCAGGGGCCGGCGGCGGAGCGGATCCTGCAGCCTCTGGTGGACGAGAATCTCGCGGCGATCCGGTACTACCGCTTCGCGCGGGCGCGCGTCGACGGCGTGGAGGCGATCGTCTCCCGGACCGGATATACGGGCGAGGACGGATTCGAGATCTACCTCGCGCCGGGCGAGGCGGAGCGCGTCTTCCGGAAGCTGCTCGACGCCGGCCGCGGCGAGGGCGTCCTCCCGTGCGGCCTCGGCGCGCGCGACACGCTGCGTCTCGAGGCGCGGATGGCGCTCTACGGGAACGACATCGACGACACGACCACGCCGTACGAGGCCGACCTCGGCTGGATCGTGAAGCTCGACAAGGGCGACTTTCTGGGACGCGAGGTCCTCGAGAGGGAGCGCGCCGAGGGAGTCCGGAAGAAGCTCGTCGGATTCGAGATGATCGACCGCGGCATCGCACGGCACGGCTATCCCGTCGTCGTGGACGGCGTGGAGGCGGGCATCGTCACGAGCGGGACGCATTCGCCGACGCTCGGAAAGGCCATCGGCCTCGCGTACGTCCCGCCGGAGCGGAGCGAGCCGGGGTCGGAGCTCACGTTGCTGATTCGCGGGAAGGAGACGCGCGCGCGCGTCGTCCCGACCCCGTTCTACAAGAGATCGAAGAACTGACAGGAGCCGTCGACATGGAGCCTCGCGAGAACTACTACGCCCGCAGCCACGAGTACGTCCACGTGGAGAACGACATGGCGATCGTGGGGATCACCAGTTACGCACAGAAGGAGCTCGGTGACGTCGTCTTCGTCGAGCTCCCGCAGGCCGGCAGCACGATCGAGGCCGGCGACGAGCTCGGGAGCATCGAGTCGGTCAAGGCCGTCTCGGAGCTCTTCTCCCCGGTCTCCGGTGAGGTCGTCGAGGTCAACGACGCCCTCGCGGACAAGCCGGACCTCGTGAACAGCGATCCGTACGGCGACGGGTGGATGATCAAGGTGCGCCTGAGCGATCCGTCGGAGCTGGATCAGCTCATGAACGCCGAAGATTATGACGACTATATAAAGACCGAAAGTTAAATTAGAGTAATTATTACGTTTAACCGCCCATCTTTAAGAGATCAGGACTGGCTACCAGCTACTTGCTTCGGGCTACCAAGACATGACATCACCAATGCGCTACATCCCCAACGCGGACGAGGACGTCCGCGAAATGCTGGCGACGATCGGTGTCGACTCGATCGAGGCGCTCTTCGAGTCCGTTCCGAAGAGCGTTCGCCTCGACGCGCCGCTCGACCTCCCCGGCCCCTGGTCCGAGATCGAGGCGCGCCGCTTCTTCCGCTCTCTCGGCGCGAAGAACGTTTCCCTCGACCGCACCCTCTCGTTCGTCGGCGCGGGTGTCTATCCGCACTACCAGCCGGCGGTCGTCGATCAGCTCCTGCTCCGCTCCGAGTTCCTCACCGCCTACACGCCCTATCAGCCCGAGGTCTCGCAGGGGACGCTGCAGGCGATCTTCGAGTACCAGACGCACCAGTGCCTTCTGACCGGGCTCGACGTCGCCAATGCCTCGCTCTACGACGGCTCGACCGCGCTCGCCGAGGCCGTCCTGCTCGCGGATCGTGTCGGAAAAAGCCGCCGGAAGATGATCCTCGCCGGCTCGGTCCACCCGCAGTATCGCGAGACGGTGCGCACGTACGTCCGGAACCTCGACATCGAGATCGTCGAGATCGGGTGGGGGAGCGACGGGCGGATCGATCTCGACGCGCTGAGAGCAGCGGCCGACGAGACGACGTTCGGGATCGCGGTGCAGTCGCCGAACTTCTTCGGCGTGATCGAAGACTACGAAGCGATCGACGCGGCGACGCGGGAGTCGGGCGCGACGCGGATCGCCGTGATCGCCGAGGCGAGCTCGCTCGGTCTCCTCGCGCCTCCGGGGGAGCACGGGTTCGACATCGCCGTCGGCGAGGGGCAGGCGTGGGGCATCCCGCCGCAGTTCGGCGGTCCGTACGTCGGCTTCATGGTCGTCCGCGACGCGCTCAAGCGCCACATGCCGGGCCGTCTCGCGGGCGAGACCGTCGACGTCGACGGGCGGCGCGCGTACGTGCTCACTCTCGCCACGCGCGAGCAGCACATCCGCCGCGAGAAGGCGACCTCGAACATCTGCACGAACCAGGCGCTCATCGCCCTCGCCGCGAACATCTATCTCTCTCTCATGGGAAAGAAAGGGTTGCGCGAAGTGGCGACGCAGTGCGTCCAGAAGACGGCCTACCTCCGCTCGCTGCTCGCGAAAACGAAGACGGTCGAGATCGCCTTCGACGACCCGGTGTACAACGAGCTCGCGATCCGCACGAAGCGTCCCGCGGCCGCGGTGCTCGTCGATCTCGAGAACGAGGACATCGTGGGCGGCGTTCCGCTCGCGCGGTGGTACCCCGACCTGCCCGACGTCTTCCTCGCCGCCGTCACCGAGCTGCACACGCGCGAGCAGCTCGACCGCTTCGCCGACGCCCTCGGCAGGCACGCCTGATCCGGAGATCCCGATGGCCGTCGACACGATGACTCCCCCGGAAACGAAACCGACCATGGCGCGGCAGGGCCGCGCGCGCCTCATCTTCGAGCAGACCCGAAAGGGCCGTCGCGGCTATCGCCTTCCCGAGCTCGACGTCCCCGAACGGAGCCTCGACGAGATCCTTCCCGCGGCTCTCGTGCGCGGCGAGATCGACGGCGAGTGCGAGGTCTCCGAGGTGGACGTGGTGCGCCACTTCACGCGGCTTTCGCAGATGAACGTCTCGATCGACGCCGGCCTCTATCCGCTCGGCTCGTGCACGATGAAGCACAATCCGCGGCTCAACGAGGAGGTCGCGCGGACGCCGGGGCTCGCCTGGAGCCATCCGATGCAGCCCGACCATCAGGTGCAGGGATCGCTCGAGCTGATCTGGACGCTCGAGCAGAGCCTGAAGGAGATCTTCGGGATGCCGCGCGTCTCCCTCCAGCCGGTCGCCGGCGCGCACGGCGAGCTGACGGGCATCCTCATGGTCCACGCGGCGCTCGAGAAGGAAGGGAACGCGCGGAAGTACATCCTCATCCCCGATTCCGCGCACGGCACGAATCCCGCCTCCGCGGCGTTCGCCGGCTACCAGGTGCGCCAGCTCAAGTCGAACGCGCGCGGGACGATCGACCTCGACCTGCTCGAGCGCGAGGTGACCGAGGACGTCGCCGCGCTCATGTTGACGGTGCCGAACACGCTCGGCGTCTTCGAGGATCGCATCGTCGAGATCGCCGACATCCTCCACGGAAAGGGTGCCTACCTCTACTGCGACGGCGCGAACCTCAACGCGTTCGTCGGCATCGCCCGCCCGGGTGACATGGGGATCGACGTTCTCCACTCGAACCTGCACAAGACGTTCTCGACGCCTCACGGCGGCGGCGGTCCGGGCGCGGGTCCGGTCGGCGTGTCGGAGAAGCTCGTTCCCTTCCTGCCGAAGCCGACGGTCGAGCGCCGCAGCGACGGCACGTTCCATCTCGACTTCGACCGACCCGACTCGGTCGGGCGCGTCCGCGCGTGGAACGGGAACTTCGGCGTCCTCGTCCGCGCCCTCGCCTACATCCGCTCGATGGGGCCGGACGGAATCCGCCGCATCGCGGAGATCGCGGTGCTCAACGCGAACTACGTCCGGGCGCGCCTGCGCGCCTCCTACAATCTCCCGTACGACGCGCCGTCGATGCACGAAGTCGTCTTCAACGACAAGTGGCAGGGTGAAAAGGACGTCCACACGCTCGACATCGCGAAGCGCCTGATGGACTACGGCTTCCATCCGCCGACGATCTACTTCCCTCTCATCGTCCCCGGCGCGCTCATGATCGAGCCGACCGAGTCGGAGCCGAAGGACGAGCTCGACGCGTTCTGCGACGCGATGATCGCGATCGCGAACGAGGCGAAGGAGACGCCGGAGCTCGTCCGCTCCGCGCCGCACACGACGCCCGTGCGGCGGCTCGACGAAGCGAAAGCGGCGCGGCAGCCGGTGCTGCGGTGGAGTAGAAAAGGATAGGACGATAGGACGTATAGGACGTATAGGACGAACCTCGGCTTCGGCTGTCCTATACGTCCTATAGGTCCTATTTCGTTTTACCCCGGGGGCCAACCGAAATTCCGCCCCCCCAGCACGTGCGCGTGGATGTGAAACACCGTCTGCCCGGCGGCCTCGCCGTTGTTGATCACGAGGCGGAATCCCGGTGACTCGATGTGCATCGCGCGCGCGATCGTGCCGGCGGCGACGACGACGCGCCCCACCGTCTCCGCGTCGGCGGGAGTCAGCTCGTCGAGCTTCGGGAGGTGCCGCCGCGGGACGACGAGCACGTGCGTCGGCGCCTGCGGATTGATGTCCTCGAAGGCGACGACGTCGGCGTCCTCGTGGACCTTCTTCGCCGGGATCTCCCCCGCGATGATGCGGCAGAAGAGGCAGTTCTTCTCGGGCTGCGTCACGCGCGCGATGATATCGCGACGCGCGGAATGCCGGCGAGATCGTCGCGGAGCTCGACGGTCCATCCGTAACGCGCGCCGAGCGCGCGGACGGCATCGCCCTGGCCGTATCCGATCTCGAGAAGGATGAGGCCGTCGCGGTCGAGATGCGCGGCGCCTTCTTGGTAAATCCGGCCGATGGTCTCGAGCCCCGTCTCGCCCGGCGTCAGGGCGATCTCGGGCTCGTAGTCGCGGACCTCCGGCTGCAGCGTCGGCAGATCGCGCGCGGGGATGTACGGCGGATTCGAGACGATCGCGCCGAGTCGCGCGCGGCCAATCGCGGCGAGGACGTCCGACGCGGCGAAGCGGACGCGCGCATCGAGGCGCTCCGCATTCCGGCGCGCGAGCGCGAGCGCGCCCAGCGACATGTCGGTCGCGACGACGTGGAGGTCGGCGCGCTCGATCGCGAGAGAGATCGCGATGCACCCGCTTCCCGTTCCGACGTCGACGATCGTCCTCCCGCCCGCGATTCTCCGGATCGCCTGCTCGACGAGGATCTCCGTTTCCGGGCGCGGGATGAGAACGCGCGCGTCGACCACGAACACGCGCCCATAGAATTCGGTCCGGCCGCGGACGTACTGGAGCGGCTCGCGCCCGAAGCGGCGTCGCATGGCAGCCGCGAGGGCGGCCTCCACCCTTTCGTCCGCCGCCTCGTCGTCGTGCGCGAGGATCCACGAGAGTGGCCGCTCGAGCGCGTCGGCGAGAAGGAGGTCGACTTCGCGAAGGTCGATCGCGCGGCGCGCCGCCTCGACCTGCCACCGCTCCCGCAGGCTGGCGAGCGTCGCCATCACCCTTCCCTGTATGTGATCGCGAGGAAGGCGTCCTCGAGATGCGAGCCTTCGCGTCCCGCGGCGTTCCGAACGGTCGCCGTCGGTCCCTCGATCGCGATCCGTCCCTCGTGCAGAATCGCGATCCGGTCGCACACCGCCTCGGCGACCGAAAGCGTGTGCGTCGTCAGGAAGACGGTCTTGCCGCGATCCGCCTCCTCCCGCAGGAGAAGCCGTACCTGCTTCTGCGCGAGCGCGTCGAGCCCGACCATCGGCTCGTCGATGACGAGAACGCGCGGATCGTGGAGGAGCGCCGAGATGAGGACGATCTTCTGCTTCATCCCGTGCGAGTAGTTCTCGATGCGCGCGTCCATCCATCCGTCGAGGCCGAGAAGGGCGGTGAGCGCGCCCGCGCGCGGCCGGCACTCGTCCCATGGCCGCCGGTAGAGGTCGGCGACGAACCGCAGCAGCTCGCGCCCGGTGAGCTTCTCGTAGAGGAACGGCCGGTCGGGAACGTAACCGGTGATCGCCTTCGCCTCCTGCGGCCGCGCGACGACGTCGATGCCGGCGATCCGCACGCTGCCGGAGGTCGGCACCGACAGCCCCGCGAGCACGCGGATCGTCGTCGTCTTTCCGGCCCCGTTCGGGCCCAGGAAGCCGTAAATCTCTCCCGGGCGGGCGGTAAGGGAGATGTCGTCGACGGCGGTGAAGGCGCCGTAGCGCTTGACCAGGCGCTCGATCTCGATCATGGTGCCGGGCGCCGGGGCTCGGCCCGGCACGCTATGATCGCACGGAAACTTTCGCCTGCGGGAGCCGTAAAGACCTGATGCCGGAGCGGAGTACGCTCGATGACAGGGCGCTCGTCGCCGGGATCCTCCGCGGCGATCGGGACCTTTTCGGCGATCTGGTGGCGCGGTACGAGAAGCGGATTCTCAACTACGTCTACCGCGTGATCCATCGCTGGGAAGAGGCCCACGACCTGACGCAGGAGATCTTCACGAAGGTGTTTCTCGCGCTCGATCGATACGACCCGAAGTTCCAGTTCTCGACCTGGATCTTCCGGATCGCGCAGAACGCGGCGATCGATGCGCTGCGGAAAAAGTCTCTCCCGGAGGTCTCCCTCACGCGTCCCGGAACCGAGGGGTCGGAAGAGAAGGAGTGGGAAGTCGCGGACGCGGCGCCCTCGCCGTACCGTGACCTCAAGAACAAGCAGCTCGCGGCCGCGATCGACCGCGCCGTCGACGGACTGCCGCCCGACTACCGCGAGCTGATCCGGCTCCGCCATTTCGGCGAGCTCTCGTACGACGAGATCGCGACGATGACGCGGCAGCCGCTCGGAACGGTCAAGAACAAGCTGTTCCGGGCACGGAATCTATTGAAGGAACAGCTCGCTCATTTTTCGGAGCCGCTATGACGGACCGACCGGATTCTCCGCACCGGACCGAAGGAGCCGAGCCGGACGCGCTCGACGCCACGCTGGCGCACGTCAGGGCCGAGCCCGCCCGCGGACTGGGCGACCTGCCGCACCGGCTGCCGGTCGCTCCGTGGGAAGGCGCGGCCTACCGCGCGTGGGGCGTCGTGTTGATCGCGGTGCTCGCGGTCGCGGGCCTCGCCGCCGTGCTGTTCGCCGTCGTCGGGATCTCGCCGCTGGACGGAGTCCGGGCGGCAGCGCGTCTCGGACTCTGGAGCCGGGCGGCGATGTCATCCCTGTCGAGCTCGTTCGGAACGATGGTCCACGCCGCGCCGCGCGGGATGCAGCTCGCCGTGGGGATCGGCTTTCTCGTCGTGAACGCGGTCCTGATCGCGATGCTGCGGCGCGGGCCGAGGGGGTACGATGTCCGCTCCCGCTAAAGTTGCGGGCTCGGCCGTGGCGCTGCTGACGGCGGTGTTGGTTCTCGCGCTCGCCGGACCGATCGGCGCCGCCGCGCAGGGAGAGAATCGCGCGCCGGGCGACCACGGCCTCGTGCTCGTCGGGCGGACGGCGGTCGTCGACGAGCCGATCGCGGGAGACCTGCAGGCGCTCGGCGGCTCGGTTCGCGTCGACTCGACGGTCGCGGGCGACGTGATCGCGCTCGCGTCCGACATCGAGTTCGGGCCGGAAGGACGCGTCGAAGGAAGCGTGATCGCGCTCGGCGGTTCGGTGCGCGGCCTGCGGAGAGAGGCGGTCGGCGGCGAGGTCTGGGCGCCGGCGGGCGTCGTCGCGGCCCTCGGCGAGGAGCGCGGCGGCGAGGCGATCGTCGCGATGCTGAGCGATCCCTTCTCGCTGGTCGCCGCGGCGATCAAGCTCGTCCTGACGCTCTTCTGGATCGCGGTGGCGGTGCTCGTCGTTCTCGTCGCCGGGCGCGAGGTGCGCGAGAGCTCGCTCGAGGTGCGCGCGGGCCCGTTCTATTCGTTCCTGCTGGGGCTCGTCGCGTTCACGAGCTTCGTCCTGACGGCGCTCGTCTTCGCCTACTTGGTGCCCTACGGTGTCGGCGTTCTCCTCCTCGCGATCCTCGGAGCGGTCGCCGTCGTCGCGAAGATCTACGGGATGGTGGCGGTGTTCCACGCGATCGGCGTTCTTCTCGCGGGGCCGCGGACGCCGGAGGCGGCGCACCGCGGCGCGATCCGGGGCGACCTCGCCCTGACGGTCGTGGGCGCGGTGACGCTCGGCGCATTGCGCCTCGTCCCGCTCGTCGGGAACGTCGTCTGGGTCGTCGCGTCGATCGCCGGCATCGGCGTCGCGCTGGCGACGGGGCTGGGCCGCCGCGAGCCGTGGTTCCTCTCGCGCCGCACGACCGGCGATCTTTCCTGACGGAATTCGGCTCCGCGCGCGGGCCGTTCCTCCCGCCGTGAGCGAGTTCGACCTCCCCCGCGACTTCATCGGCGCGCACCTCTCGACGCGCGGCGGCGTGACGACGATTTTCGACCGCGCGCCGGTCGCGGGCGCGCACGCGATCGCTCTCTTCACGAAGAACGCGAACCAGTGGAAGGCGAAGCCGCTCGACGACCAGACGTGCGCGACGTTCCGCGCCCGCCGCCGCGAGCTCGGCGATCCGCCGGTGATCGCGCACGCGGCGTACCTCATCAACCTCGCGACGACGAGCGAGGAGTTTCTCGCGAAGTCGATCGCCGGAATGACGGACGAGCTCGAGCGCGCCGCGCGTCTCGGCGTGGACGCCGTCGTGCTCCATCCCGGCGCGCATCTGGGAGCCGGCGCCGACGCGGGCGTCGAGCGGATCGCGCGCTCCCTCGACGCGGTGCACGCGGCCACGGCGGGCAACCCCGTCCTGACCCTCCTCGAGACCGCCGCGGGACAGGGATCGTGTCTCGGCTGCACGTTCGAGGAGCTCGGCCGGATCGTGAAGCTCGTCGACGAACCGGCCCGCGTCGGCATCTGCATCGACACGTGCCACGTCTTCGCCGCCGGCTACGACATCCGCACGCGCGACGGGTGGAATCGAATGATCGACGAGGCGGAGCGCGAAGTCGGGCTCGAAAAGGTCCGCGCGTTCCATCTCAACGACTCGAAAAAGCCGCTCGGCTCGCGCGTCGACCGCCACCAGCACATCGGTGAAGGGGAGATCGGCCTCGCGCCGTTCGAGCACATCCTCGACGACGAGCGCTTCCTCGAGGTGCCGAAGGTGCTCGAGACGCCGAAGCCCGACGAGTTCGAGGCGGACCGGCGGAACCTGAAAGCCCTGCGAGGAGTGAGGCGGGTGGCGATCGTCAAATAGGACGAATAGGACGCATAGGACGAATAGGACGTATAGGACAGGTAGGGCGGCGGGTCCTATTCGTCCTATACGTCCTATGACAATGCCGTTCTCTAATCCGCCAACCTGAAATTCACCGTGACGTTGTAATAAACGTCAATCGCCTCCCCCTGGTAGGTCGCCGGCCGGAACCGCCACTGCCGCACCGCTCGCGCGGCGGCTTCGCCGAGGCCGAAGGGGAGGTCCTTCAGGATCTCGACGTCGCTCACGCGGCCGTTGCGCCGGACGACGGCGCGCACGACGACCGTCCCTTCGATGCCGTTGCCGCGCGCGGCGGCCGGGTAGCGCGGAACGACGCGATCGATCACGATCGGCTCGGTTCCTCCGGCGGGGACGCCGGGGTAAATGCCGCGCCGCACGGGCTCGCGCGGCGGGACGGGCGCGGGCTCCGGCTCGATCTCGGGAGGGGGCGGAAACGGCGGGATCTCCTCGGGCAGCGTCTCGGTGAGCGGCTCCTCTTGCGGCATCGCCGGCTCTTCGTCCGTGGCCGCGACCTCGAAGACCGCCGCGCCGGCTCCCGAAAGATCGACCGCGTCGACCTCGGCGAACGCGATGTCGCCGCCGCCGACGTCGACGGCGTAGAAGTCGTGGTCGCGCGTGTAGATGGTCACGTCGGCCCCCGCTTCGAGTCCGCCGATGATCGGATAGAAGATGCCGGGGCCGGCGTACAGCGGCGCGGCGCGATCGACCTCGCCGCGGAGAGGTGGAAGGAGGCGGATCGCGGCGGCGCGAGCCCGGCGGCGCTCGTGATCGGTACTCGTTTCGAGGTACGAGCGCTCGGCCCAACCGACGGTCCCGTCGCGCCGGCGCACCTGCACCCATGTCCCTTCGCTGCCGAGCTGCTCGACCGCGTCGCCGCGCGCGAGGTTCGCGACGATGGGCGCGTCGAGGTTGGGCGCCGTCCGCAGCCGGAGCGACGGCGGAATCACGTAGAGCTCCTCGAGAGGCTCCGCCTGAGGGGGAGGCTGCTTTCCCGTGAATATGAGGAGGGCGGCGACGATCGCGAAGAAGACCGCCGCCAGGCCGACGATGACCCAGACGCCGTGGTTCGTTCGTTCCCTCCGCGGCGGGCTGCTGCCTTCGGTCATCCGTTCGATCGCCTTTTTCCCTTCATCAGCGTGACGAGGATCGCCTTCTGGACGTGGAGCCGGTTCTCGGCTTCATCGAAGATCACGGACTGCGGGCCGTCGGCGACCTCCGCCGCGACCTCCTCGCCTCGGTGCGCCGGAAGACAATGCATGAAGATTGCCTCCCGCCGGGCGAGGTCCATGATGCGGCCGTCGACCTGCCATCCCGCGAAGTCGCGCCGGCGCTTCTGCGATTCTTCTTCCTGACCCATCGACGTCCAAACGTCGGTCTCGACGACGTCCGCGTTCTTCGCGGCCTCCTCGACGGACTGCGTCAAGACGATCTTCGTCCCCGCGGCGTCGGCGTCCTGGCGGGCGCGCGCGACGACGTCCGGGTCGGGCTCGTAGCCGGCCGGCGTCGCGACGTGAATGTCCATGCCGACCTTCGGCGCGCCGAACATCAGCGAATGCGCCATGTTGTTTCCGTCGCCGATCCAGGCGATCTTCCGGCCGCGCAGCTCGCCGAGGCGTTCGGCCGCGGTGAAGTAGTCGGTCATCGCCTGGCAGGGGTGGAGCAGGTCCGTGAGGCCGTTGATCACCGGCACGGATGCGTGCTTCGCGAGATCGGTGACGGTCGCGTGGGCGAACGTGCGCGCCATGATGCCGTCGACGTAGCGCGAGAGGACCTTCGCCGTGTCCTCGATCGTCTCGCCGCGGCCGAGCTGGATGTCGCGCGAGGAGAGAAAGAGGGCGTGACCGCCGAGCTGGAACATCCCGAGCTCGAACGAGACGCGCGTCCGCGTCGACGACTTCTCGAAAATCATCGCGAGCGTCTGGCCGTCGAGGTTCTTCCGAAACTTCTCGGGCGACTTCTTGATGTCGGCCGCGAGAGCGAAGATCGCGGCGACGTCGTCCGCCGCGTAGTCGTGGATCGAGATGAAATCCTTCGTGTTCATGCGGGGAGGATCATACGTCGTCATCCCGAGCGGCGGAACGGCACTCTGTCACGGTGGAGCGAAAATGACTTTCGGCAGCGTCGTCATCCTGAGCGAGGCGGCGCGGGTGGGCGTGAGCGAAGGATCTCCTCAGCCGGGTCTCAATCCGGCAGGTTGTCGCGAGTCTGAGTCGTGGATCAGGAGATCCGGAGCCTGCACTGAGGAGCGGCAGCGACGAAGTGTCGCTTCGCTCCTCAGGATGACGGCCTTTTTGTTCTTTGAAGGGTCGTCTCGTTAAGCGCGCAGAGAGGGATCAGGCTGATGACCACGTCGAGCCCGTCCTGACCGCCTTTCCGTCGCGTTCGAGTTTCGCGAGGTGCGCCTCCATCTGGAGCGTGGCGGCGGCGTGCAGCGCCGGGTCGAGGCCGGGGTAGATCCGCTCGCGGAGGGCCGCCGGCGTGGCGGGGCCGAGTCGGAGAGCGGCGACGACCTGCGCCTCGCGCTCGAGGCGGTGCGCGATGTAGTAGTCGATCCACGCGGCGGCGTCGCGACGCACGGGGCCGTGTCCCGGATAGATCGCGCGCGGCTCGCGACCGCGGAGCTTCCGGAGGGAGTCGATGTAGGCGGCCATGTCGCCGTCGGGTGGAAAGATCGTCGTCGTCCCCTCGCCGAGAATCGTGTCGCCGGTGAAGAGATCGCCGGCGGAGGAGAGAAAGCAGAAGTGCTCACCGGTGTGACCTGGCGTCGCGATGGCCTCGAGCGTCTCCTCTCCGATCGGGAAAACGTCGCCGTCGCGAAGCGGGACGTCGGGCTGCGGCTCGATACCGGCAGGCGCGACGACCCGCGCGCCGGTGCGCGAGCGGAGCGCGGCGGCGGCGGGGGCATGGTCCGCGTGGCGATGCGTGACGAAGATCGTCGTGAGGTGGGGCGCCGCGGCGAGGAGAGCGTCGACGTGCGCCGCGATCGAAGGCCCGGGATCGACGACCGCCTCGCCGCCGAGCACGTAGCTGCGCGTCCCGTCCAGCGTGTACGGCCCGGGGTTCGGCGCCGTGACGGTGTCGATCCTCATTCCTCTCCCGGCAGGATGATGCGCTTCCGCCCTCCCTCGACGACGAGGCGCGGGCGGGTCGTCGGGATCTCCGCACCGCGGCGCGCGGCGAGGAGCGCCTCGCGCGAGGGAAACGGCGCGATCGCCTCGAGGTTGCGGATGGTCGGAAAGACCATTTGGAATGATCCGTCGAGCTGCGCCTGCAACGCGTCGTGCGGACGCAGCCACCGCACTTCCATCCCCTCCCGCTCCTCGGCCGTCGCTTCGGCATCGTCACCGGCGGCGAGGAGGAAAAACCAGGTGTCGTAGCGCTTCGGGACTCCCGTGGGTGTGACCCAGCGGGACGTCGGGACGAGGCGGTCGAGCTCGGGCGGCGCGAGGCGACAGATCTCCTCGAACGCGTCGCAGTCGTCGAGAAGCCGCGCGCGCCACCGCTCCGGATCCGGAAGGGGAGGTCCGATCCAGATGCCCGCTTCCTCGAACAGCTCGCGCGCCGCGCAGAGGCGCATCGTCGTCGCCTCGTCTCCCTCGCGCGCGGCGGTGAGACGGCGGTCGACATCGTCCACGGCGCCGCCGGGGAAGATCCAGGCGTCGGGAACGAACGTGCTCGCGGAGCTGCGGCGCAGGAAGAGAACCTCGAAGGGATCGCCGCGGAGAACGATCACGCTTGCGGCCGGACGAGCCTCGACCTCTGCCGCGGCGCCCGCGAGTTTCGGGAGGACATCGTCGTTGATCTCAGGCATGGAGGATCTCTGCAGCCGGAGAACGCAGAACGCAGAACGGAGAACGAAGAAATAAGAAAAGAAGCATTAAAAGGATAGAATCATCATAGTAATAAATGATCATATTAATCATGACTTTACTATGCACTTTTTTCTTACTTCTTACTTCTTACTTCTTACTTCTGCGTTTTGCGTTCTGCGTTCCGCCCTTATGTCCGCTTTCCCTTCCGCCTTTTTCCCCCTGCCATCCCACCCACTCCTCTCCATCCGGCCCGCGCTCCTTCTTCCAGATCGGGACGGTCTGCTTCACGCGCTCGATCGCCTCGCGGCAGACGGTGAACGCCTCGGCGCGGTGCGGTGCCACGGCGACGATGCCGATCGAGGCCTCGCCGACTTTCAGATGGCCGAGCCGGTGCACGATCGCGAGCGCGACCTCCGGGTACTCCGCGCCGAGGTCGCGGACGATCTTCGCGATCTCCCGATCCGCCATCGGCCGGTACGCGTCGTAGAAGATCGACTCGACGGCCCTTCCCTCGTGATGGTTCCGCACGACGCCGGCGAAAATCGCATGCGCTCCGTCCGAGGCGCGCATGACGGAGGCGATGAGGGCGTGGAAGTCGATCGGGTCGTCCGTGAGGTGCTGCCAGGCCACGTCAGCCTCCCGAGACGGGCGGAATGAAGGCGACCTCGTCGCCCGCGCGGAGCGGCGCGGCGGGGTCGGCGTACTCCTGATTCACGGCGACGAGCGGAGGGCCGGGGAACGCGCCGAGGCGCGGGTGCTCGTCGGCGAGGCGTCGCCACAGGTCGGCCGCCGTCGCCCCCTCGGTCAGCTCGACCGTCTTCCGGTCGGCACCGACGATGTCCCGAAGGACGGCGAAGAGGAGAAGGCGGACTTCCATCGGGCCCCGCAGAATACCACCGCGGCCCGACCCGTTTCGACGTGAGCAGCGATGCCCGAAACGACCGCGCCCGCCCCGTTCACGAAAGAGATGACGGTCTCCGAGGCGATGCGGCATCACCCGGTCGCGCGCTGGGTCTTCTTCTCGTTCAATCTCTCCGGCTGTAACGCGTGCTCGATCTCCGAGGACGAGACGCTCGAGCAGCTCTCGGCCAAATACGGCATCCCGCTGGAGCGGCTCCTCGGCGAGCTCAACGCGGTCCTGCAGTAAATCTTTTTTCTCTCCGTGGGGTAGGAAAACACCCCCCTCAGGCGACTCCTCCCCGTGAGGAGGTCCTCTTCCCATGCCGATGCGCCGTCCCCCGCGCGCCCGCGGCCGCCGTCTCGATTGCTCGAGCGACGGCTGGACGCCGGAAGAGGTCGCGGTGCTCCGGCATTCGACGCTGCCGTGGCCCGAGGAGAGGGACGCGCGCGGCGTGGCCGGCGTGCCGCTGGAGGACGCCGTGTCGTGGGGAGAGCGGGACCGTCTCAGCCTCCTCGCGCAGATGGCGGGACATCTCGCGTTTCTCCGCGACTCGGGCGTGCGCTTCGGGCGTTTCGTGGCCGCGGAGTGGCTCGCGACCCGCGCGCGAGGCGAGGAGTGCCGGCTTCGCCGGCTCGCACGCCAGCCCGGTGAGGACGAGGCGATCGCTTCGTTTCTGACGCGCGCGGCGGAGTTTCTGAGGGTCGAAGGCGTGGAGTCGCTCGTGCCGAGCTGGGTCAAACCCGACGCCGTCTGGATCGAGATCGACCGCCGCTTCCGCGGCGCGAAGGAAGGATGGCGGCGGCGCGCAGGCATGGGGTGGATCTCCACTCCCGGAATCGCCGCGGCGTCGCGGCTTCTCGCCGGCGAGGCCGCGCGCCTGTGGAGCGACGACGATGAGCTGCTCGATTCGGTCGAGCTCCTCGCGCAGGTCGCGCCGAAGATGCGGCCGCTGATCCGGATCGGCGGGAGAGGGGCCTCACCGGTCCAGCCGTATTCGGGCGTCGCCGCGCTGACCGAGGGGCTTGCGCCGTCGCCGGGCGCCGAAGCGCAAGCGTGTGAAGAGATCGAGAGGCGTCTCGGCGCGGCCGGTGCGATCGTCGTCATCCGGAATCCCGACCGCCTCGATTCGTCGTCGCTGCGGCTGATCCGCCTCCTCGCGAGCAGCCGGCGCGATCTCGCGTGGGTCTGGTCGGGCGCGTGCGCCGCGCTTCCGGATTGCGAACCGGCGCAGGCGGCGCGGACGTTCTTCGTCGCGGCGCGCCTCGCTCCGCTCGCGGAGCTCCGGCGCGCGGCGGACCGC
>JBOGJQ010000560.1:0-1405 GCA_050745405.1 Thermoanaerobaculia bacterium | reverse complement strand
TGTTGCGACGTAGTAGTTTGGTAACCCGCCATGGCGGCAAGCGGATTGGCGGACTTTCGGAGATTGACGTTTTGGGAGATGTGCCTGAGCCCGGCGCTGTTGCTCGTTTAAATAACCTTGCTCTAGCTCTGGCAGAACGGATTGAGACTGCGCCAATCGGCGCGGAGTGGGATCCGGTAATCGTTAAGAGACCTATCTTGATCCCTGGAGTTAACATTTTCTCTGTTGTGTCCAGTGCTGAGTTTAGGCATGTGAGCACGCAAAATACTCGCAAAAACTTTTAAGGTTAAGTTGAATTGAGATGTGATAGTATATGCATGGCGCGATTGAGTAGTGCGGAGTCGTTATTGAAAGGTAGCGGCTCCGCATTGTATATAACGCAGATTAAGAAACTGGAGATGCATGTATGTCACAAGATAATGGTAAGTCCGAGTGGTTTTGGCGCGGATTTGGCGATAATAGGCTAGCGCCAAAGGATAAAGAGTTGATTAGGTCGCAGTTAGTGCCGACGACTGGAGCGTTTGATGTGTTGTGTGCGTGGGCGGCGGACGGGTACAAGGTATCTGTGTCCTATGATGCTCCGCATGATACATATGTGCTCAGCATTACATGTAAAGGTGTTGACGATCCTAATCGTGGGCTGACTCTATCAACTCGACACACTGATCCTGTTGTTGGCGTCTCTGCGTTGGCCTACCTTGTGACCAATCGCTATGAAGATGGTCCTTGGAAGGTTTACGGAAATCAACGTGATGACAATTGGTAATGACTAGGTAGATTGCCGCCAAAGGGCCCTAAATGGGCCGCTACGGCTCAATCGCGCCAGTAAGGGTACTAACCCACACGTAGGGCCCTAGACTCAGTCTAGGGCCCTTTTTGACGCCAAATTGCGCTTTTCCTAATATATATATGGTATACTATATTAATTAAGGGCGCGATTGAGTTTAGGTATTACAAGGTATTGGAGGTACTGATAAATGGCTAAAGGTAATTTGTATAGGTTAATAGATCGTCAACGCCATGCTACCGATGAAGCTATTAACGTGTATTTTTACCAACAATTTACTGAGGCAGGCGAAGCGGCCGACTTGGGCGCTGCGTGGGAAGCTGATGTGTTGGCGGAGATCTTGCCTCTTCAGAATACGGGCTGGCAGCATGACTCTTGGTCCATTCTTAATCTTACTGATGGCATAGAGTTTGCGGAGCACAGTTATCCGTCTCCCCTCTTTGGCACTGCGGCCGGCGGCGCTATGGCGGACTTCGTTGCTTGGTCTTTTCTGTTGCGACGTAGTAGTTTGGTAACCCGCCATGGCGGCAAGCGGATTGGCGGACTTTCGGAGATTGACGTTTTGGGAGATGTGCCTGAGCCCGGCGCTGTTGCTCGTTTAAATAACCTTGCTCTAGC
>JBOGJQ010000559.1:0-4280 GCA_050745405.1 Thermoanaerobaculia bacterium | reverse complement strand
ACCGTGACGCCGTTTAGGAGGCCGGCCTACTCATCGTCTCTGGGGGTCGGGCGCGCGACGATCTTCCGCTCCCACCCGCCCAGATCCCTCGCTACCGCTCGGGATGACAGCTCTGTGTCATTAGAAGATGGGATGGGGCGGGAGGGCGGGCGTGAGCGAAGGATCTCCTCAGCCGCGGCTCGATCTCGCGAGTCTGAGTCGCAGCTGAGGAGATCCTTCCTCGCTTCGCTCGTCAGGATGACGACGGTGGAGGAAATCGCGAGTTGCAGGGACGCCTAAGACGCCCCAGACGCTCAGGACGCCCAAGACGCTAGCGAACGGCCTTCTGGATCCGGTTGGAGCGGATGCAGCGGGTGCAGACGTTCATCCGGCGGGCGGCGCCGCCGACCAGGACCCGGACGCGCTGCAGGTTGGGCAGCCAGCGGCGGGAGGAGACGTTGTGGGCGTGGCTGACCTGGTTGCCGAAAACAGGCGCCTTGCCGCAGACTTCACAATGCTTGGCCATGAAAGAAATGCTCCTTCGATTGGGGCGCGGAGATTCTAGTGATCCGGCGCGCCGGACGCAACGGCGCGGCCGGCGGCGGACAGCGAGCGGACTCCGCGACGGATATCCTTTTTGATTTCTAAATGTTGTCGAGTTGACATCACCTATAAAACCGTGTAATTTCCCACCAAACTTCCACGTTTCTGGACAGTTGAAGATCTCAAAAGAGCCACGACAGACGACAGTTGAGAAGTCGGTGTGAGATGGATGGGGTGAGCGGTGTTCTTCTCAAAGAGCAAACAAATCGTCGGGCTTGATATCGGCTCTTCTGCCATCAAACTCGTCGAGCTTCGCGAAAAGAAAGCGGGAAGCTTTCAGCTCGTCAAAGCGGGTCTCGAACCGCTCTCGCCGGAGGCGATCGTCGACGGCTCGATCATGGACTCGTCCATGGTCGTCGACACGATTCAACGGCTGAACAGCACGCTCGGCGTCAAGAATTCCAATTACGGAACCTCCCTCTCCGGCCACTCGGTCATCATCAAGAAGATCTCTCTGCCGGCGATGTCGGCCGACGAGCTCTCCGAGTCGATCCAGTGGGAGGCCGAGCAGTACATCCCCTTCGACATCAACGACGTCAACCTCGATTACGTGCCGCTGACCCCTCCGGGGACGGGCGAGAACATCGACGTGATCCTGGTCGCGGTGAAGAAGGAGAAGATCAACGACTATACGTCGGTGATCGGCCAGGCCGGGAAGTCGCCGCAGCTCGTCGACGTCGACGCGTTCGCGGTGCAGAACGCCTTCGAGCTGAACTACCCCGTCGAGGACGGTCGCGTCCTGGCGCTGGTGAACATCGGCGCCTCCGTCACGAACGTCAACATCCTCTCCGGGTCGACCTCGCTCTTCTGGCGCGACATCACCTTCGGCGGGAACCAGTACACGGACGCGATCCAGCGCGAGCTGAACCTCTCCTTCACGCAGGCCGAGGAGCTCAAGCGCGGGCAGGCCACGGGCGACCACACGATCCAGCAGGTCATCCCCATCCTCAACTCCGTGTCCGAGGATTTCGCGAGCGAGCTCCGGAAGACGCTCGATTTCTTCACGGCGACCTCGGGGGCCGAACGGGTCGATGGGATCATGCTCTCGGGCGGCGGGGCGAACGCTCTGAATCTCGAGACGATCCTGCGCGACAAGTTCGGCATCGACGTCGAGGTGATGAACCCGCTCAAGAACATCAGCTTCAATGAAGGGGAGTACACCCCCGAGTGGATTTCGGAGGTGGGGCCGAGCATGGCCGTCGCCGTGGGGCTGGCGATCCGGAAAGTGGGCGACGCGTGATCAGGATCAATCTACTGCGCGAGGGGCGGGGAGCGGCGCGCGCCGCGGTGGCGGCGCCGGGCGTGGGAGCCGCGGCGCCCGGAAACCGCAATCTCGTCGTCATGGTGGCGATCATCGTGATCGGCCTCCTCGCCGGCGGCGGATGGACGTTCGTGAAGTGGCGGCAGGTGGAGGCGAAGGAAGTCGAGGTCGCCGACGCCGAGGCCGAGGCCGAGCGTCTGCGCAAGATCATCGAGGAAGTCGAGCGGTTCGAGGCGCGCAAAAAATCGCTCGAGAACCGCATCGCTCTCATCAATCAGCTCAAGCAGAACCAGAAGGGGCCGGTCCGTCTGCTCGATCACGTCAGCCGCGACCTGCCGGACTTGGTCTGGCTCGATCGCATGACCCTTTCGGGCCGTCAGATCACGATCGCCGGACAGACGCTCAACCCGAACGCGGCCGCGACTTTCGTCGAGAACATCAAGTCCGACGCGATGTTCGACGAGCCGCAGTTCAACGTTCTCGCCGCGTCGCGGAGCGACCGCGGGAACGACGTCTACCGGTTCGACATGCGCTTCAACTTCCGCTACCTCGAGCAGATCGCCGCCGAAGGCGAAGCCGGCTCGGGGGAGGCGGCCGAAGCCGGCGCGGACCCGCAGGGCTGATCGCGAGGAGGGAAGGGGATGGCGATCGACACTGGAAACCTCCGCGACAAGCCGTGGTACTACGGCGTCGGGATCGGCGCGTTCCTCGCCGCCGTGATCGTCGGTCTGTTCTATTACCTGCTGATCACCGGCTTCAACGAGGATCTCGAGAGGCTCGACGGCCGCCTGACCGAGCTTCAGCAGGAGATTCAGACCGGCCGCTCCGCGCAGCAGCGCCTCCCGCAGCTCCGCGAAGAGGCCGAACGCCTCGAGGGCGAGCTCGAAAAGCTCCGCCGCATCCTTCCCTCGAGCCGCAATACCGAAGAGCTGATCAAAAAGTTCAAGTCGCTCGTCGACGAAGGCAATTTCGTTCTCCAGCGGCTCGTCTTCCCGACGCTGACCGAGCGCACGGGCGGCGAGGACGGCGCGG
This sequence comes from Thermoanaerobaculia bacterium, assembly GCA_050745405.1. Taxonomy (GTDB): domain Bacteria; phylum Acidobacteriota; class Thermoanaerobaculia; order Gp7-AA8; family Gp7-AA8; genus JBOGJQ01. The sequence goes on along the minus strand of JBOGJQ010000559.1, from coordinate 1,405 downwards.
AAGAGGTGTACGCCGAGTGGCCGATCACCGTCTCGCTCGAGGGGAACTATCACGATCTCGCCGTGCTCTTCGCCAAGCTCGCGAACTTCTCGCGCATCATTAACGTCGAGCAGTTCACGATCAGCGCTCTCCCCGTCCAGATCGAACGGACGATCAAAGCCGACTTCGTCGCGAAGACGTTCGTGTATCGCGAGCCGGCGGAGGAAGCGGAAGACGGCGACGGCAAACCCGGAGGCAATGAATGAGAGCGCTCCTCGTCGTTCTGACCGCCGTCCTCCTCGGTCCGGCCGCGTACGCGCAGGAAGAGACTCCCGCGCCGCCGCCGGCCGCGGCGGAAGAGCCGGCTTCGACGATCGAGCAGAACCTCCAGGAGATCCTGGAGGAGCCGGCGACGGGCGACGTCTATCGCTACGATCCGCAGGGGCGCCGTGATCCGTTCCGGTCGCTCATCGGGCCGACGCGGCCGCTCGACCGCGGCGACCGGCCGCCGGGCGTTCCCGGATTCCTCGTCGACGAGATCGACGTGCAGGGCGTCGTGCGGACGCGAGCCGGCATGGTCGCGATCATCAAGGGCCCCGACAACAAGGGATACCTGATCCGCGCCGGCGACAAGCTTTACGACGGAGAGGTCGTCCGAATCGAAAGTACGGCCGTCGTCTTCCGTCAGGAAGTCAACGATCCGACTCGTATCGAGCGGTTCCGCGAGGTGGTCAAGGCGCTCGTGCCGGAGTCACAGCGAGGTCGTGGGTGAGGGACCGTCCGGTTCGCCGGGCAGTCGTGTGGAGGGTTGCGTGATGGTGAAGGTGGGAAAAGGATTGAACCGACTTCCCTGGATGGTCGCGGCGGCGATGGCCGCGCTCCTCGTCGGTTGCGCCTCCGGCGGCTCGCAGGTCGTTCCGAAGCCTCCGGCGGAGGTGGCGGCCGCAGGCGACGGCTCGGTCATGGCGCTCACCGCGCTGCGGCTCGAGAATGAGCCCGAGGTCCGTCTCGTGGTCGAGACGAGCGGCCGTCCCGCGTACACCGGCTATCACCCGCAGCCCGACGTCTACGTCGTCGATCTGATGAAAACCGTGAAGCAGCCGGGGCTGGTGCTTCCCACCAACCTCCCCGAAGGCATCGCGTCGATCGCGGCGACGGACGTCCTCGAGCTCGGCAAGCCGCTCACGCGCATCACGGTGCGGTTCCGCGAGCCGGCCCAGGCGTTCGCGAGCGCGGCCGGGAACGGCGTGGTCGTCGGTTTCGAGCTCGCCGAGGGCGAGCCCGCTCCGATGGTCGCGAGCGCCGAGGCCGAGGTCGAAGCGGAGCCCCTCGTCGAGGAGCCCGCCGTCGACGTCGAAACGATTTCCGCGACGGCGCCCGCGCCGGTCGCGACCGCGGCGCTGGAGGAAGCGCCCGCCGAGAAGCC
>JBOGJQ010000558.1:0-1095 GCA_050745405.1 Thermoanaerobaculia bacterium | reverse complement strand
ATGGCGCGATCCGGTTCTTTCATCGCGGCGATCGCCGCGAGCACCTCGCGTTCCCCGTCCGCCTTGCTCTTCTTCCCGCGCGCTTCCGACTTCAGCTCTAGGGCACGAGCCTTCATCGCGGCTCGTTCGTCGTCCGTGAATCCCTTGGACGTCCTGCCGGTCGCGGTGGTGCGCTTGGCGGACTTCTGCGTGCTCTTCCTTGCAGGTTTCATCTCAGCCATCGCGAAGCACCTCCTCCGGGCGGGTCCGTGCGGCTCCTGGATGCGGATCAGACTAGGCGTCTTTCGGAAGGATCGCGGCGAGATCCCAGGTAGCGGCCCGAGATCGCCGCACGAGTCTCAGTAGCGTCACCTCTGATGAGCTCAGGGGCTCCGCGCGCCTCGACGCCGCGGAACGGGGGGACGGTCTCGAAGACGAGGAGGGAACAGCGCTCTCGTCCTCGCGCTACGTCGTCAGCGTCGCGGAGTGACCGCGCCGCGAGGAGCGTTCGAACCCGTTCCACCCAGTCCATCGCGGGATGGTAGCCGCCATCGCTGCCATCACGGCTTCGAGTGCGCCATTAGCCGTAGCACTCGCAGAAGTACCAACCTCCGCGCCAGCTCAGGTACTCGAGCTGGTCGATCTCGCCGGTCGGACCGGTCCCGTCGGCGTTCGCGATCAGGTAGACGCGCTCTAGATCGTTCGTCGAGAACCGGAAGGCGATCCGTGTGCCGTCGGGTGACCAGACGGGGCCGCCGGCGATCCAGATGCGCGCGGGTGGCGACTCGAAGACCAGGACCGGCTCCGAGCCGTCAGGCGATCCGTTCCACATCTGCATCCGGTCGCGATCTCCGCTGAACGTCGCGTACGCGAACCTGGTCCCGTCGGGCGACCACGCGAGGTTCGGCGACCCCAGCGTGTGTTCGATCACGACCCCCTCGGCGAGCCGGTCGAGGCCGGAGCCATCCGCTTCCATGAGGTAGAGGCGGTTCTCGCCGGTCTCTCTCTCTGTCGTGACCGCGATGCGCGTTCCGTCGGGCGACCATAGGATCCCCGCTCCGGTTTCCCCGCCGGAGACCGAACCGACCGAGCCGGCGAGCAAGGCGTGATCGCCAC
>JBOGJQ010000557.1:0-4328 GCA_050745405.1 Thermoanaerobaculia bacterium | reverse complement strand
CCGTCATCCCGAGCGTTTAGCGAGGGATCAGGGACGGGCGGGGCGGGCCTGATCGGGTCGCCTCAGGTCGGCGGGAAACGAACATTCGCTTCCCGCCGAACGGCAAGACCGCGCCACGCGCGTCCCGCCCGACCCTGATCCCTCGCTCACGCTCGGGATGACGATTTCATCGTCAGCACCACCTTCACGCACTCGTCTTCCTTCTCCGCGAAAATCGCGTAGCCCTGCGGTGCTTCGTCGAGCGTCATGCGGTGCGTGATGATCTCGGTTGGGTCGATCTTGCCGTCGGCGATCAGGCGGAGGAGCGGCTCCATGTAGCGGTGGACGTGCGTCTGTCCCATCCGGAGCTGCAGCCCTTTCGCGAAGGCCGCTCCCATCGGATATTTGTCGATGAATCCGCCGTAGACGCCGGGAATCGAGACCGTTCCTCCCTTCCGGCACGCCTGGATCGCCTGCCGGAGGACGTGGATGCGATCGAATTGGAGGCGCAGCTTCTGCTTCGCGAGATCGTAGATCGCGTCGATCGACGTGCCGTGCGCTTCCATCCCGACGGCGTCGATGCACGAATCGGGGCCGCGGCCGGCGGTGACGTCGAGAAGCGCCTCCCGCACGTCCGTTTCCTCGTAATCGATGACCTCGGCGCCGACGCGGCGGGCGAGCTCGAGGCGCTCGCCGAATCGGTCGATCGCGATCACCCTGCGCGCGCCGAGGAGAAGCGCGCTGCGAATCGCGAACTGTCCGACCGGGCCGCACCCCCAGATCGCGACCGTGTCCCCGTCGCGAATCCCGCAGTTCTCCGCCGCCATGTAGCCCGTCGGGAAGATGTCCGACAGAAAGAGGACCTTCTCGTCGGAGAGCTCGGCTGGGACGGGGAGGGGGCCGACATCGGCGTGCGGAACGCGGACGTACTCGGCCTGCCCTCCCGCATAGCCGCCGTACAGGTGGGAGTAGCCGAACAGACCCGCGCCGCTCGCGCCGTACATCAGCTCGAGGATCGCGGCGTTCGGGTTCGTGTTGTCGCAAAGCGACCAGAGCGCGCGATTGCAGTACTCGCAGCGGCCGCACGCGATCGCGAACGGAACGACGACGCGATCGCCGACCTTCAGCTTCTTCACGGACGGTCCGACCTCGACGACCTCTCCCATGAACTCGTGTCCGAGGATGTCGCCCTTGCGCATGCCGGGGATGTACCCGTCGTAGAGGTGGAGATCGGAGCCGCAGATCGCCGTCGACGTGACGTGGACGATCGCATCGGATGGATTGAGGATTTTCGGATCCGGGACTTCGAGGACGTCGACCGTCTTCCGGCCGTTCCAGCAGACCGCGCGCATCGTCACTCCCCGGTGGCGCGACCGGACGGCTGTCCCTCGGTCGTCGGGATCTCGCCCGCTTCGGTGAGCTGCTTGAACCGGCGCAGCTCGTCGCCGACCTGCTGGGCGGGGCTGCGGCGGAACAGGCGCGCCGTCGCCGCGCCGACACGCCCCAGTGGCGGGTCGTAGCGGAGATGGACGGTGACCTCCGTTCCCTGGTCGCCGGGCGCCTTCACGAACTCGACGCTGCCCGCGTGCGTCACCTCGGATCCCGGAAGGGACTTCCATCCGATGCGCTCGCCCGGGACGTCGTTGATGATCTCCGCGTCCCACTCGATGCTGCGCCCCGCGGGCGCGTCCGCGACCCAGTGCGAGCGTTTCTCGTCGATCACGCGCACCGAGCGGAGGTGCTCCATGAAGTGGGGGAGGTTCTCGAGATTCCGCCAGAAGGCGTAGAGCTCGGCGGGCGAGCGGGCGATCGTGACTTGTTTGCGGACGTCGAATCCGTGGCCGTGCTCGAGGACCGCCGCTTCGGCCTGTCCCGTGCCGCCGGCTTCGCGCCCGAGCGCCAGGTTGACGGGGCACCAGCCGAAGAAGCCGCGCGCGATCAGCGCACCGCCGGCGAGCGTGAGCAGCCGCGAGGCCGGGCGTCGCGTCGCGAGGCCGAATCCGACCAGCGCGGCGCCGACGGCCATCGAGACGACGCGCTCGGTCGGCTCCACGTTGCGGGAAAAGGGAAGGCGCGCCTCGGTCGGGCGCTCCTCGTCCATGGGGAGGCTCATGCTGCGTCTCCTGTCGCGGCGCTCAGTGGCGGCCGCGTCTGCTCGAGGCTGCCCCGCCGCCCTTCGGCATCGATGCGCCGCGCTTGTTCTCGCTGTCGCCCCCGCTGCGGGGCGCCTTCGCGCGGGAGGGCCCGGTGCCCTGCGCGGGACGCTTCGACGCGCGTTGCGCCTGGCGCGCCTTTTCCTTGTTGTCGGTCAGGGGCTCGACGATCCGTTCCTTGATGGCCATATCAGGGGAGCGCGCAAGAGGTTTGCCAGATATCCCTCGCCCCGGCCCATTTCGCGGAAAGCAGGTTATTTTGACGTGGTACGTCCTTCGCAAAATAGGCGCGAAGAACGATGAACCTCGCGGTCAATGCCAGGAAGAAGAAGATCCTCGCGATCGAAGACGATCCCGAGGTGCTCCACCTCTACGTGTCGTTTTTCCGGAAGCAGGGGTACGAGGTGGTGACCGCATCCGGCGCGATCGAGGGGATGGCGCTCTACTCCGCCCATCCCGACACGAAGCTCGTCCTCCTCGATCTGGGCCTCCCCGGCATGAGCGGCGAGGAGTGGATGCGCTGGTACGCGGGGCAGAACAATAAGGTTCCCGTGGTCGTCGCGTCCGGAAAGGGCGACATCCTGACCCTGACCAAGAGCAACAATCTCACGGCCGCTCTCACCAAGCCCTTCCACATGGAAGAGCTGCAGGAGCTCGTGGAAGTGCTGCTCGCGGATGATTGGAAGGGAGAAGTCAGCGCCGACCGGATGACGCACTGAGGCGGTTACGACTCGGACGCGATTGCTCCCGAGCCGACCGGCGCCTCGGCCAACTCGCCGTCGTTGCCGATCGCCTCGACCGGACAATTGTCCATGGCGTCCTTGGACAGGATCAGTTCTTCCTCGGTTTCCGGCTGTTTATAGACGTAGGAGAAGCCCTCCTCGTCATTCCGGCGGAAGTTCGCCGGCGCCGTCTCGCGGCATAGATCGCAATCGATGCACTGGGAGTCGACGTACCAGGCTCCGTCGGGCTGCCCGGGCACCTTGTCATTGGGATCGGCCATCCATCCTCCGCGGAAAAAACTCGGGGTGCATCGAGGCGCACCCCCGCTCTCGATTCTACGGGAGCGTCCTGGGTGGGGCAACGAACGGCAGGCGACCTTTATTGCCCCGAACCATCCTGGTGAGGATGATGCAGGATCCCTTCCGGTTTCTTTTCGGCGCTCTGCCGTGTCTCATTTGAGAAGGAGAGTACGCAATGAAACGTGCCGTGGTGACGATGTTGATGTTCATGGTGGTGCCGGCGCTCGCGCTGGCGCAGCAGGAAGCCGGCGAGCCGCCGCGCCAGGAGGCGCCGCTCGAGATGATCAGCGTGAGCGGCGTCGGCAAGGTGCGCCTCGCGCCGGACCGGGTCCGCTTCACCGTCGGAGTCGATACGGTCGCGCCGACCCCGTCCGAGGCGTTGCGTGAGAACAACGAGCGCGTTCAGGCGGTCATCGACGCCCTGAAGCGCGCGGGAGCCGAGAGCGAGGAGATCCAGACCTCGAACTTCTCGATCTACCCGCAGTTCGAGTACCAGGAGAACCGGAGGCCGCGCATCGTCGGCTATCAGGTGACGAACAGCGTCACGGTCACGCGGGAAGAGACGTCCGACGCCGGACGGCTCCTGCAGGCCGCCGTCGACGCGGGCGTGAACCAGGCGTCGGGTCTGACGTTCTTCGTCGCCGATGAGACGCGCGCGCGGAGCGAAGGGCTGCGGCTCGCGTTCGCCGATGCGCGCGCGAAGGCGGAGGTCCTCGCGAAGGCGGCGGGGCGGACGGTCGGACGCGCCGTGTCGATCACCGAGGGAACCGCGCCGGTGCCGATCCAGCCGCTCTACGCCAGGGCGGCGATGGTCGCCGAAGCGCGCGACGCATCCGCCGTGCCGGTCGAGCAGGGGACGGATGAGTTGCGGTTCACGGTGTCGGTGGTTTTCGAGATGAGGTAGCCAGCCTCACCCCGGCCGCCGCCGCGGCGCCGGCGAGAAACGCGAACGCCGCGCTCCGGACGTCGAACACCCGGATCCCGCCGAAGTCGAGCCACGTCGCGATGAAGCCGGCGAGCAGCGCCGCGCCGGCCGCGGCGGCGATCTCCGCGAACGCGCCGGCCCGGCGGCGCTTCACCAGCCGCGCGAGAAGCGCCGCCGCCAGGCCGGCCGCAATCCATGACGCGAGGCCCCACATGGGGCGTGATTCTAACGAGATGAGGACGCCGGAGG
>JBOGJQ010000556.1:0-1220 GCA_050745405.1 Thermoanaerobaculia bacterium | reverse complement strand
ATCCCGAGCGTAGCGAGGGATCAGGGTCGGGCGGGGCGGGCGTGACGCGGCGGCTCAGGTCGGCGGGAGAGCGAACATTCGTCGTCCTGCCGACCTGAGATGCTCCGTTTACGGATTGCCCACCCGTCCCTGATCCCTCGCTACGCTCGGGATGACAGCGTCCGTCCCACCGCCGGCGCGATCATCTGGAGCTCGGTCACGAGCTGCGCGAACTGATCGGGGTAGAGCGACTGCGGGCCGTCACAGAGCGCCGTCTCCGGCGCATGGTGGACTTCGATGAGCAGCCCGTCGGCGCCCGCGGCGACGGCCGCGCGCGCGAGCGGCATCACCTTGTCGCGCTTCCCCGTCGCGTGCGACGGGTCGACGATCACCGGGAGGTGCGAGACCGTCTGCAGCACCGGGATCGCCGAAATGTCGAGGGTGTTCCGCAGCGCCGTCTCGAACGTGCGGATGCCGCGCTCGCAGAGGATCACGTCGTAGTTCCCGCCGGCGAGGACGTACTCCGAGGCGAGGAGCCACTCCTCGATGGTAGCGGACATGCCGCGCTTGAGCAGAACCGGCTTGCGGATCTGCCCGAGCGCCGCCAGCAGGTTGTAGTTCTGCATGTTCCGCGCGCCGACCTGGAGGATGTCGACGTACTCGGCCATCGCCTCGATCTGCGCGACCTCCATCACCTCGGAGATCGTCGCCATACCGAGGTCGTGGGCGACGTCGTGGAGGAGCTTGAGGCCGTCGAGGCCCATACCCTGGAAGGAGTAAGGCGACGTACGCGGCTTGAAGGCGCCGCCGCGGAGGATCCGCGCTCCCGCGCGATGCACCGCCTCGGCGCTCCGGCGGAGCTGCTCTTCTCCCTCGATCGTGCAGGGGCCTGCCATGAGGACGACTTCGCTCCCGCCGATCGCGACCTCGCCGATCTGGACGACCGTCTTCTCCGGATGAAACGTGCGGCTCGACAGCTTGTACGGTTCCGTGATGCGCACGACCTCGAAGACGCCTTCGAACACTTCGATCTCGCGCGGATCGAGCGCCGCGACGTTCCCCACGACGCCGATCACGATCCGGCCGGTCCCGTCGGACCTGTGAATGCGGAATCCGCGTCGCAGCAGCTCGGCGCTGACCGCGGCGATCTGCGGCTCGCTCGCATGCGCCTCCATCACGACGATCATGGAGCGTTCTCCCGCCGCCGAGATCGCATTTGAACGCAGAACGCAGAACGCAGA
>JBOGJQ010000555.1:0-8596 GCA_050745405.1 Thermoanaerobaculia bacterium | reverse complement strand
GTAGTCCTCGGGAAGCGGGAACGGCTCGAGACTCCGCCGCGCGTCGGTATAGTTCAACAGGTCGGCCGTCTGGATCGCCTCGACCTCGCCGTCGCGGATCGAGATCATCGCGTGCCGTCCGAGCTCGCCCGCGCCCGTCTGGTCCCACCAGACCGCGTGAACGTTGAGCCCGCGCTTCCGGACGTACGTGCCGTCTTCCTGCTCTTCGTTGATCCAGTGCGTGACCGCGACCTTCAGGTTGTACCGGAGGTGGAAGACCGCGGCTTCGATCGACGACGGCTCGGTGAATTCGCCGTCGTGGAACGAGGCGAAGAGAATCTCGCTGAACGTGACCGAGGGCATGCGGAGCCAGATGAGGAAGAGCGTGTCCGACTCCGCGTCGTACGCGAGCGCCGCGTTGTCATGGAAGGCGCCGTCTTCCGTCCCCGGCACGGTGTAGCTGACGGTCTCCTCGCCCTCGTGGACAGAAAGGACGAGCGGCGATCCGAATCGCATTTCGCCGCGCTGCGCCTCGACCGTGAACACGGTTCCCTCGGGAGTGAGGAGGACGTCCGAAGCCGTCGCGCCGGCGAGCGACGCCGGAACGAGCAGCGCGATCAGCAGAATGAGAACGGCGGCCATTCGCGTCATAGTTTGAGGTTCACCATCCGCCGCAGGTCGATCGCCAGCAGCAGGTTCGTCAGGTTCGGAAAATCGGGGTAGTAGCGCGCCAGCGTCTCGAAATGACGGCGCGCTCCGGCGACCTCGCCGGACTTGAAGAGCACTTCGCCGAGAAGATAGTGCGCGTTGCGGATCTGGCGATCCTCGAGAGCGCCCTCGAGACCGAGCTCGCCGTAATGGCGGGCTTTTTCGAGATTGTCGAGCTCCAGGTAGCCGTAGCAGAGGTCGATCTGCGATTCCGGGATGTAGCCTTCGGCGCCGATCTCGGTCATGAGCGCCATCGCCTCGTGAATGAGCGCGATCCCGGTCTCGACCTCGCCCGAGATCATGCGGGCGTAGCCGAGGTTCTGCTTCGCGAAGGCGGCGGCGAGCTCGCGTCCCGGCGTGGCGTCGCACAGCGCGAGCGCCTCCTCGTAGAACGCGATCGCCTCGTTCGACTGCGAGTTGAAGATGCAGAGGTTGCCGAGGTCGAGGAGAACTTCCGCCTTCCACTCGGGGCGGCCGGAGGCGTCGACCAGCTCGAGGGCGAGGCGGCCGTAGAAGCCGGCGCGCTCGTACTCGCCGTCGAGACGGAACTTGTAGAGAAGCGTGTACGCGGCGAGGAACGTGTGGAGCGGATTCTCGCGGCGCATCACGATGCGCGGAAGCGCCTGAACCTCGGGGCCGGAGCGCCGGAGCTCGACGAGCGCGCGCGCCTTGTTGATCGTGAGAATCTCGGCCTGATCCGGCTCGGGCGCGAGCGCGAGCGCCTCGTCGAACCGCTCGAGCGCGGTCTCGCCGTGATTCGCGCGCAGCGCCGCCAGGCCTTCCTGCCGCAGCGCTTCGATGCGTTCTCTAGAGCTCATCGTCCTCGCTCTCCCCCTCCCGCTCTTCCTGCATCCGCTTGAACTCGATGAACTCTTCGACGTCGCGCTGCGCATCGGGGCTCAGCCGCTGGTAGGTCTCGAGAACCGAGCCGCTCGTCGGCCGCTCGTCGAAGAACTCCCCGATCCCCATGTCGAACGTCTGAAGGATCTTCAGCAGCGTGTCGAGGCCGACGCGGTACTCTCCCTGTTCCATGCGGGAGAGGTCCGACTGATGAATGCCGATGCGCTCGGCGAGCTCCGTCTGCGTCAGCTTGCGCTGACGACGGAGCTGCCGGATCTTCCGCCCGACGAGTTCGACCTGAACCGCGCGATTCATGAATTGACTTTTATGCTACCGCCGAATAAATTCGGGAGCCCGTGGCTAAAATAAGCGCCCCGACGGGGGCTGTCAAGCCGCCCGGGTCACACCGATTGTACCTCCTCGCCGAGCTCGTGAAGCGGGATTTCACCCTCCGCTTCGCCGGATCCGCCCTCGGCATCGCCTGGGCCGTCCTCCAGCCCCTCAGTCTCGTCATCCTTTATTGGTTCGTTTTCACCCTCGTCATTCCCCAGGGCGGACGGCTCGCCTCCGGCGTCGTGGACAGCTACGCCCTTTTCCTGATTTCGGGGCTCCTTCCCTGGATCGGTTTCAACGAGGGGATCGTCCGGGGGACGACGAGCATTCTCGAGAACGCGCCTCTGGTCCGGAAGCTGACGTTTCGGAGCGAGGTCCTGGTTCTCGTCCCGAACGTTTCGGCGATCCTGTTCGAGCTGATCGGCCTCGCGCTTTTCGGGACCTATCTATTGATTACCGGCAAGGCGCTCTGGAGCCTCTGGGTCCTGCCGTTCGCGATCGCAATCCAGCTCATTCTCCAGACGGGGCTCGCCTGGATCCTCGCGACGGTCCACCTCGTGTTCCGCGACGTGATGCAGGTCCTCGGCTTCCTGCTGTCCATCGTCTTTTTTCTGAGTCCGATCCTCTATTCCGTTCCGCCGGCATACGAGAAGTTCTTCAGGTGGAATCCGCTGACGCCGCTGCTCGGTTTGTTCCGGAGCGCCATGCTGTCGACGCCGTTACCTCCGGTCGCGTCGATCGTATTGCTGGTGGCGTTCGCGGGTGCGGTCTGGGCGGCCGGTCTCGCGGCGTTCCGCCGGATGCAGCCGAGCCTGGCGGACCTCATCTGAACCCCTCGAAGGAGACCTCTCATCATGTCACTCAAGACTTCTCTGTCCGTCCTCCTCGTTCTCGCGCTCGGCTGCGCCACGGCGCCCGCTCCGCAGGAGGAAACGGAAGCCGCCGCCGCGGATAGCCCGCGCGCGGCCGAAACGCCGGCCGGCGTCGCCGAGACGGCCGCGTCGCCGGAACCTGCGACCGACCGGACGCGCATCAACCCGATCACGGGCGAAGAGGTCTCGCTCGGCGAGTGGCTGAAGCTCTGGGACATCGAGCGAGATCCGGGTCCCGATCCCGATCCGGAGCGCATCTGGGAGCGGAACGGGGTCAAGTTCCAGATCATGAAGTTCCCCAAGGACCGCGCGGCGTTCGATGCGGGTCCGGGCCTCGTGCGGCCGATCGCGAATTTCAACATCGCGCGCGAGATCTATCAGACGGACGACGAGTTCGTCTGGGCGTGGATGATGGTCCCCGGCCAGGAGAGCGCGATGGAACAGGCGCGCAAGCAGGAGACGGACGAGTCGAAGTACCACCCGTTCTCGGAGGAAGCCGTCGCGTATCTGCGCGGGTTCAAGGACGAGTTCGAGCCGGCGACTCCTCGTCGCGCGCGCCGCACGCTGACGTTCGTCGAGGGCTCGACGGGTCTGCCGGCGGAAGGCTCGTGGCGGAATGCGCCGGCGGTCGCCGACATGAACGGCGACGGGCATCTCGACATCATCGCGCCGCCGCAGCGCGGCTCGATTGCGGGAGCGCCGGCGATCTTTCTCGGTGACGGCGAGGGGTCGTGGCGCCTCTGGCCGGAGATCGAGCTGACGGGGATCCGGCCGCTCGACTACGGCACGGTCGCCGCGGGCGATCTGGACGGCGACGGCGCGATGGACCTCGCGCTCGCGTCCCACCTGCAGGGCGTGACCGTGTTCCTCGGTGATGGGAGCGGGAAGTTCACGGAGGTGACGCAGGGACTCGAGATCCGTTTCCCGACGCGGCGTCTCGTCGTCCACGACCTCGACGTCGACGGTGACCTCGATATCGTCGCGATCTCCGAAGGGCCGCTCGGCTCGCGGAATCCGAACGACGCGATCCCGCCGCCGCCGGCGAACATCGTGGCGTTCTTCAACGACGGCACGGGCCGCGCGTGGACGCCGCGTCCGGTCGGGGAGCCGTGGCGGCAGGCGGCCGGCGACTGGCTCGCCGTCGGCCGTTTCAATGACGACGCGTTCCCCGACATCGTCGGCGCGAGCATCTTCTTCAGTGGCCCGGATCTCTTCTACTTCGGCGGCGAGACCGGCTGGACCGCCTTCGGGCGCGGCTTCATTCCGCTCTACTCCTACTACCTGGCGCTTACTGCGGGCGACTTCACGTCCGACGGGCGCGATGACGCTGTCCTCAGCTACGGCCACTTCTGGCCGGAGAGTCTCGACCCGGCGACGCTGGCGCCGCCGGAGGAGCTGAGGATGGTCGGGCTCGATCTCGTCACGTGGCGCGGGGCGGAGCCGTCGCGGACGACGATCGCGCGGTGGCCGTCGCGCGCCGGGATCGGATCGCTCGCCAGCGGGGATCTCGACCTCGACGGGAAGCGGGACCTGATCTTCGTCCATCCCGAGCCGCGGGAGGCGCGAATCCTGCTTGGCGACGGCAAGGGCGGATTCCGGGAGGCGGAGGTCGCCGGACTGCCGATTCCGGCGAACAACTCCTACGACATCACGCTCGCGGATGTCGACCGGGACGGGCGCCTGGACGTGATCATGTTGTTCGAGCGCCAGGAGTACGATCCGGGAGCGATTCGGGTGTGGCTGAACCGGACGGACGGGCGCTGAGGGAGGGGGAAAACGGGGGTTGCTCCCCGGCTCCGCTGGGGTATAATCGCCGGGTTCCTCGATAGGGCGTATGCGGTAGGCCCATAAAATGGCGATTTTTTATTGACTTTTCGTGAGCCGTGTCATAGTTTTGCTGCCGGAGAAGTCAAAAAATTCCCAAAGTGAAAACGAAACGCGCGGGAGGTGGTGATATCGGGCGAGTCTGGGCGCCACAATTTTCCATCGTGCAGTACCAACTCACTATTTGACGAAGTGTAGGAGAACGAAATGAAGAAACTGATGATTGCGACCAGTCTCCTTCTGCTCGTCGCCGCGACTGCGGTGGCGGGTGTGGGTGACGATCGGCTGTTCGTACAGCCGAACGCAACGTTCGCGGCCGGCGCCCCGGCGACGACCGATCCGTACAGCTCGTGCGACATCGGCGCGGCGGTACCGGCAGCGACGCTGCTCCTCCCTTACTTTGAGGTCGAGGTCAACGAGACGCGCAACACCGCGCGGACGACGCTGTTCACGCTCGTGAACACCACGGCGTTCCCGCAGATCGCGCACATCGTCGTCTGGACCGACTGGTCTTATCCGGTCCTCGACTTCAACATCTTCCTGACGGGCTATGACGTCCAGGGCATCAACCTGTACGACATCATCGTCAGCGGCCCGGCTGGAGTTCCGGCCATTCCGCAGACGACGTTCACCGAGAGCACGTCGGCCATCGGCGCGCGCTCGGCGACGACCAACCCGGACTGGGTCGCCGGCGTCTCCACGGCCTGCGCCAACCTCCCGGGCAACATTCCGGCCGACATCGCCACGGCGGTTCGCTCGGCGCTGACCACCGGCATTTACGCCTTCCCGCCGGGCTCGCCGGTCACGACGGCTTGCGGCTCGACTCCGGTCGGCGGCAACCACCCGGACGTGGCCCGCGGCTACGTCACGATCGACGTCGCGCGGACCTGCTCGCAGTCCCTCGGCATCGACTTCAACTACTACCTGAACGAGATCGCGTTCGACAACGCGCTCACGGGTGACTGGATCATCACGAATCCGGATCCGACGGCGCAGTTCGCCGGAGGCAACCCCCTCGTTCACATCCCGGCCATCCCGGGTGGCACGATCGGCGCCGCGGACGCCGCTGGCGTTCCGACGAACCTGCCGTTCACGTTCTATGACCGTTACGTCGAGCAGGACGCGCCGGGCATCGACCGCCGCGTTCCGCTGCCGGGCCTCTTCGCGGCCCGCTTCATCGACGATCCGGGCAGCGGCTTCGACACCGACCTCATCATCTGGCGTGAAGGCACGCGCGACGCGTCGGCTTGCGCCGAGGTCGTCGACAACAGCCGCATCGCTCTGACCGAGACGGTTCGCTTCGACGAGGCCGAGAACCCGACGGTTCGCGCCGCGGCGGCGGTCCCCATCTCGCCGGTCATCGGTGCCGATCAGCCGTTCCTCAACGAGGCGTCGAGCACCGACGTCGAAGATCTCACGATCTTCCCGCCGTTCTTCTCGACGGCGGCCGCGAGCCGCAATGGCTGGATGTACCTCAACCTGAACAACGGCGGCAGCGCCGAATTCGGCGATGAGCGCGACGACGTTCTGCCCGACACGCATCCGGGACGCTCCCAGAACTGGGTCTCCGTCCGGATGGAGGCCGTCAACCCCGGCCAGTTCTCGGTGCTGTTCGACGCCACGCACATCGGCAACGGCTGCTCGGCGGATCCTGGCGTGACCACCACGACCCGGCCGTCGACTCTCGGCGCCACGCCGGCGTCACCTGCCGGAATCGACTAAGTCGATTCGGTTCTGCATTCCAGCGGGCCGGGGTAACCCGGCCCGCTGTTTTTTTTGTTGGGCGCCCGAGTTTTCGTTTTCGGTTCTTTCAATTCGGAATTACTTCAGATAAGATTTCATTTCGTAGCCGGGACGTCGTCCTCGTACCGGCGGCGGTCCAAATCGGCTCGCGAACAGCAAATTGGAGGAAGCGCGCGTGAAACGGTTCTCGATCCTCGGCTGGGCGGTGGTGGTCATTCTGATGGTGGTGGGAGAGGCGCGAGCCCAGCTCTGGGTCACTCCAGGTCCGGAAAGCGGACCTCCCGTTCTCTGCACGACATGCCCCCGGACGTGGGCGAATCTACCGACATGGCGCTACTCGCCGCCGATCAAGGACTTCGTCGGCCGGTTCGTCGACTCCTCGAACACGCGTGATTACCAGCACGGCTACGGCTACCGCACCATGCGGGCCGAGATGGCCCGCGTGGTCCCGGAACGGAACCGCGTCTACATGGTCCTCGGCGAGACGTTCGCCGCGTACGACCTCTCGAACTTCTTCACGCAGCAGCTCGGCAGTCCGCTGACACGCGTCAGCGCGTACGCCGATCCCGGGGCCGATCGCGAGATCTATCTCCCCTTCAAAGCTTCCGTCTACGCGGAGCTCGATCCCTCGTACGTCGCGAACGTCGCCGAGGGACAGGAGCGTCTCTATTCGTTCGACTGGGATGACCGGGGATACGTCTATCTCGCGTATGGCATCTTTGGAATGGGGATCCATCAGGACACCGGCGGGGGCACGCTGCCGCTGATCAAGCAGGTCGGAAGGGGCACCTCGGATCCGCGCGGCATGGCCGTGGTGTGGACCGGCAACAAGTACTACGCGTACGCCAAAGACGACGCGAAGATCAACGTCTACGACGTCACGAATCCGGCGGCGCCGACGATCGCGGGAACGATGAGCGGTTCCTTCCGCGACATCGTCGCGGTGCGCGACGGCTCGCAGCACACCGTGGCCGTCATCAACGGCGGCGCGATCGAGCTGTACCGCCCCTCGGGGAGCCTCACGACGCCGTTCGCCGAGATCAGGGGCAGCAAGACGTTCCAGTGGCTCGCCACGGACGGGACGAATCTGTACGCGCTCTCCGTTGCGTCGAGCTCGTCTGCGGCGCGCCTCTCGGTCATCCGTCCCCAGGGCAGCACGTTCGTCAGCACGGAGTACCCGGTTCGCGGCGACATGGCCATCACTCTGGGAGTCGGCGCGGGAGCGGGACACGTCGCCGTCTGGGGCTTCGTCTCCGCGGGCGGTGTCGCGACGACGATCTACGAGCTCCAGAATGGCGTCCCGAACGAGATCAACACCGGAGACTTCTTCCACAAGCACTACAGCACCTCGCCCCCGGCCGGTTATGCCAGCCCGACCGCCTTCGGCCCGTACGGCACGAACGTGAACGAGATCCGCTTCGAGCGGTGGGGCAGCAGCGTCTACATGTTCTACAGCGGCCACGGCCTCGGTGACGTCTACGAGCTGCAGGCGGGCGATGCGATCGACATCTCGCTCGGCTCGAGCGGCGTCCGTACGCCGAATCCGAATTCCGCGGGCAATGCCCAGGACCTCTACCCCGGCGATCCGATCCAGTTCGTGAGCTCGTCCTCGGGCTCGCCCCTGAGCATCAACTGGGACTTCGGGAATCCGGAGTCGCCGAACAACACGAATAACCAGGTCACCGGCACGCCCGTCGTCCATCAATACGCGAACCTCACCACGTCGGCCGCGGTCACCGCGCGCAAGAGCGTGACAGCGCGGGCGGTCAGCGACACCAGCAACAGCGATACCGTCTTCGTCGACCTGAAGGTGCCGACCGCGAGGATCCGGCTCGAGGCGAACAAGAGCGAACCGCTCGAGGCGACCGCGGCTCTTCTCGTCGGCGACAATTTCGTCGACGCCTCCGACGGGTCGGTCCAGAGCCACTACGCCACCTGGACGATCGGCGGCACCGCGACGCACGGCGCGCCGAACTCCTCCATCAGCGTCGGTCCCTGCACGGCCGGAGAGAACGTGACGCTCCAGGCGCAGTACGGCCCGTACACGACGCCCGGTACGGCGCTCGCCGGAACCAGTCCGTACACCGCCTCGGCGACGCTCTCGTACTCGGTGCGTCCTTTCGTCGCCCAGGTCGAGTTCGTTCCATCCGCCAGCACCGGCTCCTCGCTCGTGTTCCGCAATGCGACGCGACGCGCCGCGGCGACGCACTTCTCCGGCACTTCGGCTCCCATGCAGCTCCAGTGGGATCTGCTCGATGCGAACGGCAATCCGGTCGCCGGCCAGTCGCTGACGGCGC
>JBOGJQ010000554.1:0-13291 GCA_050745405.1 Thermoanaerobaculia bacterium | reverse complement strand
GGGCAAGCGCCCGCAAGGGCGCGCCGTCCCCGGAGCGAAGCGACGAACCACGATCCCGCGCCGCGCCCGCGGCGCGGGATGTCCGGCGCCGTTCCACGGCGCCCGATTCATCGCGGGTCGCGTCTTCCGGGGCGGCGCGCTTCGCGCTTGCCCCCGGCCATTCTCCGGCGCCCTTCGGGCGCCAGGAGCGAGATTCCCCGCCCCTTGCACGAGAACGGACTTCGGGGAGAATGGGCCGTTCACGCGCCGGGAGCACGACCGCGACCATGGATTCGGAAGACCGCGACCGCAGCCGAGGCGAGGAGATTCCCCTCGTGCCGGGAAAGGTGTACCTCGTGGGCGCGGGTCCGGGCGATCCGTCGCTCCTGACGCTCCGCGCCGCCGACCTGCTGCGTGCCGCGGACGTCGTCATCCTCGACTCCCTCGTCTCGTCCGAAATCGCCGCTCGCATCGGATCGCACGCGCGCGTCATCGACGCCGGGAAGCGCTCCGGCCGCGAGGAGCGTCCCCAGGAAGAGATCCACCGGATGCTCGTGGAGGAAGGGAAGAAGGGGAAGGTCGTCGTCCGCCTCAAGGGCGGGGATCCGTTCGTCTTCGGCCGGGGCGGCGAGGAAGCGGAGGCGCTTCGCGCCGAGGGGATTCCCTTCGAGATCGTGCCGGGGATCAGCTCGGCAATCGCCGCACCGGCCTATGCGGGGATCCCCGTCACGCATCGCGCTCTCGCCGCGTCGGTCACGTTCATCACCGGACGCGGCGAGCGCCTCGACGAAATCTCGTGGGAAGCCCTAGCAAAACTCGAGGGAACGCTGGTGTTCCTCATGGGGCTGGAGACGCTCGAGGCGATCGTCACGCGCCTTCTCGACCACGGCCTCGCGGCGGATACGCCGGTGGCCGTCGTCTCCCAGGCGACGACGCGGCGCCAGAGGACGGTCACGGGGTCGGTGGCCTCGATCGTCGCCGCCGTCCGCGAGGCGGCCGTCGAGCCGCCCGCGATCGTCGTCGTCGGCCAGGTCGTCCGGCTGCAAAGCTCCATCGCCTGGTTCGAGTCGAAGCCCCTGTTCGGCCGGACCGTCGTCGTCACGCGAGCGCGAAGCCAGGCGGCCGGACTCGCGCGCCTGCTCGAGTCCGAGGGGGCGAGCGTCGTTCACTTTCCGATGATCGAGATCGGTCCGCCGGAATCGTGGGCCTCGCTCGACGCGGTGATCGAAAGAGCCGCCACGTACGCCTGGATCATCTTCACGTCGGCCAACGGGGTGGAGGCGTTCTTCGAGCGCCTCCGTCACCACGGGCGCGACGTTCGCTCCCTCGCCGCGGCGCGGATCGCGGCCGTCGGCGAGGCGACCGCCGGCGCGCTTCACGGCCATGGCATCGTGCCCGATCTCGTGCCGGAGAAGTACCAGTCGTCCGCGCTGGCGGAACACTTCCAGGGTCACCTCGAAGGCGCGCGGTTCGCCGTGGTCCGGGCGGCGGCGGGGCGGGACGAGCTCCTAGACGAGCTCCGCTCGCGCGGCGCGACCGTCGATCTCGGCGTCGCCTACGAAACGAAGCCCACGCGCGCGCTCCGCGACCAGATCGGCTCCATGCTCGGCGCGGGACGCCTCGACGCGATCACATTCACCAGCTCGTCGACGGTCGACAACTTCTTCGAGCAGCTCAGCGAAGACGAGCGGAAGAGGGTCATCGAGAACGTCTCCCTCGCGTCGATCGGTCCCGTGACGAGCCAGACGCTCCGCGCGCACGGCGCGGAGCCCGCGATCGAGGCGGGCGAAGCGACCGTGCAGGCGCTCGTCCAGGCGCTCGTCGCATTCTTCCGCTCCCGGAGCTGACAGAGCGGGGCGCTCTTCTATACTCGGCGCCGATGAACGCGCGAGAGGACCGGCTCACCGACGCTCTCGCCGGCGCGCTGCTGTGGGTGGCCTCGTTCTGCTTCGCCGCCGCGCTCTTTCTCCCTTCCTACAAGCTCCTCCGCCTCATTCCGCCGCCCGATCCGGTCGCGGTCGGCGTCGTCACGATCCAGGAGGTGTCGAAGCGGAGCGAGTACGCGTTCGCCGCGCTCTTCTACATTCTCGTTCCGCTTCTCACGATCGCGCTGCGGCCGGGACTCGAGCGCCTGCACGGATGGATCGCCGGAGCGGTGGAGGATCCCTCCGAACGGCTCGCCTCGGCGGCCCTTTTCGCCGTGCCGCTCGTCGCCGCGCCGTTTCTGTTCGTGGCGACGAACAAGGAAGGATGGGGCGTTCTCCTTCCTCTCGCGCTGGCCGGCGCCGGCCCCGGATTTCTCCGCGCCGTGAGGACGCGGGCATGGCTGCGCGGCCTTCTCGCTCCCGATCTGCGTCCGTTTCACGCGCTCGTCCTTCTCGAGGCTGCGTCGTGGATCGTCTTCCGCTATCTCGCGACCGGGTCGCGGATCGCGCACATACCGACGCTCCTTCTCGAGCTCCCGTTCGTCGCGCTGTTCGCGGCGCTTTTCTGGATCATCGTGGCCGGACTCGCGCGCGCGGCGTCGCTCGCGCGCGGCGGCGCGGCGGAGGGGACGTTCGCGCGCATTGCGGTGGGAGCCTCGCCGCTGGTGCTGCTTCCGGTCATCCCCCTGACGCGCCTCGCGCCGGCGCCGGCGGCAACGGTCGTCGTGGCGGCAGCGATCGCCGGGGTTGTCGCGGGAGCGCTCGGCGCGAGACCGGAACGTCCCGGAGAGCGCGCCGGCCGCGCCGTTCGCCACGCCGTTGCCGTCGCCGGCATCCCGCTTCTCCTTTTCGTCATCGGCTGGAGCTCGAACGCGAACCTGACCGCGTGGCTCGACCTGTTTCACCGCGGCGAGTCGCTCGGGCCGGCTTCGGATTACCTCGCGGACGACGTCCCGTACCGCGACACGTTCGTCCTTCACGGCATGCTCGAGGACGGTTTTCTCGACGCGATGCTGATGGAGTGGCTCGGGCGCGACGCCGGCGTCGCCGCGGCGCGCGTCGTCACGATGAGCGTCCTGTCGATCGTCGCGCTCTGGTTCCTGGCGCTCGCCGCGTTCGATTCGATCCCTCTGGCGCTCGCGGTCGTCGCGCTCGGCTCGACGACGTTCGTGGAAAACCCGCGCGCGCTCGTGGAGCTCGTCGTGGCCGCGCTGCTCCTCGCGGCGCTCTGGCGGCGGAGCGCGATTCTCCTCGCGGCCGCGGGAGCGTCGACCGCTCTCGCGCTCTTCTACAGCCTCGATATCGGCGTCTACGCGTGCGCCGGATCGATCGTGACGATCGCGGTGTGGACGGCGTGGAGCCGCCGGACTGGGCTCGCGCGGGCGCTCGCCGGATCGCTCGGCGCGTGGCTCGCCGGCCTCGTCGCGGGCGCCGCGCCGTTCGCCCTCTGGCTCGCGAGTCACGGCGCCCTGGGCGCGTTTCTTCAAACGTCCTTCATCGACGTGCCCCGTACGATCGATGCCGTCTGGTCGCTGCCGTTTCCCGATCTTCCCGCCGCGATGCGCGGCGACATGAGCCTGCGATCGATCGCGGATCTCGTGCTCGGCCCGACGGCGCGCTTTCTGCTGAACCCCCTCGTCCTGGCCGTCGCCGCGGTCGTCGTTCTCGTCCGTCTTCGCTCGCGCCGGGAGCCCGGCAGAATCGACCTCGCGCTTCTGCTGCTGACGGCGTTCGGAGTCATCACGCAGAGAAGCGCTCTCGGACGCGCCGATTTCCAGCATCAGTATTTCTCGGCATTTCTCGTGGCGCCGCTCCTCGTGGCTTTCTTCGTCGTCGCCGCGCGGGCGACGCGGCGCGTCTGGCGCGAGCGCGAGCCCCGCGCGCGCGTCATCCTCGCGGGAGCGGCTCTCGCCGCCGTCCCTCTTCTCGGGAGCCTTCTATGGATTCCCGATCTTCTCTCGACCCGGCTCGACAGCGTCATCGCGTACCGCGCGCGGACGGCGGGCGCATCTCCCGATGCCGTCGGCGCGACTCTCCGGGATCGGATCGAGCACGTCGTCGCCGAGATCCGCCGGTGGTCCCCGCCCGGCGGAGCGATGTTCGACTTCTCCAACCAGCCCGCGTTCTACTTCTTCGCCGATCGACGGAACCCGACGCGCTTCTTCCAGATCCCGATCGCGTCTCCGGCGGAATGGCAGCTCGAGATCATTCGCGATCTCGAGCAATCGCGTCCTCCGGTCGTCGTCCGTGATTCGCCGGAGGGGTACGACCGCTTCGACGGCATCCCGAACGAGGTGCGCGCCCAGGCGATCGCCGCCTATCTCGGCGACCGATACGAGCACCGTCGCACCATCCGGGGTGTGGAGATCTGGACGCGCCGCCGCGGCGCGAGGGACCCCGAGCCGGAGGCGTACCTTCGCGCGATCCATCTGCCCGGCGAGATCCCCGCGCCGCGCGAGCGCCGGGTCGTTCCGCTCGGCAGCGCCGCCGGAGCGGCGGGAGCGTTCTGGGTCTCCGACCTTCTCGTGCAGAACCCGCACGCGGAGCCCGTCGAGCTCTTTCTCCGCTACGCCAGCAATCGGGGGACGCGCGACCGGACGCTGTCGATCGCGCCCGGCGAGCTGCGGATCGTGCGCGATGCGTCCCGGAGCCTCTTCGGGATGCCGGCAAGCATCGGCGTTCTCTGGATCGAGCACGCGGTCGACCGCGCGCCGCTCGTCGCGGCGGAGACGCGCGACCGCGCGCGCGGGGGGGTTCCTTCGCGGGCCCTCCCCTTCTCCCTCGGCGATGCCGCGACCGCGCGGGAGGAGAAGGGGGCGCTGACCCTCATCGCTCCCGCGGGCGGCGGAGCGCGGCGCATCAACGTCGGCGTCATCAATTTCGGCCTCGTCCCGGCACACGTCCGCATCCAGGCGCGCCGTCCGGACGGAAGTCCGGCGGGGGCGCTCGTCCAGGTGGCGATCGAGGAGGAGAAGGCGTGGCAGCTCGTCGATGCGGAAGGGCAACTCGGCGTCGCGTTCGACGAGCCGCTCGCGATCCGGATCGACGTCCTCGAGGGGACCGTCGTCGGATGGGCCTCGGTCGTCGACGGCGCGAGCGGAATTCACGAGTTCGTGCGGGCATTCCCCACGACACGATGATCCGACTCGCCGTCCCCCCGCGGTGGCAGGCCACCGCGTGTGTCGTCCGCGACGTCGCTCCCGAAGATCTCGACCGCTATTTCACGGACGCCGAGCGCCGGCGGATCGACGGGTTCCGGCGGGAGAAGCGGCGGGCGGAATGGGCGGCGAGCCGCCTCGCGACGAAGCTTCTCGCGGTCGAGAACGGCTTGTGCGCCTCGCATGGCGAGTGCACGGTCGACTCGGCGTACCGGCGGCCGGCGCTCGCGATCGCGGGGCGCACGTTCCCGCAGACGGTCTCGATCACGCACTCCGAGTGGGCAGGGGCGGCAGCGTTGAGCGAACGCCGCATCGGCGCCGATCTGCAGAAGACGCGGCCTCTCGCCGAGCGCGCGACGAAGTTCTTCCTGAACGACGACGAGGTCGCCGCGTGGCGCGAGACCGATCTCGCCGATTCGCTGATTCACTTCTGGAGCGCGAAAGAGGCCGGGTACAAGCTGCACTCGATGCCGGGGTGGTATCGCGGCATCCGCATTCGCATCGCCGGCGTCCGGCCCGACGGGCTCCTCTTCCACTACGAGGATTCGAAGAGCCGCGGCACGATCGAGACGGCGCGGCTCGACGACGACTACATCCTCGCGCTCGCCGTCGCCGACTCCGCCGCCTGAGCCTCCTCGGTCAGAGGCCCCTCGGCTCGCCCCTCGAGGAACTGCCGCACGCACGGATCCGACGAGCGCTCGAACTCCTCGGGCGTCCCTTCCTCGATGATGCGGCCGCCGTAGATCATCGCGATCTTGTCCGCGATCTTGAACGCCACCTTCATGTCGTGCGTGATCGTGATCGCCGTCGCGCCGAGCTTCTCGTCCATCTCGACGATCAGGTCGGCGACCACGTCGCTGATCACCGGATCGAGTCCCGTGGTCGGCTCGTCGAACAGGAGGATCTCGGGCGAGAGCGAGATCGCCCGCGCGAATCCGACCCGCCGCCGCATCCCTCCTGAGAGCTCCGACGGCCGCTTCCCGTCGACGCCGCTCAGGTGAACCATCTCGAGACATTCGAAGACGCGGTCGCGGATCTCGCCTTCGGTCATGCGCGTGTGGCGCCGCAGCGGAAACGCGATGTTCTCGAACACGCTCATCGAGTCGAAGAGCGCGCCCTCCTGAAAGCTCATCCCGAACTTCCGCCGGATCGCGTTCAGCTCCTTCCCGTTCAGCGCGCCGATGTCCTGGCCCTCGATCAGGACGCGGCCGCGATCGGGCCGGATCAGGCCGATGATGTGGCGCAGCGTCACGCTTTTCCCCGTCCCCGATCCGCCGACCATCACCACCGACTCGCCGCGATGCACCTCCAGCGACAATCCGCGCAGGACCTCTTTCGCACCGAACGCCTTGCGCAAGCCCTGGAGCGAGACGACGACTTCCTCGGTGTGGCGGCGGGTCGAAGTAGGCATCAGAAGAGGATCTTCGTCAGGAAAAAGTCGCTGAGGAGAATGAGGAGGGACGCGACGACGACGGCGCTCGTCGTGGACCGGCCGACGCCCTCCGCGCCGCCGCTCGTGTAGTACCCCTTGACGCAACCCGTCAACGTGAGGAGGAGGCCGAAGACCGCCGCCTTGATCAGACCGCTCCAGACGTCGTTCAGGTCGAGAAACCGCCACGTGTTCTGCTGGTAGATCACCGGGTTCGCGCCCAGCAGCTTCACGGCGACGAGATAGCCCCCGAAGATGCCGATCGCGTCACCGAGCACGACGAGGAACGGCAGCATGACGATCCCGGCGAGAACGCGCGGGACGAAGAGATAGTGGATCGGATTCGTCGCGAGCGCCTCCAGAGCGTCGATCTGCTCGGTGACGCGCATCGTGCCGATCTCCGCCGCCATCGACGAGCCGACGCGCCCCGTCACCATGAGGCCGACCAGCACGGGCGAGAGCTCCCGGACCATCGAGAGGGAGACGACGCTCGCGACGAAGCTCTCGGCGTGCACCCGGCGGAACCCCTCGAACGTCTGCAGCGCCATGACCATGCCGGTGAACATCGTCGTGAGGAAGACGACCGGAATCGAGTCGACGCCGAGCCGGACCATCTGGCGCAGCCACTCGCGGACTTCGAACGGGCGGCGCATGGCCCAGCTCGCCGTCCTCGCGAGCATCTGAAACCAGCGTCCCGTCTCTTCGAAAACGCGGAGAAAGAGAAAGCCGACGGGCTCGAAGACACGGGTGACGACGGAAGGCATCGGAAGGCGGATTGTAAGGGGGGAACGATACTGGGACCAATAGGACGATGTGGGCGCGCCGTCCCGGCGCGCACCCTTTCGGGCGCCACGCTGCCGCCGAAAGGCTCGCGGCGAGACGCCGCGGCCACGCTCGTCTTATTCACCTGGAAACAGCTTCTCCCCGTCCCGATACACCCTCGGCACCCGCGCCGAAATCGCGCAGAGCACCTCGTACGAGATCGTTCCCAGCTTCGCCGCGAGCTCTTCGGCGGGAATCTCGGCGTCGCCGTCGCGTCCGAGGAGCGTGACGGGGTCGCCCGGCGCGACGTGCGGGTGATCCGTCACGTCGATCGTGACGAGATCCATCGAGACGCGGCCGACGACCGGGGTGCGCCGGCCGGCGACGAGCACATCGGCCTGGTTCGAGAGATTGCGCGCGTAGCCGTCGGCGTAGCCGACCGGAAGCGTTGCGATCCGGCTCGGCAGCGAGGTCGTGAACGTTCTCCCGTATCCGATCGGGCTGCCGGGCGGGAGGTCCTTGAGACGCGCGATGCGCGTCGTCCAGCGAAGGACGGGCTCGAGGCGCGCGGTGCCGGCATCGAGCGGCTCGGCACCGTACAGGACGATCCCGGCGCGGACCCAGTCGCCCGGACGGACGATGCCGCGCACGATCGCGGCGCTGTTCGCGGCGTGGTGCAGGGGCGCTTCGACGCCGAGCTCGCGCAGCCGGCGCGTCATCGCGTCGAACCTTTCGAGCTGTACCGTCGTGTATGGATCGGCCGGATCCGACGCGTTCGCGAAATGCGTGTAGATCCCCGCGACGCGCACGCCCTCGAGGCGGCGGAGCTCGCCGGCGAGACGCTCGAGGTCACCCTCGACGAATCCCATCCGCCCCATGCCGCTGTCGAGCTTCACGTGGACCTCGCCGCTCCATCCCGTGGCGCGCGCGCGGGACGCGAGCGCCTCGAGCTCTTCCGGCCCGACGAGACCCGGCGTCACGTCCGCCTCGAACGCGGCGTCGAACTGTCCCGCCGCGAGCGGTCCCAGAACGAGGATCGGCAGAGCGATCCCTGCGCTCCGGAGCTCGAGCGCCTCCTCGAGCAGCGCGACGGCGAGCCCCTCCGCTCTCCCCTCGCATCGCCGCGCCAGCTCGACCGCGCCGTGTCCGTACGCGTTCGCCTTCAGGACGGCGATCACGCGCGACTCCGGCGGAACGCGCGCGGCGATCGCCGCGAGATTCCGGTCGAACGCGCGCAGATCGACCTCGGCGAAGGTCGGCCGGTGAGACGGGAACGAATCAGGCGCCGTAGACATGGAGGTTCTGTCCGCTGATCGGGCGGGACCGATCGGAAAGCAGAAACAGGATCGAATCCGCGACCTCGTCGGTCGTGATCCGCGGCACCGCGTCGGGATTGGCGGCGCGCAGCATTTCCGTGTCGACCGAGCCGGGGCTGAGCGCGTTCACGCGGATCCCGTCCGGAGCGACTTCCGCGGCGAGCGCCTCGGCGAAGCCGATCACCGCCGCCTTCCCCGTCGCGTACGGGACAAGCCCCGGAAACTTGCTCGATCCGACCACGCCGGAGATCGACGCGATGCAGACGATCGCACCGCGTCCGGCGGCGATCATCGCCGGGAGAGCGCGGCGGACCGGATGAAAGACGGCATGAAGGTTCGCCGCGATCGAGCGCTCCCACTGCTCGGCCGAGGTCGCGGCGAGCGGCCGCGGATCGACCAGACCCGCCGAGCAGACGAGGAGCTCGCACGGGCCGAGGCTTCTTTCGAGCTCGGCAAAGGCGCTGTCGACGGCGGCCGGGTCGGTCGCGTCGGCCTCGAGCGCGAGAGCCGCGCCACCCGCGTCCGCCTCCAGAGCGCGGAGGCGATCGCCGCGCCGCGCGAGGAGGCCGACCCGCGCCCCTTCCGCCAGCAGACGCTCGGCCGCGCGACGTCCGATGCCCGCCGACGCGCCGACCACCATCGCGATCCGCCCCGCGAACTCCGCCATCGCGGCGCATTCTATCCCGGCGTGTCTACGGCCTGTGGACCGAGTCCCCCTCCCATCCCGCCGTCCCGCTACATCTTGTAGACCGCCCCCCTCCTCGCCACAACGCGCTTCCGCCGCCGCGACACCCGTCTAGAATCTCCGCCATGTCGATTCGGGAAATGCTCGAGCGGATCGAGCAGGACACGCTGGCCCCGCGCGCGGCGCGGAGCGCCGAAACTCGGGGACGCGATCGCGAGGAGCCGGAGGACGACCTCCGCCCCTCCTATCAGCGCGACCGCGACCGTATCATTCATTCGAAGGCGTTCCGGCGCCTGAAGCACAAGACGCAGGTCTTCCTCGCCCCCGAGGGGGACCACTACCGCACGCGCCTCACGCACGTCCTCGAGGTCACGCAGATCGCGCGGACGATCGCGAAGGCCCTGCGCCTCAACGAAGTTCTCGCGGAGGCGATCGGGCTTGGCCACGATCTCGGGCACAGCCCGTTCGGTCACGCGGGCGAGGCCGCCCTCAACAAGCTCGTCCACGGCGGCTTCAATCACTATCGCCAGTCGGTCCGCGTCGTCGAGAAGCTCGAGAACGATGGGCACGGCCTCAACCTCACTGTCGAAGTCCGCGACGGGATCCTGAAACACTCGAAAGGCGAGAAAGGGGAGCTTCTCCGCTCACGGCCGAAAGCGCGTGCGCTGACGCTCGAAGGAGACGTCGTCCGGATCTCCGACATCGTCGCCTACGTGAATCACGACATCGACGACGGCATCCGCGCCGGCCTTCTCCGCGAGGACGAGATTCCCGCACCGATCCGGAAGGTTCTCGGCGACTCGGCGCGCGAGCGCATCGCCACGATGGTCCGCGACGTGATCGACGCGACTCTCGCCCGCGACTACGAGTCGATCGCGATGTCGCCGGAGGTCTACCAGGCGCTCGAGGATCTCCGCGCCTTCATGTTCGAGCGCCTCTATTTCCTGCCGCAGATCCGGCGGGAGTTCGAGAAGGCGCAGGCGATGCTCGTCGCGCTCTTCGAGCACGTCGCCGCGCATGCCGACGAGTACCTCGACGTGGACGGCGGCGAGCCGGTCGACCGGCTCACCGTCGACTTCATCGCCGGGATGACGGATCGCTACGCGATCAATCTCTACGAGCGGATCTTCGTCCCCCGGCCATGGCTCACGCTCTGAAATGAAAAAGGACGCTCGCGGAGCGTCCTTTTCGCAACGCGGAACCTCGGGGCCCTTCTTACTTGCGACCGCGCTTCTTCACGTTCAGCGAGGTCTTGAGATCCTTGCCGGCCTTGAAGCGGACGTTGCGGCTCGCGGGGATCTGGATCGCCTCGTTCGTCCGCGGATTGCGGCCCGTGCGTGCCTTCCGCTCGGAGACCGAGAAGCTGCCGAGGCCGGGGATCGCGCAGCGCTCGCCGCGCTGACACGATTCGGCGATGTAGTTCACGAACGCGTCGTACGCAGCGGTCGCCTCCTTCTTCGAGATTCCTGCCTGATCGGCGATCGTGCTGACGACGTCGGCCTTTCCAGCCATAAGTGCTCCTCCTGATGCGATGCTCGTTGTGTCGTGCGGACGGTCGTCAATCTAAGAGAAGGTCCGGGGATTGTCAACGAGAAACTCCGCATGAAATCGCGCTTTTTCGCACACTCGCGATCGCGGCTCGCGACGAGGACTTATTCTTACGAGCGACGTCGCAATACGGTCGCCGTGAATCCGTCGGTGCCGAGGTCGGGAGTGAGGACGAGCACGCCGTCGCGAACCGCGTCGCGCAGCCGCGCGGGAACGCGCGGCGTCGCGTCGGCGATCTCCCAATCGCGGAACTCGCGCAGGAAGGCGTCGACGACGTCGCGGTTCTCCTCCGGCTCGAGAGAGCAAGTCGCGTAAACGATCTCGAGCGCGGCGAGCGGCTCCGCCGCCCGCAGGATCGCCGCCTGCCGCTCGGCGTATCCCCCGAGATCGCGCTCCTCGAGACGAACGCGCACTTCCGGATTCTTCCGCAGCGTTCCGGTCGCACTGCAGGGGGCGTCGATCAGAATCGCATCGAACTTTCCGCGAAACGCTGGGTGACGCCCGTCGCCCGCGACGATCGGCGGCACCTCGTCGAGGAACCTCGCGCACGTCTCGCGCAGCGTGAAAAGACGCGAGACGGACGCGTCGTGCGCGACGACGCGCGATCCGCGAAGCGTCATCGCGAGCGTCTTTCCTCCCGGCGCCGCCGTGAGATCGAGGACGCGCCCTCCCGGCGGGACAAGCGCCGCGACGAGCCAGCTCCCCTCGTCCATCGGGTGAAACATCCCCTTCGCGATCTCGTCCTCGAGCGGCGCGACCGATCCGCGCAGGCGCAGCATTGGAATCCCGAACGGCGACGCGCTCGCCTCGATACCCTTTTCGGCGAGCAGCGCCGTCGCGGCCTCCAGGGTCGTCCGCCGCGTGTTCA
This sequence comes from Thermoanaerobaculia bacterium, assembly GCA_050745405.1. Lineage (GTDB taxonomy): Bacteria > Acidobacteriota > Thermoanaerobaculia > Gp7-AA8 > Gp7-AA8 > JBOGJQ01. Next base: position 1,621 of record JBOGJQ010000554.1, on the reverse strand, counting down.
CGAGCAGATCGGGATACGACGGCTCCTGGTCCGCCATCGCGATGCGGACGGCGCGCTCGCGTCCGAACTGCTCGATCCACCGGCCGAGGAGCCATTCGGGATGCCCCGTCTTCGCCGCGAGCGCCCGGAGCGACGACCCTTCGGGTACGAGGGTCTCGAGCGGCACGCGCGTCGCCTCGCGCAGAACGGCGTTGACGAATCCTTTGGCCCGTGGCAGGCGCCGTGCGGCGATGCCGACGTATTCGTTGACGACGGCGTACGACGGCGACCGCATCTCGAGCAGTTCGTACAGCGCGGCGCGCAGGAGCGTTGCCACGTCCGCGTCCACCGAGCCGAGGCTCCGCCGCGCGAGCTTCTCGATGAGAAAGTCGAGGCGCGGCCGCCACCGCGTCGCGCCGCGTACCACCGTCGTGACGAATCCCTTTTCCACGTCGGTCGCGACCGCGTCGCTCACGGCCCGATCGGCGCGGACCTTCCGGCTCTCGACGCGGCGCAGCGCCGTCCACGCCCGCTCCCGCTCGTTGATGCCGGAGCCGCTCACCCCAGCATCGCCCCCGCGGCGATCGACCACCCGCGCGCCAGGTCCGCCGCCGGCGCCGGCTTCTTTCCGGGCCGCTGCGCCATCCGGACACGAAGCGCCCCTTCGCTGCACGCGACGACGAGATCGCTCGCGCCGACCTCGAGCACCGTTCCAGGGGGAAGCGACTGCCGCGGGATCACCGGAGTGATGTCGACGAGACGGACGCTCTCGCCGCGAATTATGGTGAAGGTTCCGGGCCACGGATCGAACGCGCGGAAGCGGTCGTAGATCGCCAGCGCCCGATCGCTCCAAGCGACCTCCCCTTCCCGCTTCTCGACTTTCGGCGCGTACGTCGCGGCGTCGTGGTCCTGCTCTTTCGCGACGGCCGTCCCTCGCTCGATCTCGTCGAGGACGTCGACGAGCAGCGCGCCCCCGAGGACGGCGAGCCGCGCCGCGACCGATGGCGCGCGCTCGTCGAATTCGATCGGCGTCCTCTCGGTCGCGTACACGGGACCGTGGTCCATCTCCTCGTCGAGCTTCATGATCGACACGCCGGTGACGCGGTCGCCGTGAGCGATCGCCCGCTGGATCGGCGCCGCCCCGCGGTACCTGGGGAGCAGGGACGCGTGGACGTTCACGAATCCGTGCCGCGGGATCCCGAGGAGCGACGCCGGAAGGATCCGGCCGTACGCGACCACCACGGCGACCTCGGCGGCCGTCTTTTCGATGTCGCTCAGAAATGATTCGTCGCGAATCTTCGCCGGCTGGACGAGCGGGACGCCCGCCTCGAGCGCGACCTCCGCCACGGGCGGTTTTCGGAGCTTCATGCCGCGCCCGGCGGGACGATCCGGCTGCGCGACCACCAGCTTCACGCGATGCGACGAGAGGAGGAGAGTCCGGAGAGAAGGCACCGCGAACTCCGGCGTCCCGAAAAAGACGATCTCCACCCGGTGGATTGTATGACTCGTTCGTTGTTCGATGTTGGTCATCCCGAGCGTAGCGAGGGATCAGGGACGGGTGGGGAATCCGTCAACGGAGCGACTCAGGTCGGCGGGAAAACGAATATTCGCTCTCCCGCCGAACGCCGATGCCGCGTCACAC
>JBOGJQ010000553.1:0-4668 GCA_050745405.1 Thermoanaerobaculia bacterium | reverse complement strand
CGCCTGCGGCGACCCCCGGCTACGCGTCTTGGACGCCTTCGGCGTCCCGTGTCGTGGCCGCGGCGTCCCGCCGCGAGCTCCTCCAGGGCAACGTCACTCCCCGCACCGGGTGCGCGCCGGGACGGCGCGCCCACATTCACACCCTCCTCACGAACTCGCGCACGCGCCGCCGCAGGTCGTCCTGCGAGCGCTCCTTCTCCCACGGCTCTTTTTCGAGGACGTCGAGGAGCGACCAGAGCGCACGGAACGCATCCGCGAGCGGGGACTCGCCGCGATAGAGCGCCGCCTCGTCGTGGTTCCGCTCGCGCAGGAGCGCGCGGACTTCCTCCTTCATCGCGCGCGGCTCGTCCGCGCGGTCGAGGATGCGCCGCTCGTCGGGACGGAGGCGGTCGCGATGCCGCACGAACGCGAGCCAGACGCCGCCGCCCGCGAGAAGGAGAGCGATCGCCGCGGCCGCGGGCCACGGCGGTGACGGCGCGTCCTCTTCCTCGATCACCGCTTCGACGCGCGATGGCGCCGGAGCGGGCGTCTGCGCCGCCTCCATCACCGCGATCTCCCCCGGCTCGCAACGCAGCGTCTCGATGCGACGCTCCTCCGGGCTCCACGCGCGCAGCTCGAGCGGCGGCACGCTCCGGCCGCGCACCGCGTTCCCAAGGAGAATGTAGGTCCAGTGCCGGCGCATCGCGACTCCATTCGAGGCCGGATAGACCTCGACGTCGCGCGGATTGACCTGCCATTCGCCGTCCGGCGGAGTCACGAACGACGGCGACGGCGCGGTCCGCAGGTTGCCGCTCCCCTCGACGCGCACTTCGAATGCCGCGGGCCCGCCGCCGCGCGACACCGGGTCGGTGCACCGCATCGAGAACTCGCCGACGACCTGCGCCTGTGCCGGGACGGGATCGACTTCGATCCGCAGCGGCTGCGACGTCCGAACGACGTTCACGACGCCCGACCGGAACGCGCCGCCGAAGCCGAACGGATCGCGCAGCCGGATCACGCCCGAGCGGATCGCGAGCTCGCCCACCTCGAGCGTCCCCGCGCGCAGCGGAAAGAGAGCCGCCTTCCGGATCTCCGCGCGCGTCACGACCTCGCCGCCGATCATCTCCTCGCCCGGACGCCCGTCCGGAAGCGGAATCTCCTCGACCCAGAATCCCTCGAAGTCGGGCAGCGCCGTGATCGTCGGCGTCGTCACGGCATCGCGCGCATAGAGAACCCACGTGACGACGATCTGCTGCCCGACGACCGCGCGCGTCGTCGACGCCTCGGCCGCGAGAAAGACGGCCTCGCGGCCGTCGCGCTCCATCTGGCGCAGGATCGCTCCCGGCGTCCGGCTCTCGGGATCGATCGCCGGCAGCACGCGCAGCGCGGCTCCCTCGAGCTCGAAGCGCTTCCCGTCGACCCACATCCGAATCGGACCGACGACGGCCCTCCCCTCCCCGAGCGGACGCGCCGTGTAGCGGAGGACCTTCCGCCGCGTCATCCGGCCGTTGACCCAGGTGAACTCGCTGAAGACCTCGGGACCCGCGACGATCTCGACGTTCGTCAGCGGGATGGGAAGACGGCCGATCGTCGCGTCTTCGCCTTCGAGGGCGATCTCGATCCGGAACTCCTCGCCGACGCGCACCGTGCCGCGGTCGACGCGGAGGGTGCTGGCGGCGAAGAGAAAGTTCGGAAACGCGAGAAGGAATATGACGACTGTCATCCCGAGCCGTGAGGCGAGGGATGACAGCTCTGAGGCTTTCGCGCCACGCCGTAGGAACCGCATCACCACCCGACCGCGCGGCGCGCGCCCGCGCGCGCGCGGCGCATCCGCTGCAGCTCCTCGCGTTCCTGCTGCGCGATCGCGCGGAGGATTTCCTCGGGAGACATCTGCTCGCGCGTCTTTCCCTCCGGCTCGGACGGAACCGGCTGCTCCGCGCCTCCTTCGCCAGGCCGCGGCTCCGGCGTCCGCTCGCCCGACTGTCCCTGCTCCTGCTCCTGCGGCGCCGCCTGGCGCCGCCGCAGCGCGATCTCGAGGTTCCGCTTCGCGTCGGCCGCCGACGGATCGCGGCGGAGCACTTCCTCGTATCGCGCGATCGCCGCGTCCCACTGCGCCGCGGCGAACGCGGCATTGCCGCGATTGAAAAGCGCATCGGTCGCGACGGCGGGCTCCGACTCGACCGATTCGAGGAGCGGCACCCCCTTCTCGACATCTCCCGCGCCGACGAGCGCCGTCCCGCGGTTGTACGTTGCGACCGGATGCGGCCGCGCCGCCTCCGCCGCGCCGAACGCTTCGATTGCCTCTTCGAACCGCCCCCCGGCGAACGCCGCCCTCCCCTCCTCGGTCCACCGCGCGGAATTGCCCGCACGGAAGAAAGGCCACGAGGCGATGGACGCGGCGAGCGCCACGACGGCGACGGCGGCCTTCATTCCGCACCTCGATTCGCGAACGATCCCGCCAGAAGGAGAAGGAGTCCCGCCGCGAGAGGCCACTGGAAACGCTCGACGGGAACGCGCTGCATCCGTCCTTCCTCCGCCGTGACCTCGCCCGGCGCCTTCGCCGCGATCGCCGCGAGCGCGCGCTCGTCGAACGGATTCACGAACGCCCTGCCGCCCGTCGCCTCCGCGATCTCCGCGAGCGTCTCCGGGTTCGCGCGCGTCGTCACGATCTCTCCTTCTTCGGTCCGCAGCGGCTCGCCCGTCCGTGGCGACGGGATCGTCACCCCCTCTGTCGCACCGACGGCGACGGTCGTCACGGCGATACCGCGCTCGCGCGCGATTTCGACGGCGCGCTCCCGGAGCGACCCCTGGTCTTCGCCGTCGCTGATCAGAACGATCTCGCGACGCCCTCCGCCGCCACTTTTCTCGAGGTAATCGACGGCCGTCAGGATCGCGGCGCCGAGATCGGAACCGGGAAGGGCGAGCTCGCCGGGGACGAGGGAATCGATGAGGTCCGCGACCGCGGTCGTGTCGGTCGTGAACGGCGACACGAGAACGCCGATCGACTCGAACGCGATCAGCGCGACGCGCCCTTTCTCCTCGAGAGCGATCCGGCGGGCGATCGCCTTCGCCCCCTCCAGGCGCGAGATCCCGATGTCCTCCGCGGCCATGCTGTTCGAGACGTCGATCGCGATCACCGTCGTCCCCTCGTCGTGGAGGACGGGGCGGAGCTCGAATCCGAACCGCGGCGCGCTCAAGGCCAAGGCCGCAAGGCCGAGGCCGAGCGTGACGAACAGCGGACGAAGCGCGCGCGCGGGAAAGCGGACGCCGCGGATGCGCTCCGAGGCGAACGCGTCGGCGCGCAGGCGCCGGGCGCGCTCGCGCGCCCACGCGAACCACGCGACGAGAGGAAGCGCCGCGAGGAGCGCGAGGGCGCCCGAATCGCCGAACGTCACGCCGGCAAGCGCATCCATAACGTTTCTCCGAACAGGAAGGCGAGCGCGAGGAGGGCGAGCCCCGCGGCGGCCGGCGCGCCAAACAATTCGTCGACGACGAGCTCCGGAGGCGCCGCGAGCGGGGTCTTCTCGAGCATGTCGATCGTCTCCAGGACATCGGCGAGCGCCCGCTCGTCCGTCGCCCGGAAATACTTGCCGCCGGTCCGCTCGGCGATGCGGCGCAGTAGCGCGTCATCGAGGTCCGCGCGGATGTTCTGGTAGACGGTCTCGATCTCCCCGGTGATCGGGTTCTGCATCCGGATCGGCACGGGCACCGGGCCGTAGCTCCCGACGCCGATCGTGTAGAGGCGCAGGCCGAGCTTCTCCGCCAGCTCCGCCGCGGTCTCCGGCTCGATCGATCCCGCATTGTTCACGCCGTCGGTGAGAAGAATGATGACGCGGCTCTTCGCGTCCGACGTGCGGAGGCGATTCACCGCCGTCGCGATCGCGGTGCCGATCGCCGTGCCGTCGCCGTTTTCACCGATCTCCGCCTCGGCCAGGGCCTCGCGCGCGATGCGGCGATCGAACGTGATCGGGACGCGCGTTGCGGCGCGCTGGCCGAACGTGACGACGCCGATCCGGTCGTTCTCGCGGCTCCCGATGAACCGCCCGACGAGCTCCTTCGCGACCCCGAAACGGTTCTGCGGCTGAAAATCCTCGGCCGCCATGCTGCCGGAAGCGTCGAGGACGACGACGATGTCGATGCCGCGCCTTTCCTCGATGACCTGCTCGACGTATTGAGGACGGGCGAGCGCGACGACGAGGAGCGTCAGCGCGGCGGTCTCGAGAGCGAACGGAACCCACCAGGTGCGCGAGCGGATCGAGCGGCCGGCCGAGACGATCGCCAGAGACGAGAAGCGGAACGCGCCGTCGCGGCGAACGACGTCGCGGACGAGCAGAGCGAGCCGCGCCGCCAGGACGATGAGGAGAAGGAACGCCGCGGGCGTCGCGAACCTCATCGCTCCCCTCCCGGCGCGAGATCCGCGAGCTGCCGCGCGCCAGCGATGAGCGCGTCGCGATCCGCGCCGCGCGCGCCGGCCGGGGAGAACTTCTCGAGATCGCCAAACCGAAGGACGGCGTCGATCGTCTCGCGCAGGTCCACGCGCAACCCGCGCCGGGCGAGCTCCCGCCGCAGCTCGCGGCTCGTCAGATCGAGAGTCAGCGCCGGATCGACGCGGGAGAGAAAGCGGCGCGTCGCCCCGGACACGACGACGAGTGCGTCGTGCGGCGCGAGACGCGCGGCGCGATCGAGGTC
>JBOGJQ010000552.1:0-2097 GCA_050745405.1 Thermoanaerobaculia bacterium | reverse complement strand
ACTAGCTACTAGCTACGAGCTACTAGCTACTAATTTCACGACGACGAACGTGATGTCGTCGTTCGGCGGGGCGCCGCCGGTTCGCGCGCTCGCGGCCGAAGCGAGTGCCGCGATCACGTCGTCCGGTGACTCGGACGCGACGTTCGCGAACGCCGCTTCGACGCCGGCGTACCCCAGCGGCTCGCCCTCGCGATCGAGCAGCTCGGGGAAACCGTCGCTCATCAGGAGGAGCGTGTCGCCGGGCGCGACCTGGGCCGTGAGCTCCGCGTACGCCGCGTCGAACGTGCCGAGGGGCATGCCGACGGGCAAGAGCTCGTCGACGTGTCCCGTCGCCGCGCGATACACGAGCGCCGGCGGCATCGCGGCCGACGCGAGCGTCAGCCGGTTTCCGGTCAGCCGCACCAGCTGCAGCGCCATCGTCATCCGTCCCAGCTCCATCCGCCGCACCGTGTCACCCGCTTCGGCGAGAAACGCGCCGGGAGAACGGTCGGTCCGGTAGGTCGAGAATAGGCTTTTGACGATCGTGACCATCGTGCCCGCGCGCGCGCCGTGCCCCGTCGCATCGCCCACGGCGATCGTCAGGTCACGACGGTCCTCGCCGACGTGGAAGTCGTAATAGTCGCCGCCGACCTCCGTCGCCGTCCGTACGTAGACGGCGATCTCGACACCCGGGATGTCCGGCAACTGCTTCGGAAGGAGCGAGAGCTGAAAACGACGCGCCTCCTCGAGCTCCTGGCTCTTGCGGTCGAAGTCGGCGGCGAGGAGGCGACGCTGGATCTCTTCTTCTTTGCGGCGCCGCTCCTCGTGGACGAGGCGGGATTGGTGGTCGCGGAGGTCGCGCGCCATTTGATTGAACGCGACGGCGAGCGCGCCCAGCTCTCCTTTCGAGCGGACCGGCACCTCCGTGTCGAGATCTCCCTGCGCGATCCGCTCGGCTCCGTCGGTGACGACTTCGACGTCGCGCGCCATGTGGTTCGCGATCGGGATCATTCCGATGAGAGCGATGCCGATCAGGCCGATGCCGTACGCGAAGTTGCGTCCCGCGGCGCGGCGGATGTCGGCGAGCGGCTCGCGGATCGGCCGCGCGATGCCGAGCGTGAGGCCGCTCTCCTCGTGACGCGACGTCGCGATGACCCAATTGTCGAGGATCCGCTTCCGCTGGCCGAGCGCGTCGGAATCCGTCACGCCGAGGGCGGCCACCTTCTCTCGCGAAGGCTCGTTGGGCGCATAGAGCGTTCCCTCGCGGTCGACCGCAAATGGGATCTCATCGTTTCCGCGCCCGGCAAGCTCGAGGATGCTCGCGATGAGCATCTCGGGACGGAGACGCGGCCGGATCTCGCCGACGATCTCGCCGTGCCGCTCCACCGGCAGGTCGAGATCGTGGCCGAACAGGATCCGCGCCTGCTCTTCCCGGCGCTCTCCGCCTGTCGCGGGGCGGACCGAGACCGCCGGCCGATCGGCTTCCCTCTCGGAGGGGCGGTCGCGTCTCCGCTGGATTCGCTCCGCCTGCCGCCGGACCTGCTCGAGCGTTCGCTCGGAAGAAGGAGCGACGGAGGGCATCGGCGGAATCGGCGGAATCGTGAAGCTTTCCTGCGCCTCCCACTTTTCGAGCTCCGCGGCCCACGCTTCCATCTGCTTGGTGTAGCCTTCCGCCCACTGTTCCGCGGCCTTCTCCGCCTCCCTCTCGATGGCCACCTCGTCGACGGACTCGAGGGCCTGTTCGACGTTCCGCATGATCTCCTCGATGTCGATCACGACGGCGGGTGGAGCGGGCGGAGCCGGGGGCGCGACGGCTCCCGGAACCGGCGGCTCGGCCGTCCGCGGCGGTGCTGCAGGGGGGTGGATCTCGATCGAGTCGACGAACGGCGCGATCGCGCTCATCTTCGTCGCGATCATTCCCGCGATCGGCGACCGGACCTCGCCGGTCGTCGCGGCCTCCACGACGCTGCCGAGCGGCAGATCGGCCAGGCTCGCAACCTGCTCCCCCACCTCCCGGCGGACCTCGGCCAGCCGGCGATCCATCTCCTGCGCCATCTGCTCCGCCTCCCGGAGCTCGGCCGCCCGGAGCGCCCGCTGGGACGAGTAGTAGGAGTAGAG
>JBOGJQ010000551.1:0-1768 GCA_050745405.1 Thermoanaerobaculia bacterium | reverse complement strand
TTGGTCAGCCGTGTCGCGATGTAGCCAGGCGCAACGACGTTCGCGCGTACGCCGCGGCTCCCGAGCTCGCGAGCAAGCGCCTTGGTGAAGCCGATGATCCCGGCCTTGGACGCGGCGTAGTTGACCTGCCCCGGGTTGCCGGCGAGACCGACGACCGAGGAGATGTTGATGACGCGTCCCCACTTCGCGCGGATCATCTTCTTCACGATTTCCTGCGTCAGGTGGAACATGGCGTCGAGATTCGTCCGGATGACCGTATCCCAGGCCTCCGGCTTCATGCGGATGAAGAGGTCGTCCTGCGTGACGCCGGCGTTGTTCACGAGGACGTCGATCCGCTCGTTCTCGTCGAGGATCTTCTTCACGCGGTCGCGGAGGTCGGCCGCGGCGATGTCGAGAACGACGGGGCGCGCCGTCCCTCCCGCCGCGGTGATGGCGTCGGCCACCTCCCGCACCTTCTCTTCCGTTCGCGCCGCGCAGAGCACGGTCGCGCCGGTCTCGCCGAGACGGCGGGCGATGGCTTCGCCGATGCCGCGCGACGCGCCCGTCACGAGCGCGATCTTTCCTTCGAGGTCGACCTTCACCTTGCCTCCGATCCGCCGCTCGCCGCGAGGAACGTCTCCAGCGAGGCGACGTCGTTCACGTTGATCAGTTCCACCGAGGCGTCGATCCGTTTGATCAGTCCCGTCAGGACGCTGCCGGGGCCGACTTCGACGAAGCGCTTGACGCCCATCGCGATCATCCGCTGCACCGAATCAACCCATCGCACCGGGGAGACGACCTGCCGCACGAGGGCGTTGCGCACGGCGTGCTCGGTACCGACCGGCGACGCGTCGACGTTGGTGACGAGCGGGACGTAGAGCGGGTGGAAGCGCGCCGCATCGAGGAGAGGCTGGAGCCGCTCTTCCGCCGGTTTCATGAGCGCGCAGTGGAACGGCGCCGAGACCGGGAGCGGCAGCGCGCGACGGACGCCGCGCTGCTTCGCGATCGCGATCGCGCGCTCGACCGCCGCCCGCGTCCCGGCGATCACGATCTGCCCGGGCGCATTGATGTTCGCCGGCGACACGACGTCTCCCTCGGCCGCGTCGGCGCAGATCGCTTCGACCTCTTCGAGCGACGGCCCGAGAATCGCGGCCATCGCGCCCTCGCCGACCGGAACGGCTTCCTGCATGAAGCGCCCGCGGCTCCGGACGATCGTCGCCGCCTCCGCCGCCGCGAGACCGCCCGCGCAGACGATCGCGCTGTACTCCCCGAGAGAATGCCCCGCGACGATGTCCGGCTCGATCTCCCCCCGCTCGCGAAGCGCCGCGAGCAGCGCCATCGACGTCGCCAGGATCGCGGGCTGCGTGTTCTCGGTCAGCTTCAGCTCGTCCTCGGGGCCGTCGAAACAGAGCTTCGAGATCGAGAACCCGAGCGCCTCGTCGATTTCGTCGTACACGCGCCGCGCGGCCGTGGAGACCGCCGCGACGTCTTTCCCCATGCCGGCGAACTGGCTCCCCTGACCGGGAAAAACGAAGGCCGTCTCGTGTTCTGACATTTGATCAGTAGCTGGTAACTAGTAGCTAGTAGCTAGTAGCTAGTAGCTAGTAGCTAGTAGCTAGTAGTTAGTAGCAGCACCTCATTCTTACTACGAGCGACCAGCTACTGGAGGATGTCCCGAGTTTAGTTGAAAAGTGAGATGGCGGTTCCTTTCGCCGGATCGTACGATTCGGCTGAGTATGAAAGGAGAACCGCCATGAGAAGAGGGTATCAGAAGAGGAAGTCGAGCCGA
>JBOGJQ010000550.1:0-1170 GCA_050745405.1 Thermoanaerobaculia bacterium | reverse complement strand
TCGTCGCTCGTCGCTCGTCGCTCGTCTGTCATTCCCCGCGCCCGCGCCCGAGCCCGCGCCCGGTCTTTTGAGACACTTCGCGAGAATGTTGGTTCAAGAAGCCGGGCTCGGGCGCGGGCTCGGGCGCGGGGTCTCTGGACTCCGGATCCCGACTCCCATACGATCCGGGCCGTTAGACGAAAGGAGATCGACGATGAAGCGAATCTTCGTCCTGGCGGTGCTCGTGACCGCCCTCGCGATGCCCGCGGCCGCGCAGCTCGAGTTCCCGCGGCTGAGCCCGAAGGCGACCGTGTCCCAGACGATCGGCCTGACCGACGTCACGATCCAGTACAGCCGCCCCAGCGTCCGCGGACGCGAAATCTGGGGGGGCCTGGTCCCCTACGGCGAGGTCTGGCGCACCGGCGCGAACGAGGCGACGACCTTCGAAGTCACCGACGACGTCACCATCGAGGGGCAGGCGCTTCCGGCGGGGCTCTACAGCGTCCACACGATTCCGGGACCCGATCAGTGGACGGTCATTTTCAACAACCAGGCGGAGCAGTGGGGGAGCTACTCGTACGACGCGGCCAAGGACGCCATTCGCGTCACGGTGACGCCGCGCCGGAGCGACGAGATGCGCGAGCTGATGACGTTCGCCTTCCCGACTGTCTCGGCCGACGGCGCCGAGATCATGCTCGCGTGGGAAAACCTCGAAGTCCCGATCCGGCTCGGCGTCGCGACGAACGAGATGGTCCTCTCCTCGATCGAGCGGGCGCTCGACTGGCGCGTTCCGTATCAGGCCGCGTCCTGGGCGTTCCAGAACGAGATCGCCGGCGCGGACGCGATGGCGTGGGTCGACCGTTCCGTCGCGATGGAGGCGACGTGGCAGAACCTCCAGCTCAAGGCACGCATGCAGGCCGCGGCGGGAAACCGGAAGGACGCGATCGCCACCGGTGAGCGCGCGCTCCGCCTCGCGAAAGAGATGGAAAATCCACCGAACACCGCCTCGTTCGAAATGGCGATGGACGAGTGGCGCCGGGCGAGGTGATCACGTCCCGGCGACTGGTGAGCGGCGACCGGCCACCGATTGGATCACGAGCGCCGCGGCGATCGTGACCAGGCACCCGGCGACGTTGTACCAGAGGAACGAGACCTTCGTCGCCAGGAACATCCAGACGACCGCGGCTTCGC
>JBOGJQ010000549.1:0-2475 GCA_050745405.1 Thermoanaerobaculia bacterium | reverse complement strand
CGCGGAGCGATCGTGGGACGGGCGTCTCGCCCGTCCCCCCGCTCGAGACGACGAGAGCCACAGATCGACGCAGACTAATTTCTTCTTTTTCTAATCTGCGTCAATCTGCGTAATCTGCGGCTTCGGTCCCCTCACGGTTTCGCAGGCGCGTCAGCGGCGACGAGCGGCTCCTCTTCGTTCGCCAGGATCCACGTGAGCACCGCCATGGCGGCGGCGTTCTCGCGCAGGTGACGCGGGTCGATCTTGTCGAGCGTGTCGGCCGGGCTGTGGTGGTAGGCGAAGTAGAGGCGGTTGTCGGGCGAGACGCCGAACCCCGTGACGCCTTCGCGCGTGAGCGGCGAGGTGTCCGCGCCGACCGATTCCGAGCTCTCGAGCCGGTTCGCGCCGAGCGGCGCGAGGAGAGCGAGCTTCTCGCCAAACCGCTCGAGCTCCTCCCCCTCGAGCGTGGTCACGAACCCGCGCGGATCTCCCACCCCGGCGTCCGACTCGACCGCCGCGAAGTGCGTCGCCGCCGGATGCTCCGCCGCGTACGCGCGCGCTCCCCTGAGCCCGTTCTCCTCGTTCATGAACAGCACCGCGCGGATCGTCCGCCGCGGCGCGACATCGAGCTCGCGGATGAGACGGATCGTCTCCATCGTCATCGCGACGCCCGAGGCGTTGTCGATGGCGCCGGTGGCGAGGTCCCAGGAGTCGAGATGGCCACCGATGACGACGACTTCGTCCGGCCGTTCGCTCCCGCGGATCTCCGCGATCACGTTCGCCGACTCCGCGTCCGGCAGGAGCCGCGGCGTGAGGACGAGGTGCATGCGCACCGTCTCCCCCTCCGCGAGCAGCCGCTCGATGAGCTCCGCATCCTCGATGGCGAGCGCGCCGGCGGGAATCCGCGGAACGTCGTCGTCGTAGCGCATCGATCCCGTGTGCGGGGTGCGGAGGGAGTGCGACGCGACCGAGCGGATGACGACCGCGACGGCGCCGCGCTTCGCGGCCTCGATCGCTCCCGTGCTCCGGAACTGCACCGCTTCGGAGTACGCGTCGAACGCGCGTCCCGCCTCGACGAGCTCGCGATCCATCGCCGCGCTGTAGAAGACGATCTTCCCCTTCACGTCCTCGCCGAGCGCCTCGAGCTCCTCGTACGAGCCGGCCTCGACGACCTCCGCCGTGATCCCCTCCGCCGGCGTCGCGACGCTCATGCCGAGAGCGGTGACGGCGAGGTCCTGCTCGGCGGGCGCGACGAGGCGCGCCGTCTCGATCCCGCGTACCCAGCGCGGCACCGTGACCGGCTGGAGGCGGACGTCGAATCCCCACTCGCGGAGGCGCCCGGCGGTCCAGGCGACGGCGCGCGCGGCGTTCTCCGATCCGGAAAGACGAGGGCCGATGTGGTCCGTCAGGTACTGCGCGATCTCATACGCACCGTCGCTCGCGAGGGCGCGCTCGAGGAGCGTGGCCGCGGCGCGATCGGCCGGCGCGGCGGAGAGCGGAAGAGCGATGAGAAGAAGCACGACGAAACGTCTCATGCCGCACATTCTATTGTGGCCCGCCGCCGAACGCAGATCCGATGTACCGTGTTTCTGCCGTCATGAGGATCTCTCTGCTCGGCGCCCCGACGAATCTCGGCAACCGCCCGTACGAGAGCGACGGCACGGGACGGCGTACGACCGAGCTCCCCGCGCGCCTCCGCACCGCGGGGGTCGTTCAGCGCCTCGGCGCGCGCGACCTCGGCGACGTCGCCGCCGCGCCGTACCGCGACTTCGTCCGCCCGCCCGGCGGCATCCGCAACGAGGATCTCGTCGAGGCGCACGTTCGTGCGATCGCCCACGCTCTCGCCCCCGTCGACGATTTCTCCCTCGTTCTCGCCGGCGACTGCAGCACGCTCCTCGGTTGTCTCCTCGCTCTCAAACGGCGAGGAAAGGCGCCGGCACTCGTCTACTTCGACGCGCACGACGATTTCAACACGCCGGAGATCTCCGAGACCGGCGGCGCGGCGGGGATGGACCTCGCCCTCGCGACGGGACGCGGCGACACGCCGCTCGCGCGCCTCGATCCGGCAGCACCGCTCGTGCGCGAGGAGGACGTCCTCGCCGTCGGCCTCCGCGACGGCTCTCTCGATGCCTTCCCGATCCGTCGGGCGGCAACCACGCACGAGATCACCGAATGGGTCGGCGATCGCGAGTTCTTCGTCCACGTCGACGCGGACGTGCTCGATCCGGAGGTGATGCCGTGGGTCGATTCGCCGGAGGCGGGAGGGCTGCGGCCGGAGGAGCTGACGTCGATGCTCGCGGGGCTTCTCGCGAAGCCGGGCGCCCTCGGGCTCGAGCTGACGATCTACGATCCTCGGGACGACGCGGACGGCCGCGGCGCGCGGCTCCTCGTCGACATCCTCGCGAACGCGTTCGATCGCGCCGGGGGCGCCTGAGAGGCTGTGAAAAAAACCAGAGTGGCCCGCGTTGCGGGCGCGACGATGCCAGATCGGCCGCG
>JBOGJQ010000548.1:0-4143 GCA_050745405.1 Thermoanaerobaculia bacterium | reverse complement strand
ATCGTTGAGGAGGCGGCGCGGCCGAGATGGCGTCGTCCCGCCCGCAACCCTCCGGGCCGCTCTGGTTTATTTCACAGCCTCTGAGCGAGGGTGGTCGGGCGGGCGTGAGCGAAGGACCTCCTCAGCCGCGTCTCAATCCGGCAGATTGTCGCCAGTCTGAGTCGCAGCTGAGGAGATCCTTCGTCGCTGCGCTCCTCAGGATGACGAGACCGTAAGAGCGGCGAGACGGCTCAGACGCCCAAGACGCTCAAGACGCCCAGGACGCCCAGACCTACGTGTCCTATCCGTCCTATCCGTCCTATTCGCCGTGCAACCTGTGATACAACCAGAGCGATCTCTGATCCACCGAGGAGCGTGAGCGGTGCGCCGATCGAGAGTACGCATCAGTCAAATTCTGGCACTCGCGGTCGCGTTCGTGGCCGTTCCCCTCGCGGCGGCGGCGCCGTCGGAGAAGGTCTCGAACCAGCGCCCCAACATTCTCTTCATCACGATCGACACGCTCCGCGCCGATCGCCTCTCCGCCTGGGGATACCGGAAGCCGACCTCCCCGAACATCGACCGGCTGGTCAATCAGGGGATCCGCTTCACGAAGGCCCGCACCGTCGAGCCGTTGACCGGCCCCGCGATGACTTCCGCACTCACCTCGCGCCACCCGCACCAGCACGGCGCGGTGCGCAATGCCGTCCGCGTCCGCCGCGGCCTGAGCTCCGTGTCGCGGATCCTTCGCCGCAACGGCTGGACGACGGCGGCGTTCGTCTCCAACTGGACGCTCGCCGCCGAGCCGTCCGGCCTCGACGAGCACTTCGAGCATTACGAGGAAGTCCTGACCAGCCGGCGCTGGCTCGGCCTCTTCAAGGAAGAAGCTAAGGCCGAGGACGTGACCGAGGCGACGGTCGCATGGCTCGGGGAGTGGAGCGAGAATCGAAAGGGGCCGTTCTTCGTCTGGGCGCACTACACGGACCCGCACGCGCCTTATGTGTTCCGGCGCGAGTTCGCCGACCGCCTGAACATCCCGCTCGGCCTCTCGCGCCCGCCGCTCGGCGACCGCTACGATACCGAGATCGCCGCGGCCGACGCGGCGATCGGCGATCTGCTCGACGCGCTCGAGGCGATCCCGGGCGCCCGGAACACGCTCATCGTCTTCACGAGCGATCACGGCGAGAGCTTCGGCGAGCACGGCGCGTGGGGACACGGCCGGACTCTCTGGGAGGAAGCCGTTCGCATTCCGCTCGCGTACACGTGGCCGGGGCGGCTCCGCCCCGGCCTCATCGAGAACGACACGAGCACGGTCGACCTCGCCCCCACGATCCTCGGACTCGCCGCCGTCGAAGTCCCCGCTGCGTTCGTCGGCTACGACTGGAGCGCGGTGCTGCGCGGCGAGGCGCGGCCTCCGCGCCTGACGACTCTCATGCAGTCGCATCGCGGCGCGCCGCTTCCGGGCCGCGATCCGGGCCTGGAGGAAGGGCTCATCGAGGTCGGCGTGATCCGCGGTTCCGTGAAATACGTCTGGCGTCCCGACGACGAGGCGGTGCGCGCCTTCAATCTCGCCGCCGATCCTTGGGAGCAGAAGAACCTCGCGACCGAAGACGCGCCTCCCGCGCCGGTGCTCGCGAAGTGGCACGCGCAGGTGACCGAGGGACTGCGCCATCGGGCCGGCGTCCCCGCGACGCTCGACCGCGAGTCGGTCGAGAAACTCCGGGCGCTCGGTTATCTCGATTAGCGCTAGTGTCGTGCGTCACTGGTCGCGGATCCGGCTCGGCGGCGAGCCGATCACCCGCGCCCGCCGGCGGTCCTCCGGCACCTCGGTCGTCGCGCGGACGTACGCGCCGAGCTCCGCGACGTCGAACGGCTTCACGAAGATCGCGTTGACGACCTCCGGGTCGAGCTCGGAGAACACCGCGCGGTCGGCGGCCGTGCAGACGATCACGCTGCGCGGCCGGTTGGCGGGATTCGCCCGCAGCCAGCCGATGACTTCCCACCCGCTGAGCCGCGGCATCATCAGATCGAGGACGAGAACCGTGTAGTTCCTCTCGTCGAGCGCCTGGATCGCGCGCTCCCCGTCGGAAGCCGTGTCCGCGGTCAGACCCTCGCGCCGGAGCACCGCGGCGAGGAGCTCGCGGATCGGCCGGTCGTCGTCGACCACGAGGACCGACCGGGCGCGCCGCTTCGATTTGTTCGACCGGAGCGCGCCCGCTTCGCGAAGCCGGCGCAGCGTGATCTCGCCTCCAACGGCGAGCATCCGGCGGATCGCCTGCCCCAGCACGTCTCGCAGGACCCGCTCGCTCACGGGCCGCTGAATCATCAGCGTCACCACACGGGGATCGAGCTGGGCCGGCAGACTCGAGGCGCTGTCGAACAGGACGAACAGCAACGGCCGGTCTCTACGCGGAATCCGGCTCGCCGCGGCGACGATCGCCTCCATCGCCTCGCGCTCGACCACGTCGATCACCACGAGCGCATAGTGGCCGCGCGCCAGCACATCCGGCGCTTCCGCCGGATTGATGACCGAATCGCAACACGTTTCCGGCGTCAGGACCTCACTGAGAGCCGCAGCCGTCGCCGGATCGCGGCCGATCACGAGGACGCGCTTCGAACTCCCGTCGTCCATCACATCAAATATCTTCAAGTCCGGTACCAACCGCGGCAACGCGGAAGTACCGTGATGACAATCTTTACGCTGAGAACGGCGTCAGGAGCCGCCGCGCGAGACGAGGCGCCGCCGCGGCGGGACCGAGATCGGCGTCACCTCGGAGGCGGCCGATGATCCCCCTTCGTTGAGCGCGATGACGCGAAAGCGCGTTCCCGCGACGGCCGCGACGCGCACGAATGGCTCGACCGTATGGACCGAGGCGACGAAGCCGTAGCCTGGATCGATCTCGACGCGGTAGAGCGCCGTCCCGGGCGACGGATTCCATCGGACCTCGACCGCATCGCCGCGGCGCGTCGCCGTCACGCCGGAGGGCGTGGCGGGGGGTGCAGGAAGAACCGCCGCTCCCTCGAGAAACGATCCGACGGCGCGGGAGACGCCGAGATACGGCTCCTCCGCCCGCGGCGCGGCGCGGACGAGAAGGATCCGCCCGGCTCCGCGGGCGGCGCCTTCCCACGCCGTACCGACTCCTTCGCGCGGCATGCGCGGCTCCCCTCCACCCACGACCGCGACCGTCGCGAGGCCCGCGAGGGAAACGCCGGGGATGCCGACGATACCCGACCGGTTCCAGAAGACGCGCGCTTCCGTCCCGGTGGAGAGCAGCTCGATCAGAGTCGCGCCGGTGTTGAAGACGACGTGCTGTCCCGTGACCGTGATCCCGCCTGGGTCCGCGCGAACGCCTGCGGCGTGAATGCCGCCCGCGCTCCACGCCACGATGAACTCGCCCGAGCCGAGCGGCGCGACGCGGGGAGCCGCCGCGGCGGCGCCGGCGACCTCGACGATGGCGCCGGACGGATTCCGGCCCGCATCGAGGCGGAGCAGCGCGAGCGTCTCCGATTCCGGGCACGACGCGCCTCCGCAGAGGTCGACGCGCCGCAGGCCGAACGCGAGGAGATACCCGGTGCCGTTCCAGGCGACCGCCGGATTCTCGTGATGCTCCGCGTGGGTCGGACCGGGCGAGGCGGTCGTCAGCCTCGCGGTCGTCGGCGTGCCGCCGAGCGTCGCGCCGAAGATGCCGGCAGGCGTCGTTCCGGACCCGTTCCAGACGACGAAGAACGCGCGTCCGTCCCAGATCGCCCGCGGCTCGGTTCCGGTGCCGAGCAGAAGCGGTTGCGGATCGACGATCGCGCCGCTTACGGCGACGCGGCGCGCGTAGATCTTCGCCCCTTCCTGCCAGACGACGGCGAAGGCGCCGCCGCCCGCCGCCACGACGGGCGGCAGAAGATCGTCCGTCGTCGTGCGAACGACGATCCCCTCGCCGTCGAGCGGAGCGCCGGCGGCCGTGATGCGCGTCGCGCGGATCGCGTCGGCCGTCGCCGTCCGCTCGATCCAGGCGGCGAGGAAAAGATCGCCATCGGAGGCGACGGCGGTCGCGGCATGCATGAGCGCGGCGCGCGAGACGACGACGCCCGCGCCGGCCGCGACGCGCGCGGGAAGGGCCGCCGGATCGGATGCGACCGCCGCGACCTCGCCCGCGCGTACGGCGAGAGCGACGG
>JBOGJQ010000547.1:0-7425 GCA_050745405.1 Thermoanaerobaculia bacterium | reverse complement strand
GCGGTCCTCCGTGGGTCGGCGCAGGCGACCCACGGAACCGTCGATCGACTTTCAACCTGCACCCTGAAGGGGTGCCAGGCTTCGGCCGCGCATCCGGCACCCCTCAAAACAAATTTGCATAGACCGGCTACCTTCCAGCACGCCTCCGGCGTGCGGTCTTCCGTTCCTCCAGATACGCGACGACCTTTTCGACCGGCCACGTATTGAACACGTGCTTCGGCTCGAGCGCGCCTTTCCGCGCGACGCGGACGCCGGCGAGGACGTTCTTCATCTCTTCGGTCGAGTGCGCGTCCGGATTGATCGAGAAGAGAACGCCGCGGTCGAGCGCGCGGCCGATGAGGCGCCAGTCGAGGTCGAGCCGGTGCGGGTTGCCGTTGATCTCGACGATCACGCCGTGCTCCGCGGCCGCGTCGAAGATCCGGTCGAAGTCGAGGTGATATCCCGGCCGCGAGAGAAGCAGCCTCCCGGTCGGATGGCCGAGGAACGTGACGAACGGATCGGAGAGCGCGCGGACGATCCGGTCGGTCATCTCCTCGCGGGACATCCCGAAGCGCGAGTGGACCGACGCGATCACGAAATCGAAGCGGGCGAGAACCTCGCGGCCGTAGTCGATCGACCCATCCGCGAGAATGTCCGCCTCGGTGCCTTTGAAGATCCGTAACGGCGCGAACGTCTCGCGATAATGGTCGATCTCCCCCTGCTGCTCGTCGAGGCGATCGACGTCGAGGCCGCGCGCGTAGTACGCGGCCTTCGAGTGATCGGAGATCCCGACGTACTCGAGATTTCCTTCGCGCGAGGCGTCGAGCATCTCCCACAGCGTCGCCTTCCCGTCCGAATAGGTCGTGTGGACGTGGAACGCGCCGCGCAGATCGCCCGGCTCGATCAGCCGCCGCGGCGGCTTCGCACGGACGTACGCGTCGGTCTCGCGCAGCTCCGGCGGCACCGGCGGAACGCCCGCCCTCCGGAACACCTCCTCCTCGGTCGCGAAGCCGCCGCCCGCCAGGTCGGCTTTCGCGGCGGCCGCGCGCGCGGCGAGGGCGGCGACGAACTCCTCGCTCCCGGTCTCCACCATCAGCGTCAGTCCGAGCTCCTCGGGGAGACAGAAGCGGATCCGCACCGGGACGCCGCCGGAACCGCGCGCGCGGAGCACGGCGTCGCTTTCGGGCGCGAACTCGCTCAGCATCGCGATGGACCGGATCGCCTCCATCGCCGCGCCGGCGTCGCCGGCCGCGACGCAGAGGTCGACCCGATCGATCGTTTCGAGCCGGCGCCGCACCTCCCCCGCGACCTCGACCTTCTCGATCGCGCCGAGCGGCGCGATCCGCTCGATGAGCGCATCGGCGATGCGCATCCCGATCGGCAGGAGGATGCGCTCCCCGACGGTCGCGAGCTCTTCGATCCCAGCCAGGATCTTCTGTTCGGCGCGCGGGCCGAAGCCGCGCACCTCGCGCAGCTTTCCGGAGCGGCACGCCTGCTCGAGCTCTTCGACCGACCCGATTCCGAGCTCGCGATGAAGGACGGCGAGCTTCGAAGCGCCGAGGCCGGGGATCTTGAGCATCCGGAGGAGACCTTCCGGGTACTTCGCGCGGAGCTCTTCGAGGAGCGACGACTTTCCGGTCGCGGCAATCTCGCGGATCACCGCGCCCGTTCCCTTGCCGATGCCCGGCGTCGACTCGAGCGTGCCGGCCGCGATGAGATCGTCGACCGGGAGATCGAGGCGCTCGACCGTCTTCGCGGCGTTCGCGTACGCGCGCGCTTTGAACTTGTTCCCCTCGCCGACCTCGAGAAAGCGGGCGATGTCCTCGAGAGCGCGGGCGACGAGGCGCGGGTCGGTCATGCGCGCAGTATCGTGCAAAAAGTATGATCGGCGTGATGAAAGGATCCGAACGGCTCATCGTGGCGCTCGATCGCGCCACGCGCGAGGACGTCATCGCCCTCGTCGATCGTCTGCACGGCGTCGCCGGCGTCTTCAAGATCGGGCTGCAGGCGTTCGTCGCGAACGGTCCCGATCTCGTCCGCGAGATCACCGGCCGCGGCGAGAAGGTCTTCCTCGACCTCAAGCTTCACGACATCCCGCACACGGTCGCCCGCGCGGTCGAAGCCCTCGGGCCTCTCGGCGTCTCCATGGTGACGGTGCACGCGAGCGGCGGGAGAGCGATGCTCCGCGCGGCGGCGGATGCGGCACAGGGCGGCCCGCTCGTTCTCGGCGTCACCGTCCTCACCAGCCTCGGCGAGGGCGATCTCGACGAGGTCGGCCTGGCTGGGGGGACCGGCGCGTCGGTCGAGCGGCTCGCGCGTCTCGCCGCGGCCGCGGGGCTGGGAGGCGTCGTCGCCTCGCCCAGGGAGATCGGGATGATCCGCGCCGCGGCTCCGTCTCTCCGCATCGTGACGCCGGGGATCCGCGCGGCCGGCGACGCCGGCGGCGACCAGGCCCGCACGCTCTCCGCGGCGGAGGCAGTCGCCGCGGGCGCCGACTGCATCGTCGTGGGGCGGCCGATCACGGACGCTCCCGATCCCCGCGCCGCGGCCGAGGCGATCCTCGCGACGCTGTCGTAGCTCACCCGCCCGCCCGGGGGAACCGAGCCGGAGATTTCACAGATTGACGCAGTTGAAAAGAGGCAAAACCCAATCTGCGTCAATCTGCGAAATCTGCGGCTTCGTTCCCCGTTGATTGCTCACAAAAAAAGCCCCGCCACGTGGCGGGGCTTGCCTGAAAATCGGGTCGAAGAACGTCAGCGCTTCGTGGTGCGCCGCCGGCTCGTGCAGTTCTGTCCCGGACCGGGGAAGAAAATCTGCTCGGAGGCGAACTGGAAACGGTTCCCGAGGACGTCCGTTCCGATCGCGCGCAGCGTGCGCGTGCCGCGCGTCGTCGCGTCGAGATTCACCGGCACGCGCCACGTGACGACTTCGTTCGACGTCACGATGTCGCTGCGCGTCCCGCCGAGGTTCGCGTTCCCGAGGAAGGTTCCGTCGAGATGGAGCTCGACGTTGACGATCTCGTTCGCGCCCGAGACCCAGCCGTGGATCTCGGAACCGCCGCACGACAGGGCGCGGACCGAATCGATCTCGATCTGCCCGGCCATCGTGCCGCACGCGCCCCACTTCTGCGTCCCGGAGGTCTCGCCGACGACGTAGACGAACGGGCCGACCGCGACCGGATTGAAGAGGCGCTCGTTCGTGACGGTGAAGCTGACGTTCTCGTAAATCCTGTCGTCGAATCCTTCGAAGAACGGCACGGTGAAGTCGAACACGTCGAACGCGATCGTCCGCGCCGACTCGCCGGTCAGCGGGTCCTTCTCGTCGATCATGGTGATGAGACGCGTGTCCATCAGAACGGCGTCGGGATGGAAGCGGAGATCGTTCGCGCGGTTCACGATCGACGGCAGCGTGAACGTCGCGAAGAAGTTCAGGGTCCCGCTCGGCGCGATCGTGAACACGCCGATGATGTTCTCGAGACCGACGGCGAGCAGGTTCATGTCGTTCGTCGCGAGGAACTCGCCGCGGACGTCGCGCGCGAGGAAGAACGTCGGCGACGACGGATTCGTCAGGTTGAACACGTACGTGCCGGTCAGGCCGGTCGTGTAGAGGCGGCCGTTCGCGAAGGCGACGTCGTTGAAGCCGACGAACGCCGACCCCGCGAAGATGCGCTCGACGAGCACCGGGTTCGCCGGATCGGCGATGTTGTAGATGTCGACCCAGTTCTGGCAGGCCGGCGTTCCGCGCGGGACGCAGGGAAGGTCCGTCGCGGGGAACGTCGCCGCGAGAAGGTTCCCGTCCGCCGCCATCCGCCGGTAATGCACGCCCCCGATCCGGGTCAGCAGGACCGGCGCGGAGCCGCCCGCGCGGACGTCGCGCAGATCGAACACCTCGAGCCCCGCGTTCCCGCTCAGGAAGAGAAATCCGTTGTGGTAGACCGACCCGCCCTCGACGTCGGCGTTCGCGAGGTCTTCGACCTGATCCTCACGCACCACGACCAGATCGCCCAGAGCCGTGGTCTCGAGCGTGGTCAGAGTGTCGCCCCGGAGCAGGTAGACGACATTGCCGTTCCGGAACACGCCGTGCGGCGAGCCGGTGAAGGAGCTGATTGCTGGTGTGCTGGCGACCAGACTGAGGGGACAGTCGGCCGTGAAGTGCTCGGCCTGTGCGGAGGCCGTGAGGCCGAAGGCGAGCAGTGTGAAAAGAGCAACCCGGAAGATCAAGCGCATACGTTCCTCCCCAAAACCACCCCGATAAACCGCGCCGACCCCTCGTTCGCTCGGGGCAGGCGCGGCGCCTTCGATCTCTTCTCGTGCTTCCGCGGCCCGGCCCCAAGGGCCGTTCCGATGGGTCTTTGGGCAAAACTATCGCCGAAAGCGGCTGAATTTTCAAGCCGAAGGGGGTTTTCGCCCGCGGCGGCCAACCTCGTACAATGCCCTGGAAGCGGTTCCTCTCCGCACCACGGAACAGAGCCGGGGGGCGGGGCGTTACGGGGGATGGGATGCTCGACGCGCACGTTCTGGTCCTGAATCGCTTCTTCCAGGTGGTCCAGATCACGACTGCCCGGCGTGCGCTCACGCTCCTCTACAAGGGCCAGGTCCGGGCCGTCACCGCCGACTACGCGACCTACACGTTCGAGAACTGGTCGGACATCCCCGTCCAGCCGAACGACACCTACGTGGCGACGCCGACGCGGAACATCCTCGTCCCCCACGTCGTCCAGCTCCTCCGGTTCGACAAGGTCCCGCGCCAGGAAGTGAAGTTCTCGCGCGCGAACATCTATCTGCGCGACCAGAACCGCTGCCAGTACTGCGGCAAGCGCTTCGCGGCGTCCGAGCTCTCGCTCGATCACGTGACGCCGATCTCCCGCGGCGGACGCTCCTCATGGGTGAACGTCGTCTGCGCCTGCCTCCCCTGCAACGTGCGCAAGGGGAACAAGCTCCTCTCCGAGTGCGGCATCGCCCTGATCCGCCGCCCGGAGAAGCCGAAGTGGCACCCGCTCCACCGGCTTCAGGGCCGGCCGTACCCGGAAGTCTGGAAGAACTTCCTCGACGAGGCGTACTGGAGCGTGGAGCTCTCGTCCTGAGGGGTGGGATTTACCGCTCTTTCGAACGGAGAACGGAGAAACCCGCCCGCCCCCGGTAGCGAATGCAGAATGCAAAATGCAAAATGCAAAATATGAAAAGAGCGCTGTCAGGATCCCGGTGCACCGACGTCCCTGACACAGGCCTTTTTTGTATTTGACATTTTGCATTCTGCATTTTGCATTCGTTCCACGGGGTGGGCGGGGTTTCTTACTTCTGCGTTCTGCGTTCGAAACCAGTGAATAACGGCGCCCCCGCGCCCGTTCTGCTTCGAGCATGTTCGACTCCCTCCAGGAAAAGATGGACCGGGTCTTCAAGACCCTGCGCGGCGAGGCCGTTCTCAACGAATGGCACATCGACACCGCGCTGAAGGAGATCCGCGTCGCGCTGCTCGAGGCGGACGTTCATTTCAAGGTCGTCAAGCAGTTCACGAACCGCGTCCGCGAGAAGGCTGTCGGCGAGGACGTCCGCACCGCCTTTTCGCCCGCGCAGCAGGTCACCAAGATCGTCCGCGACGAGCTCCAGGAGCTGCTCGGCGGAAATCAGGTCGCCCTCGCCCTCGTCGGCGAGCCGGCGGTCGTCATGATGACCGGCCTCCAGGGGTCCGGGAAGACGACGACCGCGGGCAAGCTCGCGCTTCACCTCAAGAACCGCGGACGCCGGCCGTATCTCGTCCCCTGCGACGTCTACCGCCCCGCCGCGATCGACCAGCTCCGCGTCGTCGCGACGCAGACGAAGACGCCCTTCCACGACATCGGCGATCTGCGCGATCCGATCAAGATCGCGACGGACGCGGTCCGTGAGGCGCGGACGCTCCTCTACGACACCGTCATTCTCGACACCGCCGGCCGCCTCCACATCGACGAGGAGCTCATGGGCGAGCTCCAGTCCATCAAGGCACAGGTCAGGCCCTCGGAGATCCTCTTCGTCGCCGACGCGATGACGGGCCAGGACGCCGTCAAATCCGCGAAAGAGTTCGACGAGCGCCTCGGCGTCACCGGGATCGTCCTCACGAAGCTCGACGGCGACGCCCGCGGCGGCGCCGCGCTTTCGATCAAATCGGTCGTTCACCGTCCGATCAAGCTCGTCGGCGTCGGCGAGAAGTACACCGACTTCGACCTCTTCTATCCGGACCGGATGGCCGCCCGCATTCTCGGCATGGGCGACGTCCTCTCGCTCATCGACAAGGTCGAGACCGAGGTGGACCAGAAGGAGGCGCGGCGGCTGGCCGACCGCGTCGCGAAGGACAAGTTCACGCTCGAGGACCTTCGCGCCCAGCTCCTCCAGATCAAGAAGATGGGCCCCATGTCGCAGGTCATGCAGCTCCTCCCCGGCGTCGCCGGCAAGGTGCGCGAGGAGGACGTCGACGACACCGCGATCGTGCGGATGCAGGCCATCCTCGACTCGATGACGGCGAAGGAGCGGGAGCACCCGCAGCTCATCAACGGGTCGCGCAAGAAGCGGATCGCCCGCGGGTCGGGGACGAGCGTCCAGGAGATCAACCGGCTCCTCAAGCAGTACCTGGCGATGAAGAAGATGATGCGGAGCTTCTCGAAGGGGTTCGGCCCCCGGAAGCTGGCCCGCATGACCAAGGGCCTCCCGCCGGAATTGTTCCAGTGAGGCGCGCGTTAGCGCCGGGGTTGTGACGGGCCCGTGTGCCCGCACCACCCCAAAGAAGGAAGTCACCGCATATGCTGAAGATTCGTCTCCGCCGGCAGGGCTCCAAGCACGCTCCGTTCTACCGGATCGTGGTTTCCGATTCGCAGAGGACGCCGTCGGCGGCCACGGTCGAGCAGATCGGGTTCTACAACCCGACCAAGAAGCCGACCGAGCTGAAGGTCGACCGCGAGCGCGTCGAGTACTGGGTCGGCAAGGGCGCGCAGCTCTCCGCCACGGTCAAGTCCCTCCTGAAGAGAGCCTGAGCGCCATGCGCGACCTCGCCCTGTTCCTCGCGAGATCGCTGGTCGACGACCCCGAGCAGGTCCGGATCACGGAAGTACGCCGCGATCACGCGACCGTCCTCGAGCTCCGGGTCGCCCCCGAAGACCTCGGCAAAGTCATCGGCCGCCAGGGCCGCACGGCCCGCGCCATCCGGAACGTCCTCGCCGCCGCCACTCCTCGCGGCCGCCGCTACATCCTCGACATCATCGACTGAAAGGCCCACGCTGTGCCTCCCGACGACTCGCGTCCTGAACACCAGAACGCTGTCATCCTGAGGAGCGAAGCGACGAAGGATCTCCTCAGCTGCGACTCAGACTCGCGACTCTGCCGGTTCGAGGCGCGGCTGAGGAGATCCTTCGCTCACACCCACCCTATCCACGTCGCTTCTAATGACACGAAGCTGTCATCCCGAGCGGTAGCGAGG
>JBOGJQ010000546.1:0-3418 GCA_050745405.1 Thermoanaerobaculia bacterium | reverse complement strand
AGCTGTTCGGCGGCTTCGACGTCGCGTTGCCGGCGTTCAAGGGCTTCGACACGCCGGGCGCCACCGGGCTCCTGTTCCCGTTCTCGTTCGTCACCATCGCGTGCGGCGCGTGCTCGGGCTTTCACGGCCTGGTCTGCTCGGGCACGACGTCCAAGCAGATCGCCTCCGAGCCGCACTGCCGGCCGATCGGCTACGGCGCGATGCTGCTCGAGGGTCTGGTCGCCGTGATCGCGCTCGCGACCCTCATGATCGCGGGCGCGGGCGCGGCGGGCAAGGCGCCGGGCGCCGTCTACGGCGAAGGGCTCGGGCGCTTTCTCACCGTGATCATCGGCGACAACCAGCTCGCGTTCGCCACCACTTTCGGCGCGATGGCGTTCTCGACGTTCGTGTTCGACACCCTCGACGTCTCGACGCGCCTCGGGCGCTACATCATCCAGGAGATCCTCGGGTGGCGGACCTCGGCCGGTGCATTCGCGGGAACGCTCGTCACGGTGGCGCTGCCGGTGTACTTCGTCATCTTCACGCCGGCGGGAAACTGGGTGAAGTTCTGGACCCTCTTCGGCGCGTCCAACCAGCTTCTGGCGGCGCTGAGCCTCCTCGCGATCACCGTCTGGCTGCACCAGTCGCGCCGGCGGATCGCCTACACGCTCGTCCCGATGCTCTTCGTTCTCGTCATCACGTTGTGGGCGCTCGTGAAGCTCGTCGGGGCGAACGTCGCGGCCAGCGGCGGGTTCGACGTGGCGATGGTGAACGCGGCCGCGTCTGCGGCGCTCATCGTCCTCTCGATCTACATCATCGTCCGGGCGATCATCGTCGTCCGGGCGGAGCAGCGCCCGAGTCTCGCGATGGCCGAGTAAGCGGCGGCGAGTCCTCCCACATCTCGCGGGCGAGGACGTTCCCGCGACGCCCCACGAGTCGAACCTGGATCTCGTGCACGCCGCGCGGCAGGTCGGGCGGGCGCTTCACAAAGAGCTCGTAGCGCGCGGAGATGGTCCGCTCGAGGCGTCCCATCGCGATGCGCGGGAAGACGTGCGTCTTCGCGTAGAAGCCGCCGGTGCGCTCGGCGGCGGCCTGGAGGCCGACCTCGAGCGAGTGGTAGTCGGCGACGCTGATGTCGAGAGCGAAGACGGTCGCCCGTGCTTTTTCGAGCGCTCGCATCGCGGGGTAGTAGTCGCGGATCATCGTCACGCCGCCGGCGCCGAATCGCCCGAGGCCCCAGCCGAACATGACGAGGGACTTCGGTCCGGGGATCGGAATGAGGGCGTTGCCGAGGAGGAGAAGGGCGCGCTCGGGCGTCGTGGCGGCCTTCGCCTCGTCGAGATCGAGGCGCGCCATGAGCGACGGCGAGGGGACGACGCCCGGACGGCCGGGGTGATCGATCTGGAGCGACTCCGTGATCGCGCGGGTGAGTATGTCGCGGTCGCTGGTGAAGTCCTCGCGGACCTTGAGATGGGAGTCGAACTGGACGACGGCCACGCGATCCGCCGGCTCGAGCCGGTCGAGGAACTCGGTCGCGTGACGGACCATCGCCATGTGTCCCTGGACGCGCGACCGGTGCCGGCCGAAGTCGGTCTGGAAGAAGAAGACGAGGAGGCGCCCGTCGGGACCCCGCGCGAGATCGCTGTCGGGGTGGACGAGATCCGGATCGATGGCGGGCGCGGTCATGTCGATGAACTCGACCGCGTCGACCTCCGCCGGGATGCCGTCGATGGTGACGCGGAAGTTCGACGGCCGGAGATCGTCGATCGGCTCGCCGCGGTGGTCGGTGACGTAGAGGTCGAGCAGGATCCGCTCGACCGTGATCTCCATCTGGGTTCGCGGCGGCGCGGCCTCCTGGGCGGGGACGGGGAGGGCGAGCAACAGCGCCGGCAGGAGGTGGCGCATCGTGTCATTCTAACGACTCGATAGAATGGCGGCATCATGCGACGCCAGATCGTCACCATCCTTTTTCTTCTCCTCCCCGTCGCCGCGGCGGCGCAGGAGGCGCCCCGGTTCGACGCGTACTTCGAGCCGCGGACGATGCGCCTCGACTATTTCCACACCGGCGGGCTCGGGGAGGAGATCGTCAGCCTCGACCGGATCGTGAACGACGGTCCGTGGGCCGGCCCCACGACGAAGCTCCTCGACCTCTCGAACCTCGGCAAGTACCGCTTCGTCGTGCGCGACCTCGAGACGCATCGCGAGCTCTACAGCCGCGGCTTCGCGTCGATCTTCGGCGAGTGGGAGACGACGGCCGAGGCGAAGGAGATGCACCGGACGTTTCACGAGTCGCTCCGGTTTCCCTGGCCGAAGCGGCCCGGCGAGGTCCTTCTCGAGAAGCGCGGGCCCTTGAACGCGTTCCTTCCGCTCTGGTCGACCGTCGTCGATCCGTCCTCGCGCCAGATCAACCCGGCGCGCCTCGAACCGGAGCTCCCGGTCTACACGATCGTCGAGAGCGGAGAGCCGCGCGAGAAGGTCGACCTCCTCTTCGTCGGCGAGGGCTAC
The DNA here is from genome assembly GCA_050745405.1 of Thermoanaerobaculia bacterium. Lineage (GTDB taxonomy): Bacteria > Acidobacteriota > Thermoanaerobaculia > Gp7-AA8 > Gp7-AA8 > JBOGJQ01. Next base: position 934 of record JBOGJQ010000546.1, on the reverse strand, counting down.
ACCGCCGCGGAGATGGAGAAGTTTCAGGCGGACGCCCGGCGCCTCGCCGACGCGCTTTTTTCCGTCGAGCCGTTCCGCAGCCGGAAGTCCGATTTCAATGTCCGCGCGATCGCACCCCTCGCGGCGAAGAGCGGCGTCCACCGCATCCGCGCGAAGCAGAACCGCCGTACGCCTCTGTCGGTCGAGTACAACATCTTCGATTCCGAGCGCTACGTCCTGACGCTCGACAACCGCGCCCTCCGCGACGCCGCATCCGCCGCGCCGTACGAGTTCATGGAGATCCTCGTCAACGAGCGGCAGTACGGCGGCGGCGGGATCTACGGGCTCCATTCGACCGCGGCCGCGGGGAGCGCGTTCGCCGACTACCTGGTCATCCACGAGTTCGGCCACCACTTCGCCGCGCTCGGGGACGAGTACTACACCTCCCCCGTCGCCTACGAGACCGGCGCCGCGTTTCATCCCGAGCCATGGGAGCCGAACATCACCGCTCTGCACGATCCCGAGAATCTGAAGTGGAAGGACCTCGTCGAGCCGGGAACGCCGATCCCGACGCCGTGGGAGAAGGAGGAGTTCGACCAGCACAGCCGCGCCGTCCAGAAGCGCCGCGCGGAGCTGCGCGCGCAGGGAGCCTCCGAGGAGGAGCTCGAGGCGCTGTTCCGCGAGCAGCGCGCGTGGGAGGAGAAGTTCCTCGCGTCGCAGGAGTACGCGGGAAAGGTCGGCGCCTTCGAAGGCGCGGGATACGAGGCGACGGGCCTGTACCGCCCCGAGGCCGACTGCATCATGTTCACGCGCGATCGGGTCGGGTTCTGCGACGTCTGCAACCGGGCGATCGGGCGGGTGATCGACATGTACGTCGAGTGATTTGACGACGCGCGCCCGAAGGGCGCCGGAAAATAGCCGGGGGCGCGCGCCCGAAGGGCGTCCTGCCCCCGGA
>JBOGJQ010000545.1:0-10481 GCA_050745405.1 Thermoanaerobaculia bacterium | reverse complement strand
GCAGCGCGCCCTGCGGGCGCTCGCCCCCGGCTATTCTCCGCGGCCCTGCGGGCCGAAGATCTCGGATCGCGGTGGGCTCGCGGCGGAACGCCGCGGCCACATTACGCGATCACTCCCGGCCAACGTCCCCCGTCGATCCGGTGGTCGGGGAAAACCGCGCTCAGATCGCGAATCCCCATCCGTTCGGTGAGGACCTCGGCGAAGACGTCGCGGAAATCGGTCGTGACGGCGAGATCGCGCCCTTCGAACAGCGCGTCGCGATCGAGTCCCGGCCAGCGGCCGTGAACCGTGCGTCCCTTCACGCCGCCTCCGAGAAGCGTCATCACCGTGGCGTGACCGTGGTCGGTCCCGCGCGTGCCGTTCTCGGCGACCGTCCGGCCGAACTCGGACATCGTGACGAGGGTGACGTCGTCCATTCTCGATCCGAGGTCCGTGGCGAACGCGGAGAGCGCGGCGGCGAGCTCGCGGAGGCGCGCCGCGAGTTGACCCTGCGAGCCGCCCTGATTCGCGTGCGTGTCCCACCCGCCGAGGTCGGTGAACGCGATCTCGAGGCCCACACCCGCGCGGATCAGTTGCGCGATCTGCCGGAGCGAGTTCCCGAGCGGCCCCCGCGGATACCTGGCGCCGTTCGCCGGCCCCTCGGCGGAGCGCTGGGCGTCCCGAAGAATGCGGCCCGCTTCGAAGGAATCGCGTCCCGCCGCGCCGAGCGCGCCGGCCACGGCGGCACCGTACATCGACTCGAATGACGAGGTGACCTCCGCCGTCTCCGGTCCGGCGCGGAGGCCGAACTTCGCGATGTCCGCTACGGCGATCGCGTCCGGCGCCCCGGCCAGAATCCGCGGCATCTGCGGCGTCAGCGAGAGAGCGCGAAGCGGAGATGTCGCCTCGCCCCCGCTCTCGAGCGCACGCGCCAGAAAGCCGTCTTCGGTCGCCTTCACGCCGGGCGTCCCGCTCTCCATGAAGTCCTGCGCGTCGAAGTGGGAGCGCGAGGCGTGCGGACTGCCGGCCGCATGGACGATCGCGAGCGAGCCGTTCTTCCACAGCGGCATCAGCGGCTCGAGCGCCGGATGAAGGCCGAAGAATCCATCGAGGTCGAGCGCGCCGCCGTCGGTCCCGGGGCGGGGGATCGCGATCGACCGTCGCGCGGCGTAGTACGCGCTCTCGCCGTAGGGAACGACGGCATTCAGGCCGTCGATCGCGCCGCGGAGGAACACCGCGACCAGAACGCGGCCGTTCGCCGCCTCTCCCGCGTGCGCCATCCGGACGAATACTCCGGGAACGAACGCGCCCGCCACGAGCGCCAGGCCCGTGCTCTTGAGAAAGCATCTCCGATCGCTCTTCATCATCGTCTCCGCCTACTGCCTCTGGAACTCGGGGCTGCCGAGGATCAAGGCCGTGACGATGCGCGCGTCCGCGTCTTTCTGCTCCTCGATCGTCTGACGCGTCGCCTCGGAGAGCTCGCTGCCGACGAGCATCGTCGCGAGCTCGCTCGCCGACGCCTCCTCCGGAAGCGAAGGACGGACGCCCGGAACCTTTTCGGCCGCGAGCGCGATCGCGAAGTTCAGCCGGCCGACGAGAGCCCCGGAGCTGATCCAGGCGTCCGCCGTCTCGGGCCAGCCTGTCGGCGGCTGCGCGCCGTAAAGCGGCTGCCCGAGATCGCGAAGGGCGAGGATCAGCGGCCTTGGGTCCTCGATCTCGCTCCCGGTGGCGCGAATCGCGGAAACGACGTACTCGAAGGGCGTCTTCGTCTTCACCGACCGGTACGCCGGCGAGAGGAACTCCGGACTGGTGAGAATCGCGCGGACGGTCTCGCGAAGGTCGCCCCGCGTCTCGAGATAGCGCTTCGCCACGCGCTCGACGAGGGCCGGCGGGGGATCGTCCGCGACGAGCTTCCGGCAGAGCTTCGTCGCCAGAAACTTCGCCGTCGACGGGTGGTTCGCGAGCATCCGGATCGCGGCCTCTCCCTCGCGCTGACCGCCGGCCTCGAACGTCTTGCCGAGGAGCGTCTTCGAGCCGCGGTCGTGCGCGTACGCGCGGAAGACGAAGCCCGAGCCGTCGCCGGGGCGCGCGATCGACCATCCCGTGAGGATGCGCGCGAGCTCGGTGACGTCCTTCTGCGTGTAGCCGCCGTCGACGCCCAGCGTATGGAGCTCGAGCAGCTCGCGCGCGTAGTTCTCGTTCAGCCCGCCGGCACGTCGCGCCGCGTCCGGCCGACCTCGGCGCGACCGGCGCTGCGGGCGCCGCGGGCGCATCTCCGGAGCGGCGACCGACTGCGCGTTGTCGAGGTAGAAGAGCATCGCCGGAGATTGCCCCGTCGCGAGGAGGAGGTCCTCGAACCGGCCCCAGATGTGCGGCCGGATCGTCCGCTCCTCGAACGAGCCGACCATGTAACGGTCGAGAGCCTTCCCGGCGAAGACATTGAAGTGGTTCATCCAGAAATCGACCATCACCTCGTTGAGCTGGCGTTCGGACTCGGCCGCCCGGAGGATCCGGGCCGAGGACGCCTCGACGACGATCCGGCGCTCGTGCTGCCGGTCGGCGCGCGACGGGCGCGGCGGGCGCGGCGGGGGAGCGGCGGCGTCCTCGTCGCGCATCGAAGCGCGGCGTCTCGCCCGCCGCTTCTCGAGAAGCGGCTCGATGTACTCGCGCGCGATCGCGTCGTCCGTGAGACCGAGGGTCGGGTACGCGCGGAGGCGCGTCTCGAGAGAGTCGTCCTCGATGGCCTCGGGATGGAGCTGCGCCTCGATCCAGCGCTCGACGCCGACTTCGAGGATCTGCTCCACGTCGCCGGGGCGGGGGCCGAAGGCGGCGCGGTTCAGAACGTGGATTGCCGCGGCGCGGTCCTCTTCAACGGAACCGGCCTGCGAGGCGGGCGGAACCGCCAGCGCGACGAGGACGAGGAGAGCGAGGGCGCGTCTCATGCACATCGGACGATTGTCGCGCGCCGGGCGTTTACTTTGTCCGGCGGATGAAGTACTCAGGTGGCCGCGCCCTCCGAAAGGGCGTAAATTGGGAAGCTCACCACGACCGAACGGAGGACATCATGCACCTCGTCGCCGGAGCCACCGGAATCCTGGGATTTGAAGTGTGCCGCCTGCTCGTCGCGAAGGAGAAGCGCGTCCGCGCGATCGTCCGCGAGAGCTCGTCGCCGGAGAAAGTCCAGGCGCTCGAGCAGCTCGGCGTTCGGATCGTGAGAGGGGATCTGAAGGACAGCGCCTCGCTGGACGCGGCGTGCCAGGGAATCACGAAGGTCATTTCGACGGCGTCGTCGACCCGCTCCCGCAGCACGGGGGATTCGATCGAGACGGTCGACGAACAGGGGCAGCTCAATCTCATCGACGCGGCGGCGGCCGCGGGCGTGTCGCACTTCGTCCTGGTCTCGTTCCCGCCGCTCGAGCCCGACTTCCCGCTTCAGAGCGCGAAGCGGCGCGTCGAAGACTCGCTCCGCAAGAGCGGGATAACGTACACGATCCTGCAGCCGACGATGTTCATGGAGGTTTGGCTCGGGCCGGCACTCGGTTTCGACGTGCGCGCCGGCGCCGTCCGCGTCTACGGCTCGGGGACGAACCCCATCAGCTGGATTTCGTTCCATGACGTCGCCCAGTCGGCCGTCGCCGCCCTCGAGCGCCCCGAGGCCCGGAACGCGACGATCCCGCTCGGCGGTCCCGAGGCCCTCAGCCCGAACGACGTCGTCGCACTCGCCGAGAGAGAGACCGGCCGCAAGCTCGAGATCCAGCACGTCCCCGAAGAGGCGCTGCGGCAGCAGTACGAGGCCGCGGCCGACTCGATGTCGCGCTCGTTCGCCGGCCTGATGCTCGGCTACGCGTCGGGGCAGCCGATCGACCGGGCCGATGCGCGCCGCCGCCTCGGCATCGAGCAGCTCACCAGCGTGCGGGAGTACCTTCGGACCCAGGTGTAGCCGGGGGAGAACGAAGCCGCAGATTTCGCAGATTGACGCAGATTGTTTCGCATCAAATCTGTGTAATCTGCGTCATCTGCGGCTCGATTCTCCCTAGGCTAGCCGGGGATCGAACGCGAAGGAAAAGGCATCCCCAAACTGCACCTTCGCGAAATCGGGGTGCTGCGGGTTGAGCAGGACGTTGTGCTCGAGCTCGACGACGGCGCTCGGGACCTCGAGCGCGACCGATCGCCGGGCGCGCGCCCACGCGTCACCAAGGCGCTGGAGCTCGGCGGGAGCGGGGGAGGTGCGCCAGTGCCGCGGCAGAAGGCGGCGGTCGAGTGTTTCCACACTCGAGTCCGGAAGATCACAGGGAAGCACGACATAGGAGTCGAGAACTGCGGCGCGCTCGAGGTGGACGAGCAGCTCGAGCGCCGCGAGCGAGATGTGCTCGGCCGTATAGACGACGGGCGTTCCGGGCGAGTTCCAGCGGCCCCCCGTCCTCTGCGCTCCTTCTCCGTCGAAGGCGCCGGCGGCGCGCATCCGTTTGACCATCCGCCAGACGCGGCGGCTCACGGAAAGACGCCCTGCTCGAGCCGCTCGATCAGCAGCTCGACTTCGCGGCTGCCGATCTCGGTCCGGGCGAGAGCGAGAGGAATGCCCCCGCCGAGCGCCCGCTGCTTCTGCTCGAGCCACGCGCCCGCGGCGGCGGCGTCGCCGTCGAAGAGCTCGAGCGCCTTTGCGAACACCCGCGCGATCCGCAGGAGCCGGTCCGACTCCTCGGGGAGAAGCCGCCCCTCCTGCCTGCGCCGCGCAAGGGTGCGGGGCGAGATCAGGACGAGCTCGGCGAGCTCCTGCATCGGAAGATCGATGTTCTTCTGGAAGCGCTCGAGGGTGCGGTAGGGGAAGCCCTTCTCGACGCGGCCGCGAAGCGCGTCGAATTCGAAGAGATCGAGCCCGAGGAGGACGGCGTACCAGTAGGGCCCTGGACGTCCCTCGCGGATGAAGCGGCGGAGCTTCTCGAGATCGGCGGTCTGGGGTGGCTCCTGGACGGCGGCGGTCGGCATCGGCATCGTGGCATCAATATACGTGCCATTTGGCAGCCATGCAACCGATCCGGGCGCGATATGCTTCGCGGCCAGCGTCACAGAGGGAGGAGCTTCCGATGCGCTCTCCGTTGACTCGTCTTCTTGAGATCTCGATCATCTGTCTCCTGATCGCCGCGCCGGCCGCGCTGGCGCAGGAGCGGACGATCGGGCCGTGGGACGTCGCCCGTCTCCGGAGCGTGCGCGACGTGGCCATCGCGCCGGACGGCAGCGCCGCCGCGTATCTGCTCGAAGTGCCGCGCGCGCCGTTCGAGGAGGACCCCGGCGCCGCGTGGGACGAGCTGCACGTCCTCGACGAGAACGGCATCTCGCGCCCCTTCATCACGGGGAGCACGAACATCAGCGACATCGCCTGGCGCCCCGGCACGCGCGAGATCTCGTTCGTGACCGAGAGAGAGGACGACGACCACGACACGGTCTACGTGATTCCACTCGACGGCGGCGAGGCGCGACGTGTCGTCGACCCGCCCGACAGCGTCGATTCGTACAGCTGGAGCCCCGACGGGCAGCGGATCGCCTACATCGCGCGCGAGGAAGAACCGGAAGAAGAGAAGGGCCGCCCCGAAAACCTCGAGCCGCGCGTTTACGAGGAAGAGCTGCGGCCGCGGCGCATCTGGATCGCGGAGATCGGTGACGAACCGTCCCGCGGCCGCATGCTTCCCCTCGACGGAAGCGCGTCGGAAATCCACTGGAGTCCCGCCGGCGACCGTCTCGTGCTGGCACTCGCACCGACCCCGGCCATTGACGATCACTACATGGAGCGCGACATCCATTTCGTCGCGCCGGAGGACGGTTCGATCACCGGCCGCGTCGAGCTTCCCGGGAAGCTCGGCGAGATCGCGTGGAGTCCCGACGGCGGCGCGATCGCGTTCGTCGCGGGCATCGATCAGCACGATCCGAGCGAGGGGCACCTGATGGTCGCCTCGCGCGACGGCGACGCCTACACCGACCTCACTCCGGACTATCCCGGCCACGTCGAAACGATCGCCTGGCGCGACGCGAACACGGTGGTCGTCGTCGGCTCGCAGGGCGTCTGGCGCGTGATTCAGGAGATCGGACGGCGCGGCGGCGCGCCGCGGACGGTCGTCGCGGCGGGAGGACCAGTCTGGAGCGACCTCTCGGTCGCGCCGAACGGGGCGGGGGCCGTCGTCGCGAGCACCCCGGCGCATCCTTCGGAGGTCTTTGTGATGCGCGGGCGGACGTGGGAGCCGCGCCGGGCGACGAACAGCAATCCGTGGCTCGACGACGTGCGGCTCGCCGAGCAGGAAGTCGTCCGCTTCGAGGCGAGCGACGGCCTCGAGCTCGAAGGAATCCTCATCCATCCGTTGGACGAGCGGGAGGGCGAGCGGTATCCGCTGATTCTGACCGTGCACGGCGGGCCGGAGTCGCACTACACGAACGGATGGCTCACGTCGTACTCGCAGCCGGGCCAGGCCGCCGCGGCGCGCGGGTTTGCCGTCTTTTACCCGAACTACCGCGGCAGCACCGGGCGCGGCGTCGCCTTCTCGAAGCTGAGCCAGGGCGACCCGGCCGGGAAGGAGTTCTCGGACTACGTCGACGCGGCCGATCATCTGATCGCCACCGGGCTCGTCGATCGCGCCAAGGTCGGGATCACGGGCGGCTCGTACGGCGGGTACGCCACCGCGTGGGCGTCGACTTTCTTCACCGAGCGCTTCGCCGCCGGTGTGATGTCCGTCGGGATCTCGAGCCTCATCTCGAAGGTCGGCACGAGCGACATCCCACGCGAGCTGTATCTCGTGCACCTCCGGCGGTGGCCGTGGGACGACTGGTCGTTCATGCTCGAGCGGAGCCCGCTGCGGTACGTCGAGCAGGCGCGGACGCCGCTGCTCATCCTGCACGGCGAGGACGACACCCGCGTCCATCCGAGCCAGTCCCTCATGCTCTTCCGCTACCTCAAAGTCCTCGGCAACACGCCGGTGCGCCTCGTGTTCTACCCGCGCGAGGGCCATGGGAACCGGCGCTCGCTCGCGAGACTCGACTACAACGTCCGGATGCTCCAGTGGTTCGAGCATTACCTGATCGGGCCGGGGGGCGAGCCGCCGGCGGCTGAGCTCGATCTGGAACCGCCGGACGAGGAAGAGAAGGTCAAGGAGCCGCAGCCGACCGAGACTCCGGAGCACTGAGGGATGACATTTTCCATTGACAGCGTCCAGGCCGATCCCTACACTGACCGCCACATGAACGCCGGCCGTCGCTATTACGCGTACTACTTTACCGGGCGGACCCTCACGGGCCGCGCCGGAAGGTGGATGCGCGACTGACGGCGCAAACAAGCTTCCGAACGCGAATCAGCGGCCCGTGAATCTCACGGGCCGCTTTTTTTTGTCCTACAGGAGGGACCGATGATCATCGTCACGAAGAAGGGAATTACGGAGGGGGAGCTCGACCACATCAGGGAAAGGGTCGAAATGCTCGGCCTCCGCACACATCTGTCGCGGGGGGAGCACCGGACGATCATCGGCTGCATTGGTGACGAGGCGCTCCTGCAGGAGTCGGCACTGCTCAGCATCCCCGGCGTCGAAAGCGCGGTGCCGGTGATGAAGCCGTACAAGCTGGCGGCGCGGGAGTTCGTCGCCGATCCGACGCGCGTGCGTGCGGGCGACGGGTGCGGCGCGACGATCGGTGCCGCCGAGCTCGCCATCATCGCGGGACCCTGCGCCGTGGAGTCGCGCGAGGTCCTGCGCGAGGCGGCGCGCGGCGTCGCGGCGGCGGGGGCGACGATGCTCCGCGGCGGCGCCTTCAAGCCGCGGACCTCGCCCTACTCGTTCCAGGGACTGGGCGAGGACGGCCTCAAAATGCTCGCCGAAGCGCGGGCCGAGACCGGGCTGCCCGTCGTGACCGAGGTCCTCGACACGCGTCACGTCGAGATCGTCGCCGAGCACGCGGACGTCCTCCAGATCGGCGCGCGCAACATGCAGAACTTCGCTCTTCTCTCGGAGGTCGGCCGCGTGCAGCGCCCCGTCCTCCTCAAGCGCGGCCTCTCGGCGACGATCCCCGAGCTGCTCATGGCGGCCGAGTACATCCTCTCGCAGGGCAACCGCGACGTAATCCTCTGCGAGCGCGGCATCCGCACGTTCGACAGGTCGACGCGCAACACCCTCGACGTCGGCGCGATCGCGGTGCTGAAGAAAGAGACGCATCTGCCGGTCGTGGTCGATCCGAGCCACGCGGCGGGACGCGCGGACCTCGTACCGGCGCTCGCGTTCGCCGCGGTCGCTGCCGGAGCCGACGGTCTCATCATCGAGGTCCATCCGCGCCCCGAGGAGGCGCTTTCGGACGGGGATCAGTCGCTTTCGCTCGCGCAGTTCGCCTCGCTGATGGAGCGCGTACGCGTGTTCGCCGAGGCGGCGGGACGCGGAATCGCGACGCCGGCGGCGGAGGAGGTCGCATGAGCGCGCCGGTCCGAGTAGAAAATCCGAAAGTCGAGCTCGAGCGGGCGCGATCGCAGATCGAGAGGATCGATCGCGAGCTCATCGCGCTGATCGCCGAGCGCGTCGCCCTTGCTCGGCGTGTCGGCGCGGCGAAGCGCGCTGCGGGGATGCCGACGCTCGACCCGCCGCGGGAGGCCGCGGTGGTCCGCCGCGCCGTCGGCCTCGCGCGCGACGCGGGTCTGCGCGAGGAGGACGTGCGGTCGATCTTCTGGAACCTCATCGGTCTCTCACGGCGCGCGCAGACGGAAGGGTGATGCACGCGATCGACTCGGCCGCGATCGTCGGCCTCGGGCTCATCGGTGGCTCGCTGGCGCGCGATCTCGCGGCGCGCGGCGTCCGGGTTCTCGGCGCGGATCGCGAGCGCTCCACCGTGGAGGCGGCGGCCGCCGAGGGAGTGGTCGAGGCACTCGCCGCCGACTTCGCCGGGATCGAGGACGCGTCCGTTGTCGTTCTCGCGGTGCCCGTGACGGAGACGCCGGCGCTCGTCGAAGCGCTCGCCGCGCGTTCGTGCCGCGCGCGCCTCGTGATGGATCTCGGAAGTACGAAGCGGACGACGGTGGCGGCGGCGGCGGAAACACCGCTCGGCGACCGCTTCGTCGGCGCGCATCCGCTCGCGGGCGATCATCGGTCGGGATGGAGCGCGTCGCGCGCCGGGCTCTTCAGCGGAGCGCGCGTCTTTCTTTCGCCAGCGCCGCAAGCGGGCGAGGATGCGATCGGTCTGGCGATCGAGCTGTGGAGCGCGGTCGGCGCCGCTCCGGAGGCGATCGAGCCGGGCGAGCACGACCGGCTCCTCGCCCGGACGAGTCACGTGCACCAGGTCGCCGCGACGGCACTCGGCCTCGCGATGGCGGCCGAGGGGATTCCGAGACGGGAGCTCGGACCGGGCGGAGAGACGATGACGCGCCTGGCGGGCAGCTCGCCCGAGATGTGGGGCGCCGTCTGCGCCGACAACGGCCCGCTGGTGGGTGAAGCGGTCGCGGTGCTCCAGCAGCAGATCGCGCGCCTCGCGGCCGCACTCGATCGTGGCGACCCGGAGGAGCTGCGCGCGCTTTTCGCGGGCGCGCGGGAGTGGTTCGACGGAGGGGGACGAGAGTGAGCTTCACGGTGGCGTTTCAGGGAGAGCGGGGCGCATTCAGCGAAGAGGCGGCGATGAAGCTCCTCGGCGAGCGGATCGATGTCCAGCCCTGCAGGACGTTCGATGACGTGTTCGAAGCGGTTCGTTCGGGGACGACGAAATCCGCGCTCGTTCCGATCGAGAACTCGCTGGCCGGCTCGGTGCACCGGAACTACGAGCTTCTCGGAGAGGCGGGGCTCGAGATCGCGGCGGAAGTGCCGCTCCGCATTTCGCACCATCTGATCGCGCGGCCGGGGACGCGCCGCGACGACGTCCGCCGCGTGCTCTCGCATCCCGTCGCTCTCGCGCAGTGCCAGCGCTTCCTCGGAGCGTGGCAAGGCGTCGACGCCGTCGCCGAATACGACACGGCGGGAAGCGTGCGGATCGTCATGGAGCAGGGGAGGGACGGCGAGGCGGCGATCGCGGGACGGCGCGCCGCGGAAATCTGGGGCGGCGCGATCCTGGCCGAGGAGATCGAAGACAACCCGCAGAATTGGACGCGGTTTCTTCTGCTCGCGCGCCCGGACGATGTCGACGCGGTGAAGAGTCGCGTCGCGCCGGGACCGCTCAAGACCACCGTGCTCTTCCGAACGGCGAACATTCCGGGGGCGCTGTTCCGCGCGCTCGCGGTGTTCGCGCTGCGCGACATCAACCTGACGAAGCTCGAATCGCGCCCGATCGAGGGACGGCCGTGGGAGTACGCCTTCTACGCCGACGTGGGCGGCGACGCGTCCGAGGCGCCGCTGGCGAACGCCCTCGGGCATCTGCGCGAGATGTGTGAGCGGGTGGTCGTGTTGGGGAGTTATGCGTCATCCCGAGCGTAGCGAGGGATCAGGGTCGGGCGGGACTCTCGGGACGCGGCGTCGTGAATCGGCGGGACGACGAATGTTCGCCCTCCCGCCGACCTGAGC
>JBOGJQ010000544.1:0-1594 GCA_050745405.1 Thermoanaerobaculia bacterium | reverse complement strand
GTCGGAAACGACGGCCGGCCGGTTTTCTCCGTCAGTTGCAGCGCCCCGCCAATCCGTCCAGAATACGCTTCCGCCATGTCCGCGAATCCTCCGACCAGCGCCAAGATCGAGGACCTGAAGGCGCGAGTCCGCCTCGATCCGAAGTCGCGGATGTTCTATCCGCTGGGCGAGGAGCTGCGGAAGATCGGGCGGCTGGACGAGGCGGAGAAGGTCCTCCGCGACGGCCTCGAGCACCATGGGACCTATCTCTCCGCCTGGATGAGCCTCGGGCGCGTCCTCGTCGAGAAAAAGCAGCATCGCGAGGCGACCGAAGTCCTGATGAAGGCCCTCGCGATCGATCCCGGCAACGTCGTCTGCGCTCGCCTGCTGGCCGAGAGCTACCTCGAGCTGGGAGACAAGCTCGAAGCGGTCAAGAAGCTCAAGCTCGTACGTGCTCTCTTGCCGGCCGACGAGGAGGTCGATGAGCAGATCGCCGCGCTCGAGAGCGACCTCGGCCAGGCGGCGCCCCGACCCGCACCGGCGTCCGCGCCTGCGCCCGAACCTGAACCCGAACCCGAACCGATCCAGACGACCGAGCGCGACCATCCGTTCGCAGCCGAGGCTCCGCCCGAACCCGTTTGGAGTGCGGCAGCGGAAGCCGCCGCTTTGGATCAGGTGCCCGAGCAGCCGGTGGATGAAAAGCGGGAGCTGGCGCTCCCGCACTCCAAAGAGGAATCCGAAGAAGAGCCGCCCGTCGTCGAGGAAGAGGAGCCGTTCGGTGCGCCCGAGGAAGAGGCGGGGGCCGGCGAGGCAGAGCCCGAGCCGCAGGGCGATTTCGGGACGGACGAAGTCGCTCCTCCCGCAGGGACAGACGACCGGACGGCGACGCTCACCATGGCGGACCTCTACGCGCGCCAGGGACACGAGGACGCGGCGCGGGAGATCTACCTCCGGATTCTCGATCGGGAGCCGGACAACGACGACGTGCGCGCCCGGCTGGAGGCACTCGGGAGCACTCGGGGCGCGGCGCAGCAGCGCCGGGGAAAAGCCGAACGGCTCGGGCGGTGGCTCGAGAAAGTGAGCCGCCGTGAACTTTAGAGAGGTGCTCGAGACTCTCCGGGCACGCGTGGACGGGACGCTCGCGGTCAGCCTTCTCGGCAACGACGGGATCCCGATCGACTCGATCAATCCGGGCGGGCTGCCGCTCGAGAACATCGCGGCCGAGTTCTCGACCTTCCTCAAGGGACTTCGCGTCTCGAGCACGGAGCTGGATACCGGAGTGGTCGAGCAGTTCTCGCTGATGACGACGCGCTACACGACGCTGCTCTCGGCGGTCACTTCCGACTACTTTCTCCTCGTGATACTTTCTCCCGACGGCAATTACGGCCGCGCGCGCTTCGAAGCCGCGAAGGCGAAATCCGATCTACAGGACGAGTTGACGTGGCGTACCTGAGCTTCAAGGACATTCTGGAACTCATCGATCGCGTGGCGGCGCGCAACCTCGGCGCGGTCGAGATCGAGTCGGCCGGGCTCCGCGTCCGCGTGGAGGGAAAAGCTCCCGAGCGTGCGGCGGCAGCCCCCGCGCCCGCCGCCGAGCCGCAGGGGCCGGTCGAGA
>JBOGJQ010000543.1:0-4893 GCA_050745405.1 Thermoanaerobaculia bacterium | reverse complement strand
CCGCGGAGTGGAACGAGCCGGCTCTCAGCCTGCACATCTACTCGCTCCCGATCGACTCCTGCGTCGTCTTCGACATGGACGAGCATCGGTGTTACCGGCGGGATCTCGGATACGATAATCAGTAGCTGGTCGTCAGTCGTCAGTCGCCAGTCGCCAGTCGCTGGAGGGATGATGTCTTTGGTGTCCACGCTCGAGGCCGAGCTCGAGCAGATGCGCGAGGCGGGAACGCTCAAGCGCGAGCTCGCATTGACGACGCCGCAGGACGCCGTCGTCGAGGTCGAGGGGAAGGGCGAGGTGATCATGCTCACCTCGAACAACTACCTCGGCCTGGCGAACCACCCCGCGATCGTCGAAGCGGCCGAGAAGGGCGAGCGGGATTACGGCTACGGGCTCGCATCCGTCCGCTTCATCTGCGGGACGCAGGACATTCACAAGAAGCTGGAGGCGCGCATCGCGACGTTCTTCGGGACGGAGGACGCGATCCTCTACGGCTCGTGCTGGAACGCGAACGAGGGCCTCTTCGCGACGGTGCTGCAGGAAGAGGACGCCGTGTTCTCGGACGAGCTGAATCACGCGTCGATCATCGACGGTATCCGTCTGACGAAATGCCGGCGCCTCCGGTACCGGAACCGCGACGCCGCCGACCTCCGCGCGCAGCTGGAGCAGAACCGCGACGCGCGAAACAAGATGATCGTCACCGACGGCGTGTTCTCGATGGAAGGCTCGCTCGCGCCGCTTCCGGAGCTCGTCGAGGCGGCGAGGGAGTTCGACGCGTTTCTCGTCGTCGACGAGTCGCACGGCACCGGCGTCCTCGGAAAAACGGGGCGCGGGACGGCCGAGGAGCTGGGGGTCTTCGGGCGGATCGACGCCTACACGTCGACCCTCGGGAAGGCGCTCGGCGGCTCGCACGGCGGCTTCACGACGGGGCCGAAGGCGCTGGTGGAGTACCTCCGGCAGAAGTCGCGGCCGTACCTGTTCTCGAACACGCTTCCTCCTGCCGTGATCCTCGGCTCCCTCGCGGCATTCGAGCTTCTCGACAAGGACCCGTCGCTGCTGCAGCGCCTGCGGGAGAACACGGCGCATTTCCGCTCGGGAATCGCGAAGCTGGGGCTCCGCGTCCGCGAAGGGATCCACCCGATCGTCCCGGTGATCATCGGCGACACGGCGAAGGCGATCGCGATGTCGAAGCGGCTTCTGGATCGGGGCGTCTACGTCTCGGGGTTCGGGTATCCGGTGGTTCCGCAGGGGCAGGCGCGCCTGCGGTGCCAGATCAGCGCCGCGCACACGCGCGAACAGCTCGACAGGGCGATCGCGGCGATCGGCGAGGTCGCGCGCGAGTTCGAGGTCCTGAGCTAGTCGGCGTGTGGCCGCGGCGTCTCGCCGCGAGCCCCCCGGCGCCAGCGTCGATCCCCGAAGGGGTGCGCGCCCGGGACGGCGCGCCCACATGCAACGACCGACGACCGACCTAGGTCAGTCGAAACGAAGAGACCTCGTCCTCGAAGTGACGGCCGCTGTCGGCGAGGCCCTGCATGGAGGCCTGGAAGTCGCGCGCGAGCACTTCGTTGCGCTGCGAGATCATCAGCATCGTCTGGGAGGCTTCGGCGATCTTCGCCATGTCGGTGAGCTGGGCGTCGAGCAGATCGCGCGTTCTCCCGACGTCGGCGGCGACCCGTTCCATCGCCGCCGTGATTCCGCGCCCGGCCACCGACTGTTCCTCGGTCGAGTTCTTGACCTGGAGGGCGATCTCCCGGACGCGGTCCGCCTCCTGCGCCAGCAGGCGCGTCGCCCGCGCCTGCTCCTGCGTCGAGCGGTCGATCTCCGTGATGTGGTCGAGCATGCGCGAGGTCAGCTCGTGCAGGTGGCGCGTGGCCGAAGTCTGTTCCGAGAGAGCACCGGAGATGCGGTCGGCCATGTCGGATGATTCGTTGGCGCGCGCGAGGATCTTCTCGAGCGACCCCGCCGCGTTCTGGGCGACGGCGACGTTCTGGTCGACGGTCGAGAGACCGGACTGCATCGCCCGAACCGCCTCGCGCGAGCCGCTCTGAATCGCCTTGATGATTCCGGCGATCTCCTTGGTCGAGCCGCGCGTCCGGTCGGCGAGCTCGCGGATCTCGTCGGCGACGACGCTGAAGCCGGCGCCCTGATCGCCCGCCTGGGCCGCGATGATCGCCGCGTTGAGCGACAGCAGGTTCGTCCTGTCCGTGACTTCCTCGATCACGTTGAGGATCTGCGAGATCTGGCCGATGCGCCCCTGCAGATCGTCGAGAACCTCGGCGGTCCGGCGGGACGATTCCTGGGCCTGCCGGATGCCTTCGACCGTGTCGCCGACCGCGGCGCCGCCGGCTTCCGCGTCTTCGCGCACGCGCCGCGACAGCTCGGAAGTCGTCTGCGCCCGGCGCCGCAGCTCCTCGATGGTGGTGTCCATTTCGGCGACGAACGACAGAACCTCGTTCCCGACGTCCGCGAGGAAGCTCGTCCGGCCGGACATCTCGCGCGCCGCCGCGTCCATCTCCGTCGTCGACGACGAGGTCTTTTCCACCGATTGAAAGAGCGTGTCCATGCTCCTGGCCACCTCTTCGGCCGAAGCCTGGAGCTCGAGGGCGCGGCTGGAGGCGTCCTGCGTCTGGCTCGCGACGGCTTCGGCGGCCTGCAGCACGGACTCTGCGCGCTCACGGGCGCTGCCGAGGGCGAGGGACGAGTTTTCGGTGATCTCCGCCTGCTCGCGCGAGCGGCGCGCGAGCTCGGTCGAGCCGCCGGTCACGCCTCGCACCCCGTCGGTCACGGCGCGACCGCCCGTTCCGACGCGCGTGATCAGCCGCTCGAGGTTCGCGCGCGTTTCGGCGAACTGTTCCCCCAGGGCCCCGAGCTCGTCGTCGGCGAACAGGCCCGGATCGACGCGGAAGTCGCCGGCCGCCATTGCCGTCGAGGCGTGCGCGAGCCGGTCGAGCGGCCTCCGGATGTCGCGCGAGAGAAAGAAGATCGCGAGCGCGAAAACGGCGAGCGTCAGCGCCGTGATCACCAGTGTGTAGAAGCCGATCTGGAACGGAATCGCCGCGTACGCATCCCAGGGGACACGCAGCACCAGAAACGAGCCGTCGGGGAGCTGCTGGAAATGGAAAACGTTGTCGGAGATCAGTTCGACGCTGTCGCCGCCATCGGATTCCAGAATGAACTCGACGTCGCGCTCGTCGAACGGCGACGCGGTCTTCGTGCCGGTGACGGCGCCGTCCGGCGCGATGCGATAGAGCTCGTACGCGGGATCGATGTAGCCGGTGAGCTGCTCGAAATCCAGGTCCTCCTGCTCCGCCGCGACGGACCATGCCGTGGAAAACGAGCTTCCCGCCCCTTCGAGCGCCAGCCGCTCGAGGCGGGTCGAAACGCGGGAGGAGACGAGAAGAACGAGCGCGAGAGCAGAGACGAGAAAGACACTGATGAAGACGATCCCGATCTTTCGCGGAATCGGATTCTTCCGGCCCGTGTACCGGAGGCCGTGCTGGCCCGCGATCGGCTCGAGCAGCCGCTTGCCCGCAGCGTACCTCCAGAAGAACGAGGGTACGGCCGCGGCCAGCGCCGCGACGAGGAAGTACGCCGCTCCCAACGGAATGGGAAGAAAGAAGAGCGGCCCGAGGATCGCGACGACCGTCACGCCGGCAGACCAGCCGATCAGCGATCCCTCCACCGTTCTCTCGAGGACGGCGGAAACGTCGTCGTCGCCGGGCGCGTCCGCATCGAGCCGGACGAGCGCCGGGTATAGACGCGCGAGAAAGATCAGCTCGCCCACGGCGGCGACGCCGACAAAGAACGCGACGAGCGCGAGCCACTCCCGCGCCGTGTGGATGGGAAAAACCTGAGAGAGAAATGCGAGACAGACAGGAAGGGCGATAAGGGGCGCTGGTGCGAGGAGCCAGAGCAGATATCGGGTCGAGAATTTCAATCGATCTCTCGTCCGCCCCTCGCCGCCCGCGCTCTCACTCCGCTTTGGCGAGGGTCGCTTCTTCCTCTCGAAGGGCCACTGGATACCGGCCGGTGAAGCAGGCTGTGCAGTAGAGCCGTTTCGGATTATCGGAACCGTTCCGGACGGCGTCAAGCATGCCGTCTTCGGAAAGATAGCCGAGCGAGTCGGCGCCGATGAACTCGCGGATGTCGTCGATCGAGTGCGTCGAGGCGATCAGCTCCCGCCGTTTGGGCGTATCGATCCCGTAGTAGCACGGGCCGGTCGTCGGCGGCGAGGAGATGCGCATGTGCACCTCGGTCGCTCCGGCGGCCTTGAGCATCCGGACGATCTTGCGCGAGGTCGTGCCGCGGACGATCGAGTCGTCGACGAGGATCAAGCGCTTCCCCTTCACGATCTCGCGGAGCGCGTTGAGCTTGACCTTGACGCCGAAGTGCCGGATCGACTGCTTCGGCTCGATGAACGTGCGCCCGACGTAGTGGTTGCGGATGAGGCCCCACTGGAAGGGCAGGCCGCTCTCCTGCGAGTACCCCAGGGCCGCTCCCATCCCGCTGTCCGGCACGGGCACCACGATGTCCGCGTCGGCGGGGGCCTCCCGCGCGAGCTGCCGGCCCAGCAGCAGGCGCGAGGAGAGCACGTTGCGGCCGAACACCAGGCTGTCGGGACGCGCGAAGTAGACGTGCTCGAACACGCACTGGCGGACGGGCTCGGGCGGGAACGGCCGGAACGAGCGCAGGCCGTCGCGGTCGATCACGACCAGCTCGCCCGGCTCCACGTCGCGCACGTACTCCGCGTCGATGAGGTCGAGGGCGCACGTCTCGGAGCAGACGATCCAGGCGCCCTCCAGCTTGCCCAGGACCAGCGGCCGGAAGCCCCAGGGGTCCCGCGCCGCCACCAGCGTGTCCCGGGTGAGGAACAGCAGCGAAAACGCCCCCATGACC
>JBOGJQ010000542.1:0-1138 GCA_050745405.1 Thermoanaerobaculia bacterium | reverse complement strand
CAGCACGTGCTCGCCGTCCACCTCGACGCGCAGAACGTCGTTGGCGACGTCGCGCTCGACGACGAACCTCGTTCCCTCCGCCAGGTCGAACTCGGCGCCGGTGACCTCCTCGCCCAACAGCCTGGGACCGACATAGCGAAGGCGTGCCCGCCTGTCGTCACCGGCGCGGGCGAGCAGGAGCTGGAGCCGCCAGCGCCCGGCGGCCAGGACCGTCTCGGGCGTCTCGGGCGTCTCGGGCGTCTCGGGCGTTCTCGGCGTGCAGTACGGTACCCGTCATCCTGAGCGAGGTGGGCTGGGCGGGCGTGAGCGAAGGATCTCCTCAGCCGCCTCTCAATCCGGCACGTCTCCGCTTCAAGAGGATCTTCGCGGTGGCGAAGCAAAAAATCTGCGTCAATCTGCGGCTCGGTCTCTCCTACGAAGGCTCAAACCGTGCCGTGAAGTGGCGCAGGACGCTCGGCGCCTCGGTGATGCGGTACGCCGGCAGGTCGCTGCGTCGCGCGTGCACGGCCGTCACGACCTCCGCGACGTAGTCGATGTGGGACTGCGTGTACAGCCGACGCGGGATCGCGAGCCGCACCAGGTCCATCGGCGGCGGCGCTTCCGTCCCGTCGGGACGCAGGCCGAACATCACCGTCCCGATCTCCACGCCGCGGATCCCTCCCTCGACGTACAGCGCGTTGCAGAGCGCGATGCCGGGATACCTCAGCGGTTCGATGTGCGGCAGCATCGCGCGCGCATCGATGTACACCGCGTGCCCTCCCGGCGGCTGCACGATCGGCACGCCCGCCGACGTCAGCTTCTCCGCGAGGTATTCGATCGACCGGATCCGGTAGCGCAGATACGACTCCTCGAGCACTTCTTCGAGCCCCTGCGCGACCGCCTCGAGGTCGTACCCCGCGAGCCCGCCGTACGTCGGGAATCCCTCAGTCAGAATCAGGAGGTTCCGGCACCCCTCCGCCCACCCGTCGTCGTTGAGCGCGAGAAATCCGCCGATGTTGGCGAGGCCGTCCTTCTTCGCCGACATCGTGCAGCCGTCCGCGAGCGAGAACATCTCGCGCGCGATCTCGCGCGGGGTCCGCTCGGCCTGCCCCGGCTCGCGCATCTTGACCAGCCACGCGTTCTCCGCGAAGCGGCACGC
>JBOGJQ010000541.1:0-3264 GCA_050745405.1 Thermoanaerobaculia bacterium | reverse complement strand
CCTCCGGGGTGCAAATCGTTCTTTCGCGTTTGTCCCGTGGGTCGCCTGACGGCGACCCACGGCTACGCGTCTGCGACGCCTCCGGCGTCGCGACGCCGCCGCGAGAACGGAGGCAGTAGGCGAGCGTGAACAGGCCCGGCCGCGACCCGCGCGTCGTGGCGCTCATGCGGAAGCGGGGCTTCCCGACGGAGTAGGGCCGGCCTCGGGCGGCTCTCCTTCCGCTCCCGCAAAGGCCGAGCCCGGCAAGCGAGAAACGTGATTCGCAACTGGACCCATCGCGCCTCGGGGATTATGTTGTTATGACATGAACAAGCGAGCGCTGTTTCCGGTCGTCGTCACCCTCCTCGTCGCCGCCGCGGCCTCCGTCGAGGCCCGCGTCATCTCCTACGCGCCCGTCTCCAGCGCGATTACGACACCGGCCGTCCAGAAGCGGACGAACGTCTTCTTCTACACGGTCGAACAGATCCACGACGGAACCGCTCAGCGATGGGAGCTCGTGCGATACCACGCCGCGGGCGCCATGGAGCCGGCCGTCGTGTTCGCCGCCTCGCAGAACGCGGTGATCGGCACCGTCGCGATCCAGGAGAGCTCCTCGGGCGTCGCGCGGATTCTGATGGCGACGAACTCGAGTCTGAACGGCGACAACCCGTCGCGAACCAACCGCTATCTCTTCAGCGCCGATGGCGGCGCGACGTGGAAGGTGCTGCCGATTCAGGCGCCCTATTCGTACGGGTATTACGCGCCGTCGCCGCTGCCTGATGTCGGCGGCCCGGTAGCCCGCGGTGCCGGCTCGCAGGTGCGCATCGGCTCGGACGCGTGGCCGTTCGTCGTCAGCGTCGTCTCGGGAAATACCTCGGAAATCGTGGCGATCGGCGCGAGCGGCCACCCGCGGCACCTGGCGTGGATCAGCGCGTACGGACCGGGTGGGATCGCGACTCCCATCGGCAATCCGAACAACGCGCTCGCCGGCTCGAATCGCGAAGGCACCCGATTCCTCGTCATCGGTTCGCCGCTGCTTCCGGAAGTTCAGAAGCCGTTCGGACTGCGCATTCTGGATCTCGAAGGAACGCTCACCGACGTCGTCGATCTCCCGAGCGGCGATCCCGGAATGGAAGGGTGGATCACGCCGGATGGGGGTGTGTACGTCGAGAGCCGCGGCTTCAGCGGGCCGCGGGCTCTCCTCTATTACGAGAACGGATCGCGCACCATCGTCGCCGAGCCGTTTCCCGGCGTCGTCGGAAACCAGCTGACGCTCTTCGCCGTCCCGACGCACGATTTCCGAGGTGCCTGGATCGTCAAGCGCGGCCCCGGATACCCGACGGCGCTTCTGCGCCACGAGGCCGGGAGCGTGGCGATCGAGCAGTGGCGCGACGAGGAGGGTCCCCAGGTCGAAGCGATCCACGCCGCGGATTCCGGCGAGCGGCTCCTGATTCAGGTTCATCGCCCCCGACCTCAGGTCGACCAGCGGATCTTCCAGGATCCCGCGCTCGCGATCTGGGAGATCGGCGCGCCGGCACCGTCGCACTACGACGAGCTCTTTCTGAACGAAGCCGCCGGGAAGGGATTCGTCAGCCTCGACGTGGACCGCGTCGCAGCGGGCGGCTCGTTCGTCTTCGATTCGGCGAACGTCGTCGCCGGCGGCGTTCCCGTAGTACCCATCTCGGGCGGTCCTTCGGGCGGTGGTGACGTCGCGCAGGAGTGGGGCGTGGTTCGCGCGTCGCTCCAGCAGAGGCTCGTCGTGTCGGCCGCCGCGCGTCTTCCCGGCGGCTACGGCAGTACCTGGCGGACCGATCTGACCCTTCGCAGCGGCGTCGACGAGGCGATCGCCGTGGAGGTGAAATACGTCCCCCACGACCCGACCCAGGCGATACGCATGGTGATGGTCCCTCTCGCCGCAGGCGAGATCCGCCTCGTTCGCGACGTTCTCGCGACGCTGTTCGGCGTCGAGTCCGGCGGCGGCCCTCTTTTCCTGACTCCGCCGCTGGGCACAGCGATCACCGCGACGAGCCGCACGTACACGGATTCCGACGAAGGAACGTACGGAATGTCGATTCCGGCGGTCGATGTCTTCGCCAGCGCGTCGCCCAGGTTTCCCGTCACGTTCGCGGGAGCATTCCAGGGGGCGAACTACCGCACGAACGTGATCGCGACCGACGTAGCCGGCCGCGGCGCCGTCGTGAGAATGAATGGGGAGACGCGATTCTCCACGGGACCGGTCGACGCCGCGTTCATGGAAGTCCCCGTGGGCGGAGGCGCGCAAATCACCGCGCTCGGCGCGCAGCTCGCGGCGATGCAGTGGGAGCCGGGCGCGCTTCGGTTCACTCCGACCGAGGGAGAGGCCGTCGCGGCGGTCGTGACGATCGACAACCGCACGAACGATCCGACGTGGTTCCCTCCCGACGTCTCGTCCCCGGTCGTCCGCGTCATTCCGCTGGTCGGTCATGCCGACGGCGCCTTCGGGTCGAAGTTCCGCACCGACGTCTACCTCTTCAATCCGTCGAAAACTACGCGCAACGTGACGCTGAGCGTCAAGAACTGGGACGGCCGCCCCGAGGTGACGAAGAACTTCACGCTGCTCGGCGGCGAGGCGCGCGTCCTCGAAGACGTCCTTTTCACGTGGTTCGGCATGACCGGAATCGCGAGACTCCGCTACATCAGCGGATGGGGCGCCGATTCGCAGGGCGTGCGCGTCACCTCGCGGACGTACACGGTCGAAGAGGACGGCGGCACGTACGGCCTGCTGATTCCGCCGCTGAACGCGTTCCAGTCCGCCGGAGTGGACGAGGCGCTCGAGATTCTCGGCGCGATCGCGGACCCCGGATTCCGGACCAACATCGCGCTCGTCGATTTGACGGCGTTTCCGGACGGGCGGCCGCCGCACCAGGTCGATGTCGAGATCTACGACGCGTTCGGCACGAAGCTCGACGCGTTCGTCGCCGAAGTTCCGGTCGCGAGCGGCGTGCAACTGCTCGACCTCTTCGGCTCGCGAGAACTGCCGCTCGACGGACAGCCGGTCACGATCCGGATCGCACCGCACTCGGGCCTGATCGGCGCGTTCGGTTCGATGGTGGACAACGGCACGAACGATCCGACGTATCTTCCGGCCGGGCTCCTGGCCAAGCAGTGATTCCTGCCGTCGCAACGACGTTCGTACCGCGGCAGTTCCGCGGCCGCGATCCGCGCGTCGAGGCGCTCATGCGGAAGCGGGGCTTCCCGACGGAATAGGACGCCGGAGGCGTCCCGGACGTGTAGCCGGGGTGGGTC
>JBOGJQ010000540.1:0-2490 GCA_050745405.1 Thermoanaerobaculia bacterium | reverse complement strand
CTCCCGCGCCGACGTTACGCCGGAGGTGCGCGCCGGGACGGCGCGCCCACACGGCGCCGATCACTCGCCGATGACGGCGCGCCCGTCGGAGCCGACGACGGCGCGCGGAAGCCCGCCGGCGCCGGGCCAGTAGAAGGTGTCGATCGCGTCATCGCCGTTCACGCTCAGGAACGTTCGCGGCGCGAGGATGACCGTGAGCGGCGCCGTCTCGAGGATTGCCGGAACGTGGATCGTCCCCGGCCCCGTGAACGCCGTCGGCACTCCGCGCCTGGCCAGATGCCCGCTGAACGCAGGTTCCGGCACGACGAGATCCCCGATCGCGATCGTGAACCATCCTCGCAACTCCGCGGCGCCCGGCGCGAGAACCGCGTCGAAGCTCCGGACCGGCGCCTGCGGATACGTGATCGAGAAGACGTCCCCCTCGCCAACGTACGGTTGCCGGAAGACGTACAGCGGCGCGTGCTGCGAGACGACGGAGACGATCTCCCCGGGAGCGTGCTCCACCTTGTATGTGAAGCTCCCGTCCTTCGCGGTGACCTGGATGCTTTCCGAACGCGTGCCGTCGGCGCGGTGCCAGAAAACCGCCGCCGGAACGGCCGCCGGAAAGAGGAGCTTCCCTTTGCGCGCCTCCGCGCGCTCGAGCGCGATCGTCACCGTCCGCTGCGATTCGCCGTCCATCGAGACACGCTCGCACGATACGAGATAGTCGTCGTGCGCGGCACAGACGTTGATGCGGCGGTTCGATGCGACGTCCGCTACCGCGAGGCGGCCGTTCTCATCCGTCGCGCCGACCATGCTGAAGAGGTAAGAGGCTTCCTCGTCTCCCGGATAAAGAACTGCATAGGAGATACGAGCATCGGCGAGTGGTCCTCCCGTCGACGCGTCAATGACGTGCGCCTCGAGCTCGTTCGAAAAAAGCTCGATGTCGAACCGCGCATTCGCCACCGGCGGCTCGTCCGGAAAGAAGGCCCAGCCCCGCTCGCCGTCGCACGCCGGCACGGACACATCCTCGATCGCGCGCGCCCCGCCCGACGCCCTCGGGCGGACCAGACGGAGCGCCTCGTATTCTCCCGTCTCCCGATCCGCGACGCCGCCGAGTCCGAGCTGGACGAGCGCGTGCAGCGGTTCACCGTCGAGTGTGACGCGGCCGAACCACCTCTCGAACGCGAGATCGATCTCCGCGAGCTCGCCCGATCCTCGGATTTCCACCGCATTCGAATGAGCGACGACGTCACGGAAGCCGAGCCGGAGGAGGTACAGCCCCGGCGCGACATCGTGAAGGATCGTCGTCCCGAAGCTCTCGTTCGCGTCGAGGTCCCGCCGGTCGACGAGGAGACATTCCCCTCGCCGGACGTAGCGTTCGTCGAGCTCCGGCTGGAGGTCCGGGCAGCGATGGAGCGTCAGCTCGAGTCCCTTCTCCTCCACGCCGGCGAGGCCGCTCCGCCGCCCCTCCTCGGGTTCGGCCGCGGGACACGTCTCCGCCGCGCGCGCCGCGGATTCGAGAAACGGCAGGAGGCGCCGGTCGAGAGACCATCGGACCTCTAGCGAAGTCGCGGGCGCGATGCGGAGCGGTCCGCCATCGGCGAGGGAGATCGTCTCGGGGAACCATCCGTCGCCGGTGACGCGCGCCACCGTTCCTTCGCAGCACTCGCGGACATCCGTGAAGAGAGCGAGTGCCGGCATTCCCTCGAACGCGAGCGTCAGCCGATTCGCCGCGCGCGCCACGCGCTCGCCGATCGTGAGCTCGACCGATCCCCCGGCGGCACCGTGATCCGGAAGAGCGTCAAATGCGTCGCGGTCGGGAACGAGGCCGATCGCCACGTCGCGCGACTCCGTCTCGGGAAACATCACCGGTTCGACCGTTCGACCGGCAATGACGGGCGGGCCGATGCGCGCGATCGCGCCGCCGGAGATCAGCAGCGGAAAAATCGTCGCCTCCCGCGGAACGAGGACGGTGTCTTCTCCGGGAACGAGAGGGATCACGGCGCCGGTCTGCTCAACGTATGCCGCGGCGTGCGCGCCTTCTTCGACGCTTGCGAAGGGCACGCGCGCCGCTTCGACCATCTGGACCGACGTCAGGCCGCCGTGGTTCTCGACGAGGAGGACCTCGCGCGAAACGAAGCCATCGTCATGGCGGGCGAAAAGATTCCACGTTCCCGGCGGAATCGCGACGCGATCGGCGGCCGGATGACAGGTGACGCGAGTGAAGCGCGTGAAGCGCTCGACTGGATCGGCGGGCGATCCCGATTCGAACAGACACACCTCGCCGCCTCTCAACCGTGTGTCTCCGTCGCGCAGCTCGAAGTGTGCCGCGAACGCTGGGGGCGACACAAGGAGGACGAGAAGCGCGATGCGGGAGCTCGGGGGCATCAGGTGTCGGTGGCGGCGGCGCCATGATGCGGCATTTTCGTGGCGATGATCTAGTACGCGGAGGCTGCAAGACGCCAAAGGGGGCCCGGGCGAGACGCCCGGGCCACTTTCCGCCCGCCC
>JBOGJQ010000539.1:0-14457 GCA_050745405.1 Thermoanaerobaculia bacterium | reverse complement strand
GCGCCGCATCGCCTCCTCCTCGCTCCTTGATCTCGCCCCGCAAGCCCCACCAGCGCGGGCCGCTCTGGTTTATTTCACAGCCTCTAAGCTCTCTCAGTACTTCGCGCGCTTGACGCCGAGGCCGGCGGGCGGCTTCTCCGCGGTGCCGTCGCTCGGACGGATCGGGGCGTGGAGCTGGTACTGCTGGGAGTGGCGCGGCGGCCGCCGCTGCGTGGTTCCGACGCCGCTCGCGATCTGCCGGATCTGCGAAGTCGTCGTCGAGGGGTTCGATTTTTTCCGCACGGTGGTTCTCCAGGCGAGATCGTAGCCGCCGGCGGGCGGCGGCGCAACGGTTTGCGTGCGGGAGCGTATCGCTCCGGCAACATCTGCCCGGCAGACCGCCCGCGAGCGCCCCGCTCGATTTAGGCTGCGGCTGCATGATTCGCACGGCCGCTCTCCTTCTGCTCGTCCTCGCGCTGCCTCTTCCTGCGGAGACGATTCCGGCCGGGGAAATCGTCGACGGCATCGCCGCGCGATCCGATCCGACGCAGACGTACGCCGTGTACCTTCCGCGCCGGTACGATCCCGAAAAACGATACCCGCTCCTCGCCGTGTTCGACCCGCGCTCGCGCGGCGCGATGGCCGCCGAGCTCTTCCGCGATGCCGCGGAAGCGCGCGCATGGATCGTCATCAGCTCGAACGACACGAGGAGCGACGGTCCGTGGGAGCCGAACGTCCGCGCGGTGAACGCGATCTTTCCCGACGCGCTCGCGCGCTTTTCCGTCGACACGCGCCGCGTGTACGCCGCCGGTTTCTCGGGCGGAGCGATCCTCGCGTGGGTGGTCGGGCAGACGAGCGGCCGGCTCGCGGGGATCATCGGCGTCGGCGGCCGTCTCCCCGACGGCCTCGTCGTGCGGGACGTCCGCCTGGCGCACTACGGCGCCGCCGGAAACCGCGATTTCAATTTCGCCGAGATGAAAGAGATCGAGGCGCTGCTCGACTCCGAGGGGGCGACGCACCGGCTCGAGATCTTCGAAGGGGGACACCAGTGGCTTCCGCCGGCGATGACGGCCGAGGCGATCGACTGGCTCGAGATCGTTGCCATGCGTGACGGGCTGCGACCCGTCGACGAGGCTCTCGTCGCCGCCGTGCTCGAGCGGGAGGTCGCCGCGGCGAAGGAGTACGAAAGCGCCGGGCGTCGGCTCGCCGCCGCGCGACGGTGGCGCGTCATCGCAGATTCGTTCGCAGGCATCGTCGATACGGCCGCGTACGCCCAGCGCGCGGAGTCTCTCTTCCGGTCGAGGGACGTGCAGCGCGAACGGAGGGAAGAGACGCGTTCGCTCGCCTTCGAAGAAAGACGCGTCCGCGACGTGCAACTCGTTCTCGCGAAGTTCCGCAACCCGGAGATCGCCGTCACGCCGGCGCGCCTCGCGCACGAGCTCGGCGTTGCGTCTCTGGTGCGGCAGGCGAAAAGGACTGATGCCGCCGGCGACGCCGCCGGCCGCGTCCTCGCTTCGCTGCACGTCCAGCTCTCGTTCTATCTTCCGCGCGACGAGGGGACATCCGAGCACGACGCCGTGCTCTACCTCGAGGTCGCTCGCACGATCGAGAAGTTGATGCGCGAATAGCGGGCCCGCCGCCTTCGTTTTCCCTTCCGATGCAACGGCAGATGCGTTCCATTCTCTGGATCTGGCTCCTCTCGACGATCGTGGGAGTCGGCGCCCATCTTCTCCTTCGCCCCGTGATCGGCCGCGACTATGCGTTCGGAGTCGGCTTTTTCATCTACGCCGCGGTCGCGTGGCCGGGATTCCGGATTCTCGCGGTGCGCAACGGTCACGCCCTGTCGCCGGTGTTTTACTTCGTGGCCTGCGGGATCGCGTCGCTGGTGATGATGGTGGCGTAGGCTGGAGCGAAATAGGACGAATAGGACGAATAGGACGTCCCATACGTCCTATTCTCGTTTGCCCACGATCCTCCTGACCTCCTCGATCGGGATCGCCTCGACCGTCACCCCGTTCCCCGTCACGGTGGTTGCTTGGAGAAACGAGTTGTAGATCGCCTCTTCGGTCGCTTCGATCGTGGCGAGGAAGAGGGGCGAGGTCGCGCTCGTCGGGACGGTCTTCACCGTGCGCGTTTCGGCAGCGTCGTGACGGATCCGCACGTCGGGATGCGTCGAGAAGGCGATCGCGTAGTCGCCGCTGCCGTTCGTTCCCGCGGCGCCGGTCCGCGCGAGGCCCATCATCGCGCGCGCGCCCATCCGCTCGAGCGTTCGTGCGTCGACGGGCGCGTCCGTGGCGATCACCACGATGATCGACCCCTCGTTGCGCTCCAGCTCCTCCTTTAAATAGTAGCGGCCCAGCTCCCGCCCGACGGGTGCGCCGGCGATCGTGAGAATCCCGCCGCCGACGTTCATCTGGACGAGCACGCCCACGGTCCAGCCGCCGAGCTGCGCGGGAAGCGCGCGGGACGCCGTCCCGATTCCCGCCTTCCATCCGTAAGCCGTCGTCCCGGTTCCGGCGCCGACGCTCCCCTCGGCCACCTCGCCCCCCGACGCGCTCCCGAGCGCGGCGAAGACCTCGTCGCGACCGACCGGACGCGAGCGAATGTCGTTCAGCCTCCCGTCGTTCGTCTCGCCGACGACGGGGTTGATCGAGGTCACGTCCTCGTTCCCCGGAAGGGCGAGCATCCAGTCGACGAGTGCATCGGCGACGCGGAAGACGTTCAGCGTCGAGGTCAGCAGGATCGGCGTCTCGATCTCGCCGAGCTCGCGAACCTGCGTCGACCCGAGCAGCTTGCCGAAGCCGTTGCCGACGAACACGGCGCCCGGGACCTTCTCGCGGAAGAGGTTCCCGGCGTGCGGCACGACCGCGGTCACGCCGGTCCGGATGTCGTCCCCGCGGACGAGAGTCGCGTGCCCGACGCGAACGCCGGCGACGTCGGTGATCGCGTTCCGCGGCCCGGGAGGAAGGATTCCCACCTCGACGCCGAGCTCGCGCACGCGAGGCCGCTCGGCCGGGGCCGGCGCGGGTTGGGCGGCGGCCAGCGCGGACGAGACGAGGACGAGGCAGAGGGCGCGCAGCGGTCTTCTCATGAGCGGAGTGTACGCGGCCGGGCATGCCCGTCGCACGCCGTCCGGGCATGGCAACGAAGAACGGCTCCTCGCGTGGAAAAGAGAAGATTCGGTACGGCGTCGTGGGTCTGGGTCACATCACCCAGGTGGCCGTGCTCCCGGCGTTCGCGCACGCGCGGGAGAACTCGGAGGTGCGCGCGCTCGTCTCCGGAGACCGCACGAAACTCCGGAAGCTGGGAACGCGGCACGGCGTCCCGATTCACGCGACGTACGACGAATTCGACGACCTGTGCCGGAGCGGGGAGATCGACGCCGTGTACATCGCTCTGCCCAACCATCTGCACCGCGAGTACACCGAGCGCGCGGCGGCCGCGGGAATTCACGTCCTGTGCGAGAAGCCGATGGCGACGACGACGGCCGATTGCGAGGCGATGATCGACGCCTGCTCGCGCGCGGGCGTGAAGCTGATGATCGCGTACCGGCTCCACTTCGAGCGCGCCAACATGGAGGCCGTCCGCGTCGTCACGTCCGGCAAGATCGGAGAGCCGCGTTTCTTCAGCTCGGATTTCTCGCAGGACGTCCGCCCCGGAGACATTCGTCTGCAGAAAGAGAAGGGCGGCGGTACGCTGTGGGATATCGGCGTCTACTGCGTCAACGCGGCGCGGTACCTCTTCCGCGCCGAGCCGCTCGAGGCGTTCGCCGTCGCGGCCTCGCGCCCCGACCCGCGCTTCGACGAGACCGAAGAGATGGCCGCGGCGACGCTCCGCTTCCCGGACGACCGCCTCGCGAGCTTCGTCTGCTCCTTCGGATCGTCCGACGTCGCGTCGTACCGCGTCGTCGGAACGAAGGGAGATCTGCGGGTCGATCCTGCCTATGCCTATGCGGAGGGTCTCGCGTTCGAGTTGACGGTCGGAGGGAAGACGACGACGGCGCGATTCCCGAAGCGCGACCAGTTCGCGCCCGAGCTCCTCTATTTCTCGCGCTGCGTCCTGGAGGACCGTGACGCCGAGCCGTCGGGAGTCGAGGGGCTCATCGACGTCCGGATCGTGGAGGCGCTCTACGAGTCCGTGCGGACGGGACGTCCCGTCCCTCTCGACCTTCCCGAAAAAGAGGAACGGCCGACGCTCCGCCAGGAGATCCGCCGCCCGCCCGTCCAGAAGCCGCCGAGGCCGATCGGGACGAAGTCGCCGTCGCGTTAGAGCAGCAGCATCGTCGCGAGCCCGAGGAAGATCCCCATGCTGGCGACGTCGGTGGCCGTCGTCAGGAAGATGCTCGAGGCGGTCGCCGGGTCCGCGCCGAGCCGGCGGAGCGTGAGTGGAATGAGCGCTCCGGAGATGCCGCTGATCATGCAGCTTCCGATCATGGCGGCGGCGACGATGAGCGAGAGCGGGAGCGCGTCGGGATTGTTCTGCGCGCGCGCGACGAGGAACATGCCGATCGCGGCGCTGACCCCGACGAGCGAGCCGTTGAGAAGTCCGAGAAGCCCTTCCTTCATGACCAGCACGCGCTCGCGGCCCGGCTTGAGCTCGCCGAGGGTCATCCCGCGCAGCGCCACGGCGAGCGCCTGGCATCCGGTGTTCCCCGACTGCCCGGCCAGCACGGGGAGGAAAACGGCGAGGACGACGATCTCGTCGATCGTGTCCTGGAAAAAGCCGACGACGGCAGCGGCGAGAAACGCCGTGACGAGGTTGAGCTGCAGCCACGGATGGCGGAACTTCAGGCTTCGCGGCCACGGCGTCGAAAGCCGTTCCTCGCGGTCGACACCGACCATCGTTCCGGCCTGCGCGGAGATCTCGATCGCCTGCGCCTCGAACATGGTCGCCCCGCGCACCTGTCCGATCAGTTTCCCGTCGGCGTCGCGTACCGGGTAGACCGGGAAGTGGCGGTTCACGACGACCTTCATCGCGTCGAGCAGATCCATCGCGCCGTCGAGCGAGAAGGGTTTCGTGATCATGATCGTGCCGAGCTGCTCGGCGTCGTCCGAAAGAAGGAGGTCGCGCATCGTGACGACGCCGATCAGCTTCCGGTCGCGGTCGATGACGAAGAGGTAGGTGACGAATGCCTTTTTGGCCAGCGCCCGGACTCGCTCGGTCGCCTCGGCGACGCTCATCTCCGGAGTGACGACCGCGGTGGGCGGTTCCATGAGGCGTCCGACGGTCCCCTCCTCGAACGCGTCGTTGCGGATCCACTGCTCGCTCTGCGCCTTCGGCGTGACGGCGAGGATCGCCCGGCGCATCTCGGGATCGAACTCGTCGAGGATGTCCTGCGCCGTCGCCGGATTGATCGCCTGAAGCGCCTCCGAGGCGTGCGCGGGGGTCTCGCGCGTCAGCAGCTCGGCGGCCTCGCGCGGTCCGCTGTGGAGGACCCTGTGCAGCAGGTCCTCGGACTCGGGTTTCGCGGCCGTCAGCGGAACGGCCAGGTTCTGCTCGGACATGGTGGACTCCGGTCGGATCGGATGAACTGGGAGAGAGTATCCGCCACTCCCGAGCGCCGCTCAAGCGCGGCGTACGGTGTGTTACGCTATCGGCCCGGCCGCGATGCCTGCGGAAGGCCCCCGCCGAAGCCCCGCTGCATCCGCGCCCCGCGCACCCATGCCTTCCGACGAAGCGCTCCACTGCCCCGACGGCGTGAGCGAGGAGAGACTCTCGTGACCGTCACCGAACCACCCCGAAAGACCCAGCTGATCGACCGCCTCGCGGAAGAGGGACGACGGCGGATTCCCGAGCACGCGGACTCGGTCGAGCGATTCATCCGCGATTACTTCGCGCTCGTTTCGCCCGACGACATGGCGACGGATCCCGACGCCCTGCTCGGCGGCGCGTTGTCGCTGTGGGAGTTCGGACGCGATCGCGACCCGGAACGGGCGAAGGTGCGGATCTACACCCCGACGGTCGCCGAAAACGGCTGGAGCGTCGGCCACACGATCGTCGAGATCGTGAACGACGACATGCCTTTCCTCGTCGACTCGGTCGCGGGCGAGCTGATGCGCGCGGACCGGACGATTCACCTGATCGTCCATCCCGTCGTGCACGTCATTCGCGACGCGGCGGGAACGCGCCAGGCCGTGATCGACGGCCGCGCCGAGCCGGGACGCGGCATCGCCGAGTCGTGCATGCACTTCGAGATCGACGAGGAGACCGAGTCGGCCGATCTCACGGCTCTCCGCGAGCGCATCGAGGAGATCCTCGACGACGTTCGCGCCGCGGTCACCGATTGGCGCGCCATGCGGGCACGCCTGCACCAGGCGCTCGAGGAGATCGATCGCGGCAATCCTCCGATCCCGGCCGACGAGCTGGAGGAGTCGAAGGCGTTCCTCCGCTGGCTCGACGACGAGAACTTCATCTTCGTCGGCTACAGGCAGTACGAGTTCCTGCGCAAGGGGGAGGAGGAGTTCCTCAAGATCGTCCCCGGGTCCGGCCTGGGAATCCTGCGCGAGGTGCGTCCCGAGTCGCGGCGCCGCGCGGACGTCCCGTTCACGCCCGAATTCAGCCGCTTCGCGCGCCGCAAGGAGCTCATCATCGTCGCGAAGGCGAACAACCGGAGCACCGTTCATCGCGTCGCGCACATGGACCGGATCGGCATCAAGCGGTACGACGATTCGGGAACGCTCATCGGTGAGGACCGTTTCCTCGGCCTCTTCACTTCCGCGGCGTACGCGCGGAGCATCCGGCAGGTCCCGATGCTGCGGCGCAAGGTCAGCCGCATCGTCGACCGCGCCGGTCTCTCCCGCGCGAGCCATTCCGGCAAGGAGCTGATCCAGATCCTCGAGACGCTCCCGCGCGACGAGGTCTACCAGGTCAGCGAGGACGAGCTGTTCGACATCGCGATCGGCATCCTCCAGCTCCAGGAGCGCCAGAGGATCGCGATCTTCGTCCGGCGCGACGTGTTCGACCGGTTCGTGTCGGCGCTCGTCTACCTGCCGCGCGACCGCTACACGTCGGAAGTGCGCGAGAGGATCCGCGCGATCCTCGAGCGCGCGTTCAACGGCACCGTCACCGCGTTCTATCAGCATGTCAGCGACTCGCCTCTCGCGCGGGGGCACTTCATCGTCCGCACGACGCCGGGCGAGATTCCGCGTTACGACACGCGCGCCATCGAGCAGGACGTCGCGCTCGCGGCACGCACGTGGAGCGACGAGCTCCGCGACGCCCTCATCGACCGCCTCGGCGAAGAGGCCGGCCTCGCCGAGCATCGCCGGTACCGGAAGATTTTCCCCGTCGCGTACCGCGAGGCGTACACGGCCGAGCAGGTCATCAACGACATCCGGAGGATCGAGCGCGTCGTCGCGAGCGGCCTCCTCGCGATCGACCTCTATCGCCGGAAGGGCGAACACGCGCGGGAGCTGAACTGCAAGCTCATTCACACGGGCGAGGCCGTGGCTCTCTCCGACATCCTCCCGCGCATGGAGAACATGGGGCTGAAGGTCGAGAGCGTCGTCCCCTACGAGCTGACGTACCCGGGCGGAACCGAGGTCGTCCGCATTCTCGACTTCGCGCTCGTCTCCTCGGCGATCCAGGAGGACGTGCAGGCGCTCGAGCCGAAGTTCCAGGAGGCTTTCCGGAGGGTCTGGAGCGGGGAGATCGAGGACGACGGCTTCAACCGCCTCGTCCTCTGCGCGGGCCTCGACTGGCCCGAGATCGTCGTTCTCCGCGCCTACTGCAAGTACCTCCGCCAGCTCGGCGTGACCTTCAGCGAGAGCTACATGCAGGCGACGCTCGCGAAGAATGCCGACATCACGCGCCACGTCGTCCAGCTGTTCGAGGCGCGGTTCGCCCCCGGGTATCCGAACGTGGAAGAGGCGATGACGCAGATCCGCGCGGAGATCGAGCGCCTGCTCGAGAGCGTCTCGAATCTCGACGAGGACCGCATCCTCCGCCTCTACCTCAATCTCGTCGAGTCGACGCTGCGGACCAACTACTACCGGACCGAGGAGGGGATGCGGAAGGGCTACCTCTCGTTCAAGTTCGACTCGCGGGCGATCACGGAGATGCCTCTGCCGCGGCCGATGTTCGAGATCTTCGTGTACTCGCCGCGCTTCGAAGGCGTTCATCTGCGCGGCGGGAAGGTCGCGCGCGGCGGCATCCGCTGGTCCGACCGGCGCGAGGATTTCCGCACGGAGGTCCTCGGGCTGATGAAGGCGCAGATGGTGAAGAACACCGTCATCGTCCCGGTCGGCTCGAAGGGCGGATTCGTCCTCAAGCGCGCGCCCCAGCAGCGGGAGCAGCTCCAGCAGGAAGGCGTCGAGTGCTACAAGAACTTCGTTCGCGGCATGCTCGACCTGACGGACAACATCGTCCGGAAGGAGATCGTGCCGCCGCCGGGCGTCGTCCGGCGCGACGACGACGACCCGTACCTCGTCGTCGCGGCCGACAAGGGCACGGCGACGTTCTCCGACATCGCGAACTCCGTCTCGGCCGAGTACGACTTCTGGCTCGGTGACGGATTCGCCTCCGGCGGATCCGCCGGTTACGACCACAAGGCGATGGGGATCACGGCGCGCGGCGCGTGGGAGGCGGTCAAGCGCCACTTCCGCGAGCTCGGCGTCGACATCCAGAGCCAGGACTTCACCTGCGTCGGCGTCGGCGACATGTCCGGCGACGTGTTCGGCAACGGCATGCTCCTGTCGAGGCACACGAAGCTGCTGGGCGCTTTCAACCACATGCACGTATTCGTCGACCCCGATCCCGATCCGGAAGCGAGCTTCGCGGAGCGGCAGCGGCTCTTCCGGACGCCGCGGAGCACGTGGGCCGACTACGATCCGAAGGTGCTCTCGCCCGGCGGCGCCGTCTTCGAGCGGAAGGCGAAGTCGGTGACCGTGTCGAAGGAAGTGCAGGCCGCGTTCGATCTGCCGTCACGCACTCTGCGGCCCAACGATCTGGTTCGCGCGATTCTCCGCGCACGGGCGGACCTGCTGTGGCTGGGCGGCATCGGGACGTACATGAAATCGACCGAGGAGACGAACGCGCAGGCCGGCGATCGCGCCAACGATGGGCTCCGGGTCGATGCGACCGAGCTGCGCGTCCGCGTCGTCGGCGAGGGAGCGAACCTCGGCTGCACCCAGCTCGGCCGGATCGAGTACGCGGTCGGCGGCGGCAAGATCAACACGGACGCCATCGACAACTCGGCGGGCGTCGACACGTCCGACCACGAGGTCAACATCAAGATCCTCCTCGACGAGGTGGTGCGGCGGGGAGAGATCACCCCCGAGGCGCGCCTCGAGCTGCTCGCCGAGATGACGGACGACGTCGCCGAGCTCGTGCTCCGCGACAATTACCAGCAGACGCAGGCGATCTCGATCGCCGAAGCGCAGGGAGTCGCTCTGCTCGACGCGCAGGCGCGGCTCATGCGGTCGCTCGAAAAGGCGGGCCGGCTCGACCGGTCGATCGAGGCGCTTCCCGACGACGAGGCGCTCGCCGAGCGCGCGGCCTCGAAGATCGGCCTCACGCGCCCGGAGCTCGCGATCCTCCTCGCGTACAGCAAGATCGCGCTCTACTCCGACCTGCTCGCCTCCGACCTGCCGGACGACCCGCTCCTCGTCGAGGAGCTCGTCGCCTATTTTCCCCGGCAGGTGCGGAAGAAGTTCCGTGAGGGCATCGAGCAGCACCGGCTGCGGCGCGAGATCATCGCGACGTTCGTCACGAACAACATGGTGAACCGCGTCGGGCCGACGTTCGTCGCACACATGATGGAGGAGACGGGGCGGCCGCCGAGCGACGTCTCCCGTGCCTACGCCATCGCGCGCAACTCGTTCGACACGCGATCGCTGTTCGGCGAGATCGAGACGCTCGACAACCGCGTCCCCGCGCAGCTCCAGATCCGGCTCATGATCGAAGTCGGCCATCTCGCGGAACGGGCGACGCGCTGGTTCCTCAAGGGGTACGAGCACGGGCTCGACATCACCGCGCACGAGACGGAGTTCCGGCCGCAGATCGCCGCGCTGCGCAAGGCGCTCGACACGATTCTCCCGGAGCGCGAGCTCGAGCAGTGGCGCGCCCGCACCGCGGAGCTCGAGGGGCTCGGCGTCCCGTCCGACCTCGCCCGCGGTCTCGCCGCGCTCGATCTCGACAGCTCCTTCACCGACATCATTCGCATCCGCCGCGACGCCGATCGCCCCATCGAGGAGATCGGCCGCGTCTACTTCGCGATCGGAAACCGCTTCGATTTCGATCGCCTCCGCTCTCTCGCCGGCTCGATGCCGGCCGACTCGCCCTGGCTCAAGACGGCGATCGGCGGCCTCATCGACGACCTCTTCCTCTACCAGAGCATCCTCACGGCCAAGGCGCTCCTCGGCGCGCCCGACGCCGCCGATCCGGTCGAGAAGTGGCTCGCCGGCCGCGGCGATCACGTCCAGCGCGTCGACCGCGTCCTCACCGAGGTCCGGAGCGCCCCGACGATCGACCTCCCGATGATCGCGACCGCGACGAGGCAGCTGCGGTCGCTCGTGGAGAGCGGATCGTCGGAATAGGGCGAATGGGACGAATGGGACGAATAGGACGGCCCCACACGTCCTATTCGTCCTATCCACGCCGATTGCAACGACAGTTATGCTCCGCACCAGGATGATTGTCCGGAAACTCTTCTTTCTCGCCCTAGCCCTCCTCGCCCTTCCCGCGTGTGCCGGCCAGGCCGATCCCGCGGAAGCCGCGCGGCTCATCGCTCTGCTCGATCTGGAGAACGGCGAACCCGTCGCGGACGTCGGTGCCGGCGAGGGAGAGATGGCGGTGGCGATCGCGCGGCAGCTCGGGGAGTCGACCGTCTGGGCGACCGAGATCCCCGACGTCCTCGACGAGTTGCGCGAGAGTGTCGAAGAGTCCGGGCGTTCGAACATTCGCGTCGCCGAGGCGGGGTACGACGCGACGAATCTTCCGGACGGGTGCTGCGCCGCGCTTTACCTTCGCCGCGTCTATCATCACTTCCAGCATCCCGAGCGGAACGCGGCGAGTCTCTTCCGCACAGCCCGGCCCGGAGGTCTCGTCGCCGTCATCGACTTCGAGCCGCGCAGCGGCTGGAGCGCGCCGGAGGGAGTCCCCGAGAATCGAGGCGGGCACGGCATGCCTTCGATCCTTCTCGAAAGAGAAATGAAGCGGGCGGGATTCGAGCTCGTTCGGATCGAGCGCGACTGGCCCGAGGGGATGTACGCTGCGCTGTTCCGGCGGCCGGAGGCAGCGCGGAGTCCGGTATACTGATCACGAACGCGACGAGTCGGAGGTCCGCCATGCTCCGCGCCACCGGTGCCGTCATCCTCGGCTACATCGTCATCGCAGCTTTCATTTTCGCGACGTTCAGCCTCACGTATTTTCTTCTCGGCCCCTCTTTCGCGTTCGAGCCGGGCACCACCGAGACCTCGAGCCAATGGATGGCGGTCGCCATGGTGCTCAATGTGATTGCGGCCGCGATCGGCGCGTGGGTGACGGCGGCCGTCGCGCGCGAGCGTGCGAAGGGCGCGGTCTTCGCGCTCGCGATCCTCATTCTGGTTTTCGGCGTCGTCAGCGCCCTCCTGGCCATGAATGCGCCCGCTCCAGTCCTTCCCGACCGGCCGCTCACGACGCTCGAAGCGGCGCAGTACGCTCGACAGCCCGAGTGGTACCCGTTTCTCGTTGCCGGGATCGGTTCGATCGCGATCCTCGCCACCGGCATTCTGATTCTGCGCCGCCGAGCCGGGGGTTCGGCCGACGCACCCGCCAGCGCCGGCTAGCGGCCGCTTCAGCACGGCCGGGTCCTCCTAGTTGTTACCTCCGGAATGCCGGTTCGTAAACTTCCTGTTAAGTGACCGAACAGTCG
Organism: Thermoanaerobaculia bacterium; assembly: GCA_050745405.1. GTDB lineage: Bacteria > Acidobacteriota > Thermoanaerobaculia > Gp7-AA8 > Gp7-AA8 > JBOGJQ01. Next base: position 2,627 of record JBOGJQ010000539.1, on the reverse strand, counting down.
TATGGTTTGACCGTAAAGTCATTTAGAATGACCGCCGGTCAGACCAATGGACTGAAAAGGGAAAACGCCTCCACGCCATGCCCACGAAATCCAAGGAAGAGCTCGTCGAGGAGTTCCGCATCGCCTCGATCCAGGAAGCGGCGATGCGCGTGATCGCCCGGAAGGGTGTCGCCGGCGCGTCGATGCAGGAGATCGCCGACGAGGCGGGGATTGCGAAGGGGACGATCTACCTCTACTTCCAGAATCAGAGAGACCTCCTCGAGCGGACCGTCGACTACGCCTTCTCGAAACTCGGGACGCACCTCGAAGCGGCGCTGGCCGGGGAGGGGACCCACGTCGAGCGCCTCGAGCGGATGGTCCGGACGAAGATGCAGTTTCTCGAGGGAAACCTCGACCTGTTTCAGCTCTACGCGACGACGAAGTTCTCCGGCCCTCCCGATTCGGCGCAGTCGCGATGCGACCGCGTGATGCGGCCGCAGTATCAATCGTATTTCGCGCGCCTCGAGGCATTCATCCGTGAAGCGATCGAGGCGGGCGAGATCCGGCCGATGCCGCCGCAGCGGCTCGCGCTGTTTCTCGAGGAGGGGGTGGTGGCGGTGATCCTCGCGCGACTCGGCGAGTCGCCGCCTCAGCCGCTCGAAGACGAGTTGCGCTGGATGATGGACGCGATCCTCTACGGGATTGCAACGACGACAAGGAGTACATGTTGAAAACGACGACGACGATTCTGCTGATCGCCACTCTGATCGCGCCGCTGGCTTGGGCGCAGGAGACGGAGCCGGCGCCGGATGCGGCGGCGGCCGCGGCTGGCGGCCTGACACTGCCCGAGGCGGTCCGGATCGCGCTGGCGAACAACCCGACCGCGGCGCGCTCGCGCTCGCAGGTGGAGCTCGCTGAAGAAAACGTGCGGCTCGCGCGCTCGTTCATTCTCCCTCAGGTGACGTTCGACGGCCGCTATACGAGGAACGATCAGGAAGTCACCTTCGACTTCGACGGAACCGAAGTTCCCATCCAGCCGCTCGACGACTGGAGCACGAGCGTCCGGCTGGCGCAGCCGATCTACGCGGGCGGGCGGTCGCTGAAGGCGATCCGTCAGGCGCGACTCGGCGTGACCGACACGCAGGAGGGGGTGCGGGAGACGGAGGAGGACGTCCTTCTCGACGTCGCGGCGGGCTACTTCAACTTTCTCGGTGCCGAGGCGCTCGTCGCCGTCGAGCGGCAGAACATCGAGCTCGCCTCGGCGACGCGCGATCAGGCGATGGCCTTCTTCGAGGCCGGCGAAGTGACGCGCGTCGATGTGCTGCGCGCCGAGAGCTCGATCAAGGGAGCGGAGCGGCGGCTCGCGGCCGCGCAGCAGGCGCGCGCCGGCGCGGCGAGTCTTCTCCGCCTCAGCCTCGGCGCCGACGTCCCGCTCGATCTCGAGCGGCCGTCGCTCGGACTTCCCGACGTCCCCTCGGAGGACGAGCTCGTCGCGATGGCGCAGGGGCAGCGCCCCGAAGTGCAGCGGGCGGAGATCGCCCTCCGTGTCGCGGACCTCGAGGTCGAGAAGCAGCGCGGAGCCTATCTCCCCGTCGTGACGGCCGAGGCGTCGTTCACGCAGCAGGCGGCGGGTTTCCCGACCGACCAGTTCGGCGCGCTCACGGTCAACTTCGACGTGCCGCTCTTCACGAGCGGCGAGCTCGCGTCGCGCGTCGCCACGGCGCGCGAGCAGGAACACCAGGCGCGGCTCGTCCTCGATCAGACCGAGCAGGTCGTCCGCGAGGACGTCCGGCGCGCGCTCGTCGCGCTCTCGACCGCGCGCACCGCGCTCGCGCTCGCGACCGACCAGCTCGCGGCCGCGGAAGCGGAGTACGCGCAGATCTTCGAGCTGTATCGCGCGCAGGAGGCGACCTCGCTCGACGTGCAGTCGGCCGAGGCCAACCTCGCCGACGCCCGCCGCGCCGTCGTCGTCTCGACGCTCGACCGCGACCTCGCCGAGCTGCAGGTCTGGTACGCAGCGGGTGCCCTGAAGCCCGTCCTTCTGGAGGAGCAGTCATGATCCGCAGTCTTCTCGCAATCGTTCTGATGAGCGCCGCGCTCGTCGCGTGCACCGGCAGCGAAGCCGCCGAAACCCCGCTGATGCCCGCCGCCCAGGCGGCCGGACTTTCGGCCGAGCTGCAGGCGATCGGCGCCGGCCTCACGGCGCCCGCGGCCGCCGCCGTCCCGGTCGAGCCGGCCGAGGCCGCGTTCGCGGCGAACGGGGAGTTCGTCTCGCCGTCCGAGTCGGCCGTCGCGCCAATGATCCCCGGCCGCGTGGCCGCGGTGTACGTCGACGAAGGGGCGCGCGTGCGCGAGGGGCAGCCTCTCTTCGCGCTGGAGACCGAGTACCTCCGGCTCGACGTCGCGCGCGCCGAAGCGGAGCTCGCCCGCGCGAGCGCGGTTCTCGCCGAAACGGAGCGCGACCTCGCCCGGAAGGAAGAGCTGCGCGCGAAGGAATCGATCCCGCCGGCCGCGTACGACCGCTCGCGCGCGGCCCACGATCAGGCCCGCGCCGCGCGCGCGGCGGCCGAGGCGGCGCTCCGCGTCGCGGAGCAGCGGCTCGCGGACGCCGTCGTTCCCGCTCCGTTCACCGGCGTCGTCGCCGACCG
>JBOGJQ010000538.1:0-6014 GCA_050745405.1 Thermoanaerobaculia bacterium | reverse complement strand
GCGCCGCATCGCCTCCTCCTCGCTCCTTGATCTCGCCCCGCAAGCCCCACCAGCGCGGGCCGCTCTGGTTTATTTCACAGCCTCTGAGCCGGGCGGCGGATGTGGGCGCGCCGTCCCGACGCGCTCTCGATTGACGGCCACACCCGTCAATTGTGGAACGCCTCGATCTCGCGCCGCACCAGTTCCTGCAGTTCAATGGGATTCTCGGCGAGATGATCGGACCGAACGTCTACAACCATCGCATCGCGGTGCGGGTGATCGAAGGAGAAGGGAGGGTCACGGGGTACCTGGCGCTCGTTGAGAACGCCACGAACGACCCGACGTACTTCCCGGCGCAGTGAAGCAGGGCCGGCGCGCGCGAAGCGCCCCGGCCACTTGTCCTGAGGAGCGACGCGACGAAGGATTGTGCCGGCCTCTCCCGCCGACGCGAACGGTCATGGATATTTCCGGACCTCCACCCGCGTGTGGGCCTGGACTGCGCGGGCGAGCCTGTCGTCTCCGGTGACGAGAATCGCGCCCAGCGTCTCGGCGAGCGCTACGTATGCAGCGTCGTAGGCGCTGAAGTTTCCTCGGAGAGCCACGATCCGGGTGATGAGGGCGAGATGGCCATGACGCAGGAGGGGAAGATCTTCGAGATCCTCGATGACGCCGGCCGCGCGATCCGTATCGATGATCCGCCGGACGAGCAGGCGGACGAGGCCCGACGCGATCTCGACGTCGCAGAGTGCCGGAACGTGGAGCTGCGACCGTTCGGGGTCGATGTCCAGGAGGAGCGCGCGGCCGCGGGGCGTCCCGAGGAGAAGCTCGAGAAGGGCCGAGGCGTCGAGGACGAGGGTCATCGCGAGCCGCGGCGGGCGCGCTCCTCGCGGATGAGGTCCGCCACGGACTCGCGGAGCTCGACCGCGGGGCGGCGGGCGATCCGGTCGAAGACTTCCGCCGCGGGCGGCCGGGCGACCTCGCGCTCGAGGATCTGCTCGATGAACTCGGTGAGCGTGAGGCCGCGGCCAGCGGCGCGGCGGACGAGCTCGCGATGGAGGCGGTCCGGCACGTTGCGCACCTGGATCATCTTTGCCATGCGCAGCACATGTTATCACATGCGATTCGCATGTCTCGCCTCCCCGTCAGGCAGGAACCGGTCGCGGTCGTACGGCAGTGTTTCGTGCGGCGGAAGCGTCTCGTCGGGAGAATCCCGCTTCCAGTCGGCGCGCCTCTCCTCGTCCGCGTAGTAGCGGAGATACACCTGGATGTCCTCTTCGCCGAACCCGCCGATCGGATCGAGCCACGTCCGGAAGCTCGGATCGTCCGGGATGATCGTCGTCGGCTCGAGGAGCATCTCGCCCGTGAGCTTCTCGTAGAGCTCCCGATCACTGAGGTGATCCGTCGACGTGAGATAGATCCCGAGAAACGCGAGGTCCTCGACCAGGCGCCGGAGCTCGCGCGCGACCTCGGCGTCGTCGAGGCGCGACGCACTCGCGTAGACTTTCCCCATCTCGCGGAGCACCTCGAGCGGCGGGCGCTCGTGCTCTTCCGCTTCGTGGAAGGCGATGATCTGCCGGAGGAACTCGCTCTCGATCTCCTCCGAGGTCTCGCCGCTGAAGATCGCGGGGCCGCAGACCTGCTCGACGCGCGTGCGCAGCTCCTCGATCGTCTCCGAGCGCGCGGCATTCGCCCTCTCTCGTTTGGCTCTCGACTTCCGTCCCATGGCAACCTCCTTCGCTCCGAGGCTCCCTCGGAGCAAGACGAACGTCAAGAGTCTCTACCTGCAGTGGATTTCACCCTCGGCGGAAGGGCATTTGCGGCGGCGCTTCCTTCGTGCTGCAATGAGCGTCATGGCGAAAATCGCGTCGCTCGTCCTCGCCCTCACCGCGATGAGCTGTTTCGCGCAGGAGGCCGATCCCGCATGGCTCGCGACGTGGGACAGGACGCAGCGGAGCCGTCCCGCGAAGCTCGCGTCCGTGGGGCGCATCGCGCCTGCGGGCGAGCCGGGGACGCCGCTCGTGATTCACGGGCGCGTGTTTCGGGAGGATGGCGCGACGCCGGCACCCGGGATCGTCGTCTTCGCGTACCAGACCGACGAGAGTGGCGTTTACAACGTTCGCGGCGCCGACGGGTGGCGTCTCCACGGGTGGGCGCGCGCGGATGCGGAGGGGCGGTTCGAGTTCCGGACGATCCGTCCAGCCTCGTATCCGAGCGGCGGGACGCCCGCGCACGTTCATTTCACGATCGAGGGACCGGAGGTGCCGCGCCGCTGGACCAGCGAGCTCCGCTTCGCGGACGACCCGTTCCTCACCGACGCCGAGCGCCGCGGCGCGGGCGAGCGCTTCAGCGGCGTCCGCCCGGTCGCGGTCCGCGACGGCGTCCAGCACGTCGAGCTGAGTCTCCGGATCGAAGACGCGGGACGATTCTGAAACGAGCGATCGCACGAATCACGGCGCGATGATGTCGACGGTCGGGAAATACGTCCGGTACCGCTTCGGGTCTCGCGTGAGCAAGCGGAGGCCGGCGACGGCCGCATGGGCGCCGATATAGAAATCAGGGAGCGGCTTTCCCTTGCCGCCGCCGCGGCGGCGATACGCGAGGAATGCTTTCCCCGCGAGAAATGCCGCGTCGAACGGCAGCGGGTCGTGGCGGAACAGGCCCTCCGGCAGGAGCTCGTCCAGCTGCTCCACCGAAACGAATCCGATCGAGACCTCCGCATAGATCAGAGGATTGATCACGAGGACCGACTCGTCCGCCGCACGCGCGAGCGCGTCCTCGGACCAGGCCATCCAGCGCGGATCCTCGGTGGCGACGTCCAGGATGACGTTGCTGTCGACGAGAACGGCCGGCGGCACGTCACCCTCGCGTCAGCTTCATGATCTGATCGGTCGATCGTTTCCGCATGGCGCGGCCGCGGAGCGCGCGCACGACCGCATCTCCGCGCGAACGCGTCTTCGCTTTGATGATCTGGACGGCATTGCCGCGCACGACGAACTCGACCTCGGTCTCGGGCAGAAGTCCCATCGATTCGCGGATTTCCTGCGGGATCGTGACCTGACCCTTCGAAGTGATCTTTCCCATGTCTTACTCCTACAGGTAAGAATCTTACCATCATTCTTCGCATTTCGTCCGCAGCGTCCACCCTCGCGGGACTTCAGGGCGCCCGAACTACATTCCCCCGACCGGCCGATCCAAAGCGGCAGCTTGCGCTGCCCCCGTACAGCGGCCATTTTTTTCTCCCTCGCCAGGAGCGCCTCCTTCTCCGGCCGTTCCCTTGCATGCGGATCGTGGCGCTCGTGATTCTCGCCCTCGCCTGCTCGCCGGCGCCTTCGCAGCCCGAGGCGCCGGTGGCGCACGATTTCGACCTGATCATCCGGGGCGGCGAGGTTCTCGACGGCACCGGATCGCCGCCGGTGCGTGCCGACGTCGGGATCCGCGGCGACACCATCGCGGCGGTCGGCGATCTCTCTGGCTCCTCCACCAGAACCACACTCGACGCAGAGGGGCGCATCGTCGCGCCGGGCTTCATCGATCTTCTCGGCAACTCGCAGGCGGCGGTTCTCATCGATCCGAACCTCGAAGGGAAGATCCGGCAGGGAGTGACGACCGAAGTGACGGGCGAGGGGCGATCGCCCGGGCCGGTGAGCGAGGCGATGGCGGCGGAGATGGAGCGGACCAAGCCCGAAGGGTGGCCGCGGGTGACGTGGCGGACCCTCGGCGAGTTCGGCGAGGTCGTCATGCGCAAAGGGACGGCGCTCAACTTCGCCTTCTACGTCGGGGCGACGAACCCGCGCGAGATGGTTCTCGAGGACGAGAACCGCGCGCCGACGCCGGAGGAGCTCGAGCGGATGGTCGCGATCGTGCGGCAGGCGCGCGCCGAGGGGGCGGTCGGCGTGGCGAGCGCGCTCATTTACCCGCCGGGGAGATTCGCGACGACGGCGGAGCTGATCGCGCTCGCGCGCGAGGGCGGATCGTACTGGACGCACCTCCGGAGCGAGGGGAGCGCGATCGAGGAGGCGATCGACGAAGCGGTGACGATCGCGCGCGAGGCGGGCGTCCCGCTGAACATCTTTCATTTAAAGGTCGGCGGCTCGGCGAACTGGGGCCGGATGCCGGCGATCGTCCGGCGCATCGAGGCGGCGCGCGCGAGCGGCGTCGACATCGCGTCGTGCGTCTATCCGTACACCGCGACGTCGACGGCGCTGACCTCGATCGTTCCCGCGTGGGCGCTCGAGGGGAGCTATCTCGATTTCGTCGCGAGGCTGAAGAATCCCGATACGCGCGCGAGGATCCGGGAGGCGCTCGCATCGGGGCGGCTCGCGGGCGACGGCGCCTCGACGATCGTCGTGCGGGGGATTCCGAGCGAGACGATGAAGCGCTACGAGCGGATGCGTCTCGATGCGATCGCCGAGGCGATGAAGGTGGGCGCGGCCGAGGCGGCGCTGCGCCTCTTCGAGGAGAGCCGCTCGTCGCCGATCGGAATCTACTTCTCGCTCGACGAGGACGACATGCGTCACGCGCTCGTCCAGCCGTGGGTCGCGGTCTGCTCCGACTCGGGCGCCGTCGTCGGGAAGATGCGCGAATCGGGCGCGCACCCGCGCGCTTACGGCACGTTCCCGAGAATTCTCGGCGTGTACGTGCGGGAGGAGAAGCTGATGCCGCTCGAGGAAGCGGTGCGGAAGATGACTTCCCTCGCGGCCTCGCGCGCGGGGCTGAGCGATCGCGGCACGCTCCGCGCCGGGATGAAGGCGGACGTCGTCGTCTTCGATCCCGAAACCATCGCCGACCGTTCGACGTACGAGGACCCGCACCACTTCTCGGTGGGAATCGATCACGTCATCGTCAACGGCTCCCCGGTGTTCCGCGACGGCAAGATGACGGGCGTGTTGCCGGGGAGGATTCTGGGGAGCGGCGTGACCGGGAAGCCCTAGAGCTCAGGAGGGCTTGGACCTTCCGGCCGCCGAGGACCAGGAGCGCGCCCGCGAGAGCGCCGGCGGTGTCGGGGATGAGATCGCGCATGCGGCAGTTCCCCTCTCCGCTCGATCCCTGTGCGATCTCGACGAGAAAGCCCATCACGATGCACGCGGCGAAAGACAGCGCGATCGCGTGGCGGACGTTCGGCAGTTGCGCGTACGTCAGGAGAAAAAAGAACGCGAGCAGGATGATGTGCGCATAGTTCGTGAGGGAGTGCACGGCGAGCGCGGGGCCGAACGTCCACTGGCACTCCGGGACGCTCAGGCCGGCGCCCCCCTTCATCGGAAAGTACGCGAGGCCGAGGACGATGTAGGCGGCGTACGCGGTCCGGCTCGCGACGAGCGCCGGCGCGGCCCAGCGCGTCCGGCGCAGCGCGACCGCGACGAGCACGATGACCAGAGGCCACATGTTCTGCCGCATCGTACGGAAGGGTACGGCGAAGGTTGCGACGCATGGCCGCGGGCCGGAGCCCGCGGCCATGCCCGTGATCACTTGATCACTTCACGACCTGCCGGTACGCCTTCTGGAACTCCTCGAATGCTTCCTTCGGCTGACCGACGATCATGAGCGCCTCTCCCTGCGCGAAGAACTTCGGTGCCTGACCGACGTTCTCGCCGACGGCGGCCATCGCTTCGATCGTGCTCCGCACCAGGTCGCGCACCGTCTCGAGATACCCGTGCGGCGCCGGAAGCTGGAACACCGCCATCTCGTTCCCCTCGCCCGCGAGCAGGTTCGCCTCGATCGCGAGACGGAGCTGCAGGTCCCACGTCGTCTCGAAGTTCTCCTCGGTGTCTCCGGACTGCCCGCCGAGGGTGTCTTCGAGCGAGAGCTCGAGCGCGTCGATCTTCTCCTGGATGATCAGGCTCTCGGCCTCGACCTCGGAGCGGACCGTCGTGCTCTCCTCTTCGATCTTCGTGCGCGTCGAGTTGCTCTCGGTCTGCACCTTCGAGCGTGTCGAATCGCTCTCGTTCTTCACCTTCGAACGCGCATCGACATGCCGCTCGACAAGACGTTCTGGTCCGAGGCGTTCGGCGGCGTGACCGACCGCTTCGGGACGCCGT
>JBOGJQ010000537.1:0-7412 GCA_050745405.1 Thermoanaerobaculia bacterium | reverse complement strand
GCCGAGGGAACCGGCTCCGGCTCCGGCGCGACGGCGCAGGCGGCGGCGAAAAGGAAAAGGAACAGAATCGCGATTCGTTTCATCATCTCGTTCAGTGCACCGTGTTCGTGCCGCGGTTGATCTCGATCCGCGCCACGTTCTGGAATCCGCGCGGGAGCTTGAGCCCCCGCTGCGCGCGCTTGCCGACGTACTCGGCGAGCTGATCGGCGCGCAGAGTCGTATACCTCTTTCCGGCGTGAACGACCAGTTCGTCGTCCTCGTGGACGACCGCCGCGGCCAGCAGGAGGTCTCCCTCCGGCGGCCGGACGTTCAGGATTCGCACGCCCTTGCCGCGCGCCATCCGCGGGAGCTCGGCCACCGGAAACACGAGCAACCGTCCCTCGGTCGATACCGCGGCGACGAAGTCCTTGTCGTAGTCGCGCACGCGCCACGGCGCGAGGACGTTCGCCCCGCCGGGAACGTTGAGGATCGTCTTGCCCGCGCGCTTCTGCGCCATCATCTCCTCGAGGCGGATGACGAATCCGTAGCCATGGCTCGTCGCGACGAGGAAGTCCTCTTCGGGCGCGCCCATGAGGACGCCGGCGAAGCTCGCGCCCGGCGGCGGCTGGAGCGAGGAGCTGAGCGGCTCGCCGTGTCCCTTCGCCGAGGGAAGCGTGTGCGCGGGAAGGGCGTAACTGCGGCCCGTCGAGTCGAGGAAGATCGCGAGCTGATTGGTCCGGCCGCGGGCCGCCGCGAGAAACGCGTCGCCCGAACGGTACGACAGGCCGGCCGGATCGATGTCGTGACCGCGCGCGGCGCGCACCCACCCCTTCTCCGAGAGGACGACGGTCACCGGCTCGGACGGGACGAGCGCCGTCACGTCGATCGCTTTCGCCGCCTCCCGCTCCACGATCGGCGACCGCCGCGCGTCGCCGTACTCCTCGGCGTCGCGCTCGAGCTCCTTCCGCACCTCGGCGCGGAGCTTCGCGCGTGACTTCAGGACTTTTTCGATCGCCTCCCGCTCCTCGGCGAGCTCCGCCTGTTCGCCGCGGATCTTCATCTCCTCGAGCTTCGAGAGGTAGCGCAGGCGGAGATTGAGGATCTCGTCCGCCTGCATCTCGCTGAGGCCGAACCGGCGGATCAGCTCGAGCTTCGGCTCGTCCTCGTGGCGGATGATCCGGATCACCTCGTCGATGTTGAGATACGCGATGAGGAAGCCGTCGAGAATGTGGAGGCGGCGGGTGACCTGCTCGAGGCGATGCTCCAAGCGGAGGCGCACCGTGTCCTCCCGGAATTCGAGCCACTCGAGAAGGATCTCCTTGAGCGTGAACTGCTTCGGGCGGCCGTCCAGGCCGATCATGGTCAGGTTCACGCGGTACGAGCGCTCGAGATCCGTCGTGGCGAAAAGGTGCGCCATCAGCTCGTCGGCATCGATGCGGCTCGAGCGCGGGACCAGCACGAGGCGAGTCGGGTTCTCGTGGTCCGATTCGTCGCGGAGGTCCTCGACCATCGGCAGCTTCTTCGCCTGCATCTGCTGCGCGATCTGCTGCAGGACGCGGCTGCCGGAGACCTGGTACGGCAGAGCGGTCACGACGATGTCCGCTCCATCGCGCTCCCAGCGCGCGCGCATCCGGAAGCTGCCCTGTCCGGTCTTGTAGATCTCGCGCAGCTCGAGCTTCGGCGTGATGATCTCCGCGTCGGTCGGCAGGTCGGGACCGGGGACGTGTTTGCAGATCGTCGCGATCGACGCGTCGGGGTCCTCGAGGAGCTCGACGGCGGCGGCGACGACTTCGCGGACGTTGTGCGGCGGCACGTCCGTCGCCATGCCGACGGCGATCCCGGAGCCGCCGTTGAGGAGAACGTGCGGAAGGCGCGACGGGAGGAGCTTCGGCTCCTGGAGCGTGCCGTCGAAATTCGGGCCCCAGTCGACCGTCCCCTGATCGAGCTCGCCGAGCAGCGTTTCGGCGAACCGCGTGAGGCGCGACTCCGTGTAGCGCATCGCGGCAAACGACTTCGGATCGTCGGGCGAGCCCCAGTTCCCCTGCCCGTCGACGAGCGGATAACGCATTGAGAACGGCTGCGCCATGAGGACCATGGCCTCGTAACACGCCGAGTCGCCGTGCGGGTGGAACTTGCCGATCACGTCACCGACGGTGCGCGCCGACTTCTTGAACTTCGCCGTCGCCGCCAGGCCGAGCTCCGACATCGCGTAGATGATTCTCCGCTGCACCGGCTTCAGACCATCCGCGATGTGCGGCAGCGCCCGGTCGAGGATGACGTACATCGAATAGTCGAGGTACGCCTTCTCGGCGAAGAGCGAGACGGGGACGTTCTCGATGTCCTGGATCGAGATCCGCGGCGCCGGCTCCATGAGGGAAAGCTGGCCGCCGGAGGGCTTCCTTCCGGATTTCTTCTTCTTCGTCGCCATCAGTTCTTTGAATTGCAGAACGCAGAACGCAGAACGCAGAACGTAGAAGGAAGAAAGGGACGGGCGGTTTTCTCACTTCTTCGTTCTGCGTTCTGCGTTCTGCGTTCTGAGTTCATGAGACTCAAACCTCCACGTCCGCCTCGTTCCCCTTCCGCGTCAGCCACTCCTTCCGGTCCGGCGCGCGGTTCTTCGCGAGAAGCATGTCGATCGTCGAGTCGGCGGCGTCTCCGGCCGTGAGCGTCAGCCGGACGAGCCGTCGCGTCTCGGGCGCCATCGTCGTCTCGCGGAGCTGCAGCGGATTCATCTCGCCGAGTCCCTTGAAGCGCTGGATGTTGACCTTCCCCCGGATCCCCTCGGCCTCGATCCGGTTCAGGACGCCCTGCTTTTCCTCGTCGTCCAGCGCGTAGTAGACGTTCTTCCCCACGTCGATCCGGTAGAGCGGCGGCATCGCGACGTAGACCCGCCCGTCCTCGACGAGCGGCCGGAAGTGCCGCACGAACAGAGCGCAGAGCAGAGTCGCGATATGCGCCCCGTCGGAGTCCGCGTCGGCGAGAACGCAGATCTTGCCGTAGCGAAGGCCGTCGGTCTTCGACGAGCCGGGATCGACTCCGAGAGCGACGGCGATGTCGTGGACTTCCTGCGAGCCGAGGACCTGCGTAGGATCGACTTCCCAGGTGTTCAGGATCTTGCCACGCAGAGGCATGATCGCCTGGAACTCGCGGTCGCGCGCCTGCTTCGCCGAGCCGCCGGCCGAATCGCCTTCGACGAGAAAGAGCTCGGTGCGATCGAGGTCCTGACTCGCGCAGTCGGCCAGCTTCCCGGGAAGGGCCGGACCGGCGGTCGTCTTCTTCCGCTCGATCTTCTTTCCCTGACGGAGGCGCGCCATCGCGCCCTCGATCGCGATCCTCGCGATCCGTTCCGCCTCGGCCACGTTCTGATTGAGCCAGAGCGAGAAGGCGTCCTGCGTCACGCCCGAGACGAACGCCGCCGCCTCGCGCGAGGAGAGCCGCTCCTTCGTCTGCCCGCTGAACTGGGGATCCTGCATCCGGACCGACAGAATGTACGCGCAGCGCGACCAGACGTCCTCGGGAGCGATCTTCACGCCCCGCGGCAGCAGGTTGCGGAACTCGCAGAACTCGCGGATCGCCTCGGTGAGCCCGAGGCGGAACCCGTTGACGTGCGTCCCGCCCTGCGGCGTCGGGATGAGGTTGACGTAGCTCTCCTCGACGACGTCCCCTTCTTCGGCGAGCCACACCACCGCCCAGTCGGCCTCCTCGTTCGATCCCCTGAAGTGGCCGACGAACGGCGCCTCGGGGACTTTGACGAGGCCTTCGAGCTCGCTGAGGAGATAGTCCGTGAGGCCATCCTCGAAGTACCACTCCTCGTCCAGCGACGCGTCGTTCTCGTCGACGAAGCGCATGCGCAGCCCCGGCGCGAGGACGGCTTTCGCGCGCATCGCGTGCTTGAGGCGCGGAATCCCGAACTTCGGCGTGTCGAAAAACTTCGGATCGGGCCAGAAGCGAAGCGTCGTACCGGTCTGCTTCTTCGGGACCTGGCCGACGACCTTGAGCTCCGATTTCTTCCGGCCCTCGGCGAAGCTCATCGCGTACTCCTTGCCGTCGCGGCGGACGGTGACCTGGAGCTTCGACGAGAGCGCGTTGACCACCGACACGCCGACACCGTGAAGGCCGCCGGAGAAGCGGTAGTTCTTGTCCGAGAACTTCGCGCCGGCGTGGAGGCGCGTCAGGATGACCTCGACGCCGGATACACCCTCCTTCGCGTGGCGGTCGACCGGCATGCCGCGGCCGTTGTCGGTCACGGAGACGGATCCGTCGGCGTGATGCGTGACGGTGATCCGGTCGCAGAATCCGGCGATCGCCTCGTCGGCCGCGTTGTCGATCACCTCCTGCGCGAGATGGTTCGGCCGTTCGGTCTGGGTGTACATCCCGGGGCGCTTGCGCACCGGCTCCAGACCCGTGAGGACTTCGATCGCAGACGCGTCGTATTTCGAGGAAACGGGCATCCTTATTTTGAATCGGGCTCGCGCCAGGCGGTCCCGCAGGGAAGGCTACCCGATGATAGCCGATAGGACGAAAAAAAAGGACGGCCTCGCGGCCGTCCTTCCGGGGTTGGGCGGGAGCACCCGGATCAGTGTTGCATCTTGAGAAGCTCTTCCATGCCGAACGCCGGCAGGGGACGTCCGAAGAAGAATCCCTGCATGTCGACGCAGCTCCGGTCGCGGAGGAACGAGAGCTGGTCCTTGGTCTCGACGCCCTCGGCGACGACGCGGAGGCCGAGCGCGCGGGAGATCGAGATGACGGCGTGCACGAGCGCGGCGTCGTCGACCTGCTCGTTCACGTTGCGGATGAACGAGGGGTCGATCTTCACGGTATCGAACGGAAGCCGTTTGAGATCGGTGAGCGCCGACTTGCCGGTACCGAAATCGTCGAGGGCGAGACGGACGCCGAGGTTCTTGAGGCCGAGCAGCGTGGTCATGGTGCGGTCGTTCTGCTGCATGGTCCGCTCGCTGATCTCGAGCTCGAGCATCGCGGGATTGATTCCTTCCTCGAGGATGATCGTTCCGAGGCGGCGGATCAGGTCGGGCTGCTGGAACTGGCGCCAGCCGAGGTTCACGGCGATGCGAATCTCGCGGAGTCCGGCGGCGGCCCAGGCGCGCGCCTGACGTGCGGCCGTCCGGATCACCCATTCGCCGATCTTCGGAATGAGGCCGCCCTGCTCGGCGGCGGGGAGAAAGCCGTCCGGCTCGACGAGACCGAGGTCGGGGTGATTCCACCGGAGGAGAGCCTCGAGGCAGTCGATGCGACCGGTCTGCACGTTGATCTGCGGCTGGTAATGGAGGACGAACTCGTCGCTCTCGAGCGCGTTGCGCAGCGAGCGGACGACGATCTGCCTCTCGAACGCGCGCGCGTTGACTTCGGGCTCGAAGAACTGCCACGTATTCCGGCCGACGTCCTTCGCGCGGTACATCGCCGTATCGGCGTTGCGGATCAGGCTCTCCGGATCGGTACCATCCTCGGGGAAACGCGCGATGCCGATGCTGGCGTTCACGCGGATCTCGTGGTTGTCGATCGTCATCGGCTTCGAGATCACGTCGAGCAGGCGCTGAGCGATCGACGCGGTGACGAGCTCGCTCTCGACTTCCGGCAGCACGATGGTGAACTCGTCGCTGCCGAAGCGTGCGATGGTGTCCTCGAGGCGCACCGCCTCGACCAGACGCGCGCCGACCTTCCGCAGGATCCGGTCGGCGAGCCCGCGGCCGAAGGTCGCGTTGATGAGGTCGAAGTGGTCGAGGTCGACCACGCATACCGCGAGCGGTTTCTCACGGCGCTGCGCCTGCGCGAGCGCGACGAGCAGCCGGTCGAGAAAGAGGCTCCGGTTCGGCAGCCCCGTCACCGGGTCGTGCGTGATCTGGTACTCGAACCGTTCGCTCGCGACGCGCTGCTCGGTCGTCTCGAAAAGAACGCCCTCGAGGACCGTCTCGCCCTTGTCGTCGACGAGGCCGAGGTTCTGCGCGACCCACACGAGCGTGCCGTTGCGGCGCCGCAGGCACACCTCGACGCCGGTGACGGTCCGCAGGTCGGCGAGCGCCGCCGCGATCGTCGCCGGGTCCGACTCGTTGAAATAGTCGAACCTGCCGACGCGCAGCAGCTCGTCGCGGCTGTCGTATCCGAGGATCGTGGCACACGCTTCGTTGCAGTCGAGCAGCCTGCCGTCCATCGTCTGACGATAGGCACCGATGCTCCGGCGTTCCAGTACGGTCGTCTCTTCCAGTTCAGGTGTGACCATAGCGCTCTCGCTTTTCCAGGCTGCGAGAAAGATAGCGAGTCGCCTCGCGCGCGGGCAGCCGTGAATGGATAGGTGAAGCCCTATCGTTGGGTAGGGGGCCGGCGAGAGTCAGAGGAGGCCGTTTTCCTGCGCGTAGAGGGTGAGCTCGACCCGGCCGTGGACGTCGAGCTTCTCGTAAATCGCGTGCAGGTAAGACTTTACCGTCCCCTCGGAGATCGAGAGCCGGTGGGCGATCTCCTTGTTCCGGAGGCCGGCGGCGACCATCCGGACGACGTCGGTCTCCCGCGGCGAGAGGAGTTTGTCCTTTCCGTCACCGCGCCGGACGACCTTTTCGAGAGCGCGGCTGACGAGGGCCTGGTCGAGCGCGCGCTGACCGCGCTGGACCTGGCGCACGGACTGGACGAGCCGGACCGAGGCGGCTTCCTTGAGGACGAGACCCCACGCGCCGAGCTGCATCGCCTCGAGCACGTCCGCGTCGCCGAGAGTCGCGGTGAGGAGGACGACGCGCGTCGGGAGCTTCTCCTCGTGGATGTGGCGCAGGACGCTGAGGCCGTCGAGCCGCGGCATGTCGACGTCGAGGACGATGACGTCGGGGCGGTGCTCGCGCACCGCGCGGAGCGCGTCCTCGCCGTTCGTGCACGTGGCGAGGACCTCGAAGTCGCTCTCGCGGCGGAGGAGCTGCTCCAGGCCGTCGAGGATGATGCGGTGATCGTCGGCCAGGACGATGCGGATGCTGCTGCTCATGATTCGGCGCGCCACCCGAGAGGAAGCGAGATCTCGAGCGTCGCCCCCTCCTCGGTCGAATCGACGGTCAGGTCCCCGTTGAGCGCCATCACGCGCTCGCAGAGCACGAGCGGACCCTGGTGTCGTTCGAGCAGTGCGGAAAGATTGTAGCGCCCGCGGAATGGGAAGCCGATGCCGTCGTCCTGGACGCGGATCCAGAGGCGGTCTTCCCGAGTGGCGAGATAGACGATGACACGCGACGCCTGCCCGTGCTTCGCGGCGTTCGTGACCGCCTCGGCGATCATCCGGAACGTCTCGTGACCGAGAGCCTGCGTGACGAGCGGGTGCATCGGCCCGACGTCGACTTCGACCTGCACGTTCCACTCGCGCGCGAACCGCTCGCGCAACTCGGCGACGCGCTGCCCGAAGTCGAACTCCCATCGGCGGCGCGACCGCGGCCGCAGGTCGTCGACGT
>JBOGJQ010000536.1:0-10738 GCA_050745405.1 Thermoanaerobaculia bacterium | reverse complement strand
GTCATGATCCAGCGGTTCTCTCCCGGCGGCAGGCCGACGGTGTGCTTCGCGCGCCGGAGCACGATCCCGGAGTGGGTCCAGCCTCGGCTCTCGACCCACCACAACGGCACGGCCACGGGCCCATCGAAGGCCGCGGGATCGGCGATTTCCACCGGCGTCGCGCCGCGTTCCGCGAGAATCGCCGCGATCGCGGGCGAGGTGCTCCAGCCGACGGGGATTCCCTCGATGGACTCGATGCGCGGGTGGCCGGGCGGGAGGGCGACGACCCACGGCATTTCGACCCACGGTCGCGCGAATCCGACGTGGTGCCGCCACGGTGTGTCCTGCGTGATGCCGCCGATGACGAGATCGAGCTCGAACCGTTTCAGGGCGTCCAGGTGCTCCTCGGAGTTACCCCAGACCCAGTCGATCTCCGCGCCGAGCGCGCCCGCCAGCTCGCGGACGAGCGCCGGCTCGACGCCAACCGCCTCGCCGCCCGCACCGCGCCGGACCCACGGCGGATTCTCCGTGACTCCGACGTCCATCGTGCCGCCGCGGACGGACTCCAGCGTCTTCTCCGGATCCCGCGGCATCGCATCGCAGCCGGCGCCGCCGAGGAGGAGTATCGCCGCGATCGCAAACGCTCCTGTTCGCCTCATCCGCTGAGGCCGTTAAGCAAGAGCAAGGCCGATCCGTCCCGCCGCCTCGGCGAACATGCGCGCGAACGCCGGCCCTTTGCCTTCCTCCTCGTGCTTGAAAAAAACCCAGGCCTCCTCCCACGGCTGCGCGGCGATGCGCTCGGCCCAGCGCTCGAGGTCCGCCGCTTCGTACGCTGCGCGGCGAAGGCGGAGATAGCCCCACGGCGCCGTCGCCGGCGGAAGCGCGCTCACCGGCGACTCATCCGTGTCCGCCGCGCACACCGCGATGCGGCGCCCGGCGAGCGTTCCTCGGATCGGCTCGGCGTCCCAGCTCGCGTGCCGGAACTCGAACGCGACGGCGCGATCCTCCGGCAGCTCGCCGAGAAACGCCTCGAGGCGTGCCGCGTCGGCGCGGAGGTACGGCGGAAGCTGAAAGAGAACGGGACCGAGGTGATCGCCGAGCGCCGCGGCGGCATCGAAGAGGCGGCGCACGTCGTCGCCAGCGTCCGCGAGCTTCTTCTGATGCGTGATCCGCTGCGGCGCCTTGAGCACGAAGCGGAACGCCGCCGGCACCTGCCGCGTCCATCCCGCGAGCGTCCCCTCGTTCGGCATCCGGTAGAACGTGTTGTTGATCTCGACGGTGGAGAACCGCTCGGCATAAAACGCGAGCATCTTCGCCTGCGGCAGGTCGGCGGGATAGAAGCTTCCCTTCCACTCTTTGTAACTGAAGCCGCTCGTGCCGATGTGGAGGAGCATGATGGGCTCAATCATCAATCATCGATCAGAAATCAGCAATTGCTGATCGATGAACGCCGATTGCCGATTGCGGGCGTCCTATACGTCCCATACGTCCTATACGTCCTATACGTCCTATGGTCCCTTCGCCCGTGCCATCTGCTAAACTTTCCTCAACCACACAACCGAAGTTTTCGCCGGGCGGGAGGGTGTGATGAAAGACGCGACGCGGTTTCAGATCTGCCACGAGGGTGATCTGACGCTCGAGATCACCGAGGCGCTGCGCCGGCTCGGCGCGATCCCGAACTTCGATCAAAGCTGGGAAGTCCGGCTGGCGGAGCCGCGGCGCGCGGAGGTTCTCGCGCGGCATCTGCGCACGCGGACGGGGCCTGACGCGCGGCTGCTGGTCGCGCCGGTCTGCGCGACGCGCGCGCGGGAGTACCTTCTCGTCCGCCACAGCCTGACGCCGGGAGCCGTCTACGCCGAGCTGCACGACGCGCTCGAGCGGCTCGGGTGGCTGCTCGAGCTTCCGTTCGAATCGACGTTCGTCGTCGAGACGGAAGACCGCACCGATCTCACGACTCTCGGCGAAGCGCTCGCGCACCTCTGTCCGGACGAGTCGCTGATGGTGTCCGGGATCGGCGGCGACTTCGCCTGGTGCGCGGGAGCGGGTGCGCGGCCTCTCGTTGCGCCGCCGATGCTCGCGACCGTCGGTCGCGTCCGGACGTTCTGACGCCTCCGCGCGGCGAGCGGTATCCTTCGCGCATGGTGCCCCGCGCGCTCGTCCTCGCTCTCGTCTTCTTTCCTCTGCTCCTCGCCGCGCAGGAGGCGCCCCTTCGCTGGTGGCGCGGCAACACGCACACGCACACGATCAACAGCGACGGCGACTCGACGCCCGAGGAAGTCGTCCGCTGGTACCGCGAGCACGGGTACAACTTCCTCGTCCTGACGGACCACAACTATCTGACCGAAGTCGACGGCCTGAACGCGGTACACGGCGCCGAGGGGAAGTTCATCGTGATCCGAGGCGAGGAAGTCTCCGACTGGTTCGGCGACGAGCCGATTCACGTGAACGGCCTCGACCTCCAGGAGCTCGTCGAGCCGCAGGGCGGCGACTCGGTCGTCGAGACGGTGCAGAGGAACGTCGACGCGATCCGCGCGGCCGAGGGCGTCCCGCACATCAACCATCCGAACTTCAGCTGGGCGATCGGACCGGAGGATCTGGCGCGCGTCGAGCGGACGAAGCTGTTCGAGATCTTCAACGGTCACCCGCTCGTGAACAACCGCGGCGGGCCGGAGAGGCCCGGTCTCGAGGAGGTGTGGGACATCCTCCTGACGAACGGAAAGCTCCTCTACGGGATCGCGGTCGACGACGCGCACCACTTCAAGCGGCCGTGGGACCCGAACGCGTCGAAGCCGGGGCAGGGATGGATCGTCGTCCGCTCGGCGAAGCTCGAGGCGGACGCGATCCTCGGCGCTCTCGAGCGCGGCGACTTCTACGCGTCCACCGGTGTCGAGCTCGAGGACTTGGTCATCGATGAGGACGCGATCGTCGTCTCGATCCGCCCGCGCGGCGACACCGCGTTCACGACGCGCTTCATCGGCAACGGCGGCGTCGTTCTCGAACAGACGGGGGAGAATCCGGCGCGCTACGCGATCCGCGGCGACGAGGGCTACGTCCGCGCGAAAATCATCGATTCGAACGGCCGTGTCGCGTGGATCCAGCCGGTCCTCGTCCGCTGATATCCTTCCCGCGATGAAGGTCCTCCTCTTCGTTCTCGCGGTGGCCGCGGTCCACGCCCAGGACGTCTCGGCGCCGCAGTGGTCGCCCGAGGAGAGCCGGCGGATTCTCGAGAAGACGCGGACGATCCGGCTCGCGCCGAGCCTCGACGACCTCGGGCCGGGCGAGCGCGTCGCGCTGGCGAAGCTCCTCGAGGCGGGCGCGATCTTCCAGCGGCTCTACGAGGACCAGAAGCACGCGGAATCGCTCGCGGCGCACGCGCGGCTCGAGAAGCGGCATCGCGCGAACCCGACCGCCGAGACGCAGCGGCTCCTCGATCTCTACCGACTCTTCGAGGGCCCGATTGCGACGACGCTCGACAACCGGCGGGTGCCGTTCCTCGACGTCGCTTCCGTGCAGCCGGGAAAGAACGTCTACCCTCCCGGTGCGACGAACGAGGAGATCGAGAGCTTTCTCGCGGAGCGGCCGGAGCTGCGCGAGACGATCCTCGCTCCGCGGACGATCGTCCGCCGCGCGACCGCCGCGAATCTCGAGCGCGACCTCGGCGTCCTGGCCCGCCATGCCGATCTGGCCGTGCTCCACCCGGGCCTCCGCTCGCGGCTCGTGTCGCTTTCCGAGAACCCCGACGCCGATGCGCTCTACGCCGTCCCGTACTCCGTCGCGTGGGCCGACGAGCTTCATGCCGCGTCGCTTCTCCTCTGGGAAGCGGCCGGTGCGATCGAGAAAGAGGACGAGGACTTCGCGCAGTACCTGCGGAACCGCTCGCGCGATCTGCTGTCGGACGACTACGAATCGGGCGACGCGGCGTGGGTGACGGGGCGCTTCGACGATCTGAACGCGCAGATCGGCTCGTACGAGACGTACGACGACGAGCTGTTCGGGACGAAGACGTTCTTCTCGACGAGCCTTCTCCTGCGCGACCGCGAGGCGAGCGAGCAGCTCCGGCGCGCCATCGCGGGCCTTCAGGAGTTCGAGAATTCGCTTCCGTACGCGCACCACAAGAAGGTGCGCGAGGACATCCCGGTCGGCGTGTACGACGTGATCGCCGACTTCGGGCAGGCGCGCGGCACGAACACGGCGACGATCCTGCCGAACGAGAGCGATCACGCGCGGAAGTACGGGCGCACGATTCTGCTCCGGTCGAACATCATGCGCCACCCGGAGCTGTTCGCCTCGTCGCTCGCGGCATGGCGCGCGGCGGTCGAGGCGCCGTTCGAGGACGACCTCACTTCGGACGGCAACTTCCACCGGACGCTGTGGCACGAGATCGGTCACTACCTCGGGCCCGCGCGCGATGCGCGCGGCCGCGATCTCGACCTCGCGCTCGAGGCGAGTGCCGATGCGCTCGAAGAGATGAAGGCGGACCTCGTCTCGCTTTTCCTCGCTCCCGAGCTCCGCCGGCGCGGCTACTACGACGACGCGCAGCTCCGGAGCGTCTATGCGAGCGGCATCCGGCGCGTCCTGCAGAACAATCGGCCGCGCCGCGACCAGCCGTACCAGACGATGCAGCTCATGCAGTGGAACTGGTTTCTCGAGAAGGGGCTCGTCCGGTTCGATCCGGCCTCGCGCCAGCTCGCGATCGATTACGACCGCTATCACGAGGTCGTCGCGTCTCTCCTCGAGCGCGTCCTCGCGATTCAGTACGCCGGCGACGCGGACGCCGCCGCCGCGTTCATCGACCAGTACACGGCGTGGGACGAGACCCTGCACGGCGCCGTCGCGCGCGCGATCCGCGATGCGCAGACGCACCGCTTCACTCTCGTCCGCTACGCCGCCCTTGGAGAATAGCCGATGCGCCTCACGTCATTTCTCTTCGCCGCCCTCGTCGTTGCTTCGCCGTCACCCGCCGCCGATCGCCATGAGGCGATCGCGCGCGCGGCCGCCGCGATCGAGCCGAAAGTCGTCGAGTGGCGCCGCGACTTCCACCGCCACCCGGAGCTGAGCAAACGGGAGACGCGCACGGCGGGCATCGTGGCCGAACATCTTCGATCGCTCGGCATGGAGGTTCGTACCGGCGTCGGCGGCACGGGTGTGGTCGGCCTCCTGCGCGGCGCGGCCGCGGAGCCGGTCGTCGCTCTCCGCGCCGACATGGACGCCCTTCCGGTCACCGAGGAGACGGGGCTGCCGTTCGCGTCGACGGTGACGGATACGTACAACGGGCAGGAGGTCGGCGTGATGCACGCGTGCGGGCACGACGCGCACGTCGCGATCCTCATGGGCGTCGCCGAGATCCTCGCCGGCATGCGCGAGCAGCTTCCCGGCTCGGTGAAGTTCATCTTCCAGCCGGCCGAGGAGGGGGAGGGGGGCGCGGTCGCGATGATCCGCGACGGCGTGCTCGAGAATCCGGCCCCGGAGGCGATCTTCGGCCTTCACGTGCTGTCGAACCAGCACACCGGAAAAATCGATTACCGCTCGGGCGGGCTCATGGCGGCGTCCGATCGCTTCGAGATCGTCGTCCGCGGCAGCCAGACGCACGGCGCGTATCCGTGGCGCGGCATCGATCCGATCGTCGTCGGGTCGCAGATCGTCCTCGCTCTCCAGACGATCCCCAGCCGCCAGCTCGATCCCACACGCGCGCCGTCCATCGTCACCGTCGGCAGCTTTCACTCGGGCAATCGCTACAACATTATTCCGGACGAGGCGCGCCTCGTCGGGACGATCCGGTCCCTCGATCCCGAGATGCGCCTCGACATTCACGAGCGGATGCGCCGAACGGCGGAGAACGTCGCCGAGAGCGCCGGCGCGACGGCGGAGCTCACGATCGATCCGAACGGGACGGGAGTGACGTACAACGATCCGGAGCTGACGGAAAAGATGGCGCCGACGCTGGCGCGCGTCGCCGGGGCCGGGAACGTGCGCGTCGTGAATCCGACGGTCGTCGCGGAGGACTTCTCCGCGTATCAGGAGCAGATCCCGGGGATGTTCTTCTTCCTCGGATGCACGCCGCCGGACGTTCCTCTCGAGGAGGCGGCGCCGAACCACTCGCCGCGCTTTTTCGTCGACGAGGCGACGCTGGTCACGGGCGTCGAGGCCCTCGCGACGCTCGCCGCCGATTACCTCGCCGCGGCGGACTGATAGCTGCCGCGCTCGGCGCCGTACATCGCGACCACCGTCGGTCCGGAGTAGCGGCTCACCGGCGCGCGCGGGTCGATCGCGATGCCGACCTCCGCGTACTTCGGCGAGAGGATGTTCTCGCGGTGGCCGGGGGAGCGCATCCACTCTTCCACGACGGCCTGGGCCGTGCGGTAGCCGACGGCGAGGTTCTCGCCGACCGCCTGGTACCGATAGCCGTGGCGGACGACGGTGACGAAGGGGCTCGTGCCGTCGGGATCGACGTGCGCGAAGTAGCCGCGGGCAATCATGTCGGCGGCGCGGTCGTTCGCCGCGGCGGCGAGGCGCGCGTCGGAAACGAGGGGCTCGAGACCGTAGCGGGCGCGCTCCTCGTTCATCGCGGCCACGATCGCCTCGGCGGCAGCCGCCTGGACGGAACTCGTCGCGTGCGTTTCGTGCGTCCCGGTCGACGCGCGGCGCACCTCGACCGCGTCGCTCCCGAAGACTCGCGCCAGGTCGGCGGCGAGTCGCTCCATTTCCGTCATCTCGCGCGGACGGCTTTCCGCCGGAGCGGACACGACCAGCGCCACCGCGAAAGCGGCCGCTACCGCGGAAAAACCGCGAGTTTTCCCCGTTTTCTTCATGTGCACCCCTGAAACCGATTTTGGACCGTCGGGCGATATCGCAAGGCGGCTGCCAAGCGATCTCGTCGTTCGACTATGTTAACGCCAGCGCGCGAGAGCCTCGATGTATTCCGGCGCGAGCCCCAAATCGCGCGCCGCGTCGAGAATCGCTTCGAGGTACCCGGGTCGCGGACGCCCGGTGCCGCCCTTCGTTTCAACGTACACCCAGGCTTCGATCTCCCGCGTGCCCGAGGTCACACGAACGATCTCTTTCCCATAGAGTCCTTCGCCGACCCCTTCAAATACATCGAGGCGCTCGATATCCGCGGAATCCACGCGCCAGAGGAGCCCTTCGACCGCCGCAGCGGGGTCCGGAACGATCGACGCCCACCCGCTTGCGGCGATGACGAAGCGCCACCCGGCGAGCCGCGCGCGGCCGGCGGGCTCCGACGACGGGGCGCTGGCGCGCATCGCCCCGCGTGACAGATTCGCTCCGTAGGCGAAATAGAGCACGCGGCCAGTATCGAACAGCCGCTCTCGGGACGCACGCCCGGGAACGAACGGCGGTCGCCGCGGGTTGAGAGACGGCGAAGGAGGGAGGCATCATGACCTCATCCCGTCTCTGGCGCGTTATCGCGCCGCTGGCGGTGATCGCGCTGGTCACCGCCGCATTCCTGCTCTTCGTCGACCGGACACCCGCGGGCGCGCAGACCGCGCGCGTCGCGCAGCGACCGCCCCGCACCACGAAAGGGTTCTCGATGAGCGAGTTCAAGAAACCGTCCGACCAGGAGCTCCGCAGCACGCTCACGCCTCTGCAGTACGAGGTCACGCAGGAGGAGGGGACCGAGCGCCCCTTCCGGAACGACTACTGGGACGAGAAGCGTCACGGCATCTACGTCGACATCGTCTCCGGTGAGCCGCTCTTCAGCTCTCTCGACAAGTTCGACTCGGGCACCGGCTGGCCGAGCTTCACCCGGCCGCTCGCGCCGGAGCACATCGTCACGAAGAGCGACCGCAAGTTCTTCATGACGCGGACCGAGGTCCGGTCCAAGTATGCCGACTCGCATCTCGGCCATCTGTTCGAGGACGGCCCGGCTCCGACGGGCCTCCGCTACTGCATGAACTCCGCTTCGATGCGCTTCATCCCGGTGGAGAAGCTCGAGGAGGAGGGATACGGGCAGTACCTGCCGCTCTTCGAGGGAGTGAAGAAGAAATGAGCGCGCCGCGTGCGACGGCGACGCTCGCCGGCGGATGCTTCTGGGGCGTCGAGGAGATTTTCCGGACGATGCCGGGCGTGATCGAGACCGAAGTCGGATACACCGGCGGCGATTTCGTTAATCCCCGCTACCACGACGTGAAGACCGGCAAGACGGGACATGCGGAATCGATCCGCATCGTCTTCGATCCGTCGCGCGTGAGCTACGAGGAGATCCTCCGCTACTTCTTCCGCCTCCACGATCCGACGACGAAGAACCGGCAGGGCAACGACATGGGGTCGCAGTACCGCTCGGCGATCTTCTACGAGGACGAAGAGCAGAAGCGGGTCGCGGAGAAGGTCCGCGCCGAGGTCGATGCCTCGGGGAAGTGGCCCCGCCCCGTCGTCACCGAGATCGTTCCCGCGAAGGTCTTCTATTCGGCCGAGGACTACCACCAGGATTATCTGCAGAAGAACCCGGGCGGGTATACGTGTCATTGGGTCCGAGATTGAACGACTCGTCCCGATTCGATACGGAATACCCTTTCCTCAGTGCGGGTTCGCTCGCTTTGGTGGCCTGCTTCTCCGGGGTTTCACTGGACAGCGTTCCGGATCTCCGCAAGCAGCACGAATAGAAGGAAAGGAGATTCGGCGAATGCGCAACCGTGGAACCGTCAAGTGGTTCAACGACGCCAAGGGCTTCGGATTCATCACCGCCGAAGATGGGCGCGATCTGTTCGTCCATTATTCGGCGATCCAGGGATCCGGGTTCCGCTCCCTCGCCGAGGGCGCGTCGGTCGAGTTCGACGTCGTGGAAGGTCCGAAGGGACCCCAGGCCGCGAACGTCACTCCCCTCTGATCAGCATTTTCATCTGAACGAAAAGGCGAGCCCGCGGGCTCGCCTTTTTGCATTTTCAGCTGAAGGTCGATCAGCGATCGATCCGGCGCTCGAGACGTTCCATCTCGCGCTCGAGGCGCTTCATCTCGCGCTCGAGCTCGCGCATCTGCGTCTCGTGATCGCGCGTGGCGCGCTCGGCCTCCCGCATCGCCCGCGCGACCTCGACCTCGATCGTCTCGCCGAGCGACTCGAGCGCCTCGACGTCGATCGACGCCTCGATCTGGCGCGCGAGCGCTTCCATCTCCTCGACGTCGATCGCCGCCTCGATCTCGGCGACGCGAGCGATGATCGGCTCGATCCGCGGCATGAGGCGGTTGATCTCGACCTCGATCGGCTCGAGGTTCTCCCTCTCCGCCTCGATCGCCGCCCGGAGCCGGGCGACCGCCTCGGTGTCGTCGACGACCCACGTCTCGCCGTCCGCCTGGATGACCACCGTCTCGCCCACGGAATGGATCACCAGCGCGCCGGGTGGGGCGGGTCGGGCGGGGGGTGCCGGCGGTGCGGCGACTCCGGCGATGCGGGGTGTCGGCGGCGGGGCCGGAGGTGCCGGCGTCGCGGCCATGACGAGCGCCGTCGCCAGCAGCATGATTCCAACCGTCGCGATCAGAATGGGAACCCGTTTGCGGCTCATGAATCCTCCTCGCATGTCTCCAGGTCGATACGGGAAACGGCGGCCGGGGTTTTTCCGGAGAAATCGGCCAAAAATGGTAAATAACCCGGCGAGTTACAGAAATTTTCATCGCAGGGGGTAGGGAAATACCCCTCTCGTGCGACTCCTCGGATATGAACGTCAGGGAAGCGCAGGAGCTGTACCTCCGGCATCTGCCGCGGCTCGAGCGGATCGTCCGCGTCGCGTGCCGCCGGCGCCCGGCCGGGATCGACCCCGAGGATTTCGAATCGATCGTCAAGCTCCGGTTCATCGAGGACGATTACGCCATCGTCCGCAAGTTCCATGGCCGGAGCAGTTTCAGCACGTACATGACCATCGTCGTCGAGCGGATGCTGCTCGACCAGCGGATGCGGCAGTGGGGAAAGTGGCGCCCGTCGGCCGAGGCGCGGCGGCTGGGCGACGTGGCGGTGCGGCTCGAAGAGATGATGCGGCGAGATGGCCTCTCGTTCGAGGAGGCGTCGAAACTGATCGCCTGGGACCTCGTCGACGTCTCCCGGCGCGAGCTGGATCGCATCGGAACCGTTCTCGCGACGCGCCACGGCCGGCTCAAGCCGGCCGGGAAGCCGCCGTGGGACAGCGAGGCGACCGTCGACGGGACCGAAGTCGAACGAACCGCGTTTCAGCGGGAGCGGGAGCGGGTCGCCAGCCGCGTCGCCGGAACCCTCGAGCGCGCGATCGCAGGCCTCGAACCGGAGGAGCGCCTCCTTCTCAAGCTCCGGTATCACGAAGAGCTCAACGCGACCGACATCGCGCGCACTCTCGGCATTTCCTCGAAGGTCCTCTACCGGCGGATGAGCCGGGTGCTCCGCGCGCTGCGCGACGCTCTGGAGGCCGAAGGACTCGACAAGGCGGCGGCGCAGGATCTGCTCGAGCATGGCGCGGAGCGGTTCGCACTCTCTTTCGCGGCCGAGGACGACCTCGCCGCCGCCTCTTCTTCGCGATGACCGGCGGGACGACCATGGAACTCGATCCGACGACGTTCGAGTGCCCCGGCGACGAAACGCTCGCGGTGTTCGCCGAGGGGCGGCTGCGGGGACGGGCGCGCCACGCGCTCTGCGCGCACCTTCTCGATTGCGCCGGCTGCTACGCCGTGTTCCGCACGATCGTCCGTGACCGCACCGCAGCCGCGACGCCGCTCCGAGCCCGCGTCGCGCCGCTCGGCTGACCCCACCGGCGCCCTCGCGCACCCCCCGTCGCCCGGCGCGAAT
>JBOGJQ010000535.1:0-1117 GCA_050745405.1 Thermoanaerobaculia bacterium | reverse complement strand
CCCCCGGCTATTGTCCCGCGCCCTCCGGGCGCCGATCGGCGCCCCGGTCGCCGACGCGAGAGCGACGAGCGACCCTATTCGACGGGCCCGCCGTCCGGCCCGAGGATCACGACCTCACCGAGACCGAGGTCGCGGATCGGCTGCTCGATCTTCGAGAGATCGCCGACGATGAGCCACGTCATCTTGTCCGGCCGCACCACTTCCACGGCCGCCGCGTTGAGGTCGTTCACCACCAGCGCGTTGATCTTCCCGGGGTACTGCGCCCAGTAGGTCTCCGGGAGATCGAACCGCACGAGATCCCCGATCGCGTTCGCGACCTGGTTCGAGGTCTCCCACGAACCGGGCAGCGTCAGGGTGAGATTCGCCTTCGCCATCGCGGCCTCGTCCGCGGTCACGAGCCGGTCGCCCGTGATGCCGCGGAGCTCCGAGACCATTTCCTGGACCGACTCCTTCGTCTTATCCGTCTGTACGGGCGCGTATGCGATGAACGGCCGCTGCGCCAGCGCGTCGGGAAGGAACGACCCGGCGCCGTAGGACCAGTGCTTGTCCTCGCGCAGGTTCATATTGAGGCGCGAGATGAACGCCCCCCCGAGGACCGTGTTCATCGCCTCGATGGAAGGCTCGATCGGGTTCGCCTTCGGCGGCGCGAGGACGCCGGCGAAGATGACGGACTGGATCGCGCCCGGCTTGTCGACGAGGAACACGCGCTGCCCCGCCGGCAGGTCGATGCGCGCGAGGTTCTTCTCGGGCACGTCCCCGCGCTTCCACGCGGCGAACTGCTTCTCGAGCTTCGGGCGGATCTCGGCCATCGTCGTGTCGCCGACGACGACGAGCGTCGCGTTGTTCGGCTTGAACCACGCCTCATGGAACCGGGCGAGGTCCTCCCGCTCGAGCTGCGCGACCGACGCCTCGGTCCCCGATCCGGTGAAGGGATAGCCGTACGCGTGCTGATCGCCGTACAGGAGCCCCGGGAAGAGGCGGAGCGCGAGCTGAATCGGGTTCGCCTTCTCGCGCTGAATCTGCGCGAGCTGCTGCTGCTTGAGGCGCGCGAAGTCGCTCTCAGGGAACGACGGATTGAGGATCACGTCGGCGTAGAGGGCGAGCGACGGCTCGAGAG
>JBOGJQ010000534.1:0-1043 GCA_050745405.1 Thermoanaerobaculia bacterium | reverse complement strand
GGCGGTGATCGGCGGAGCGATCGCGTACAGGACTCCCGTCCCGGCGGTGCCCGAGCCGCCCGCGCGCATCGCGGCGGCGGCTCCGCTGGAGCGTCCCGTCATCGAATCGTACGACTCGCCGGGGGCGATGATCGTGGAAATGCCGGCGGAAGCGACCGGCGACATCCGGCTCGTCATGGTGTTCGACGAGTCGCTACCGGTGGATCTATGAAACGACTGATTCTCATTGCGATGCTTCTGCTCGTCGCCGGCGCGGCGCCGGTCCTGGCGGATGCCGCGGCCGAAGAGCGCCTCGCGGCGCGTTCGTTCCAGCTCGAGTTCCGCGACGCGAGCCGCGCCGCCGTCGTCATCAAACCGCTCATCAGCGCGTCCGGCTCGGTCTCCATCCAGCCGTCGGCGAACACCCTCGTGGTCACGGACAGCCCCGAGGCGCTTCGCGAGATCGCGCGCGTGCTCGCCGAGTACGACGCGCCCGCGAAGGAGTTCAGCCTCGAGATCCGCCTCGTCGGGGCGTCGCGCGTCGCGAACCCCCCTCCCGTGCCTGAGGGTCTGCGCGAGATCTCGTCGAAGCTGTCGGGCGTGCTCCGCTTCAACCGGTTCGATCAGATCGGGCAGATCCGCGCGAGCGGACGCGAAGGCGATCCTCTCGTCGTCGACCTCGGCGAGACGCATCGCGCCGACTTCGAGGTCGGCGAGTTCGACCCGGTGACGCGGTCGCTCCAGCTCACCGACTTCCGCCTCCTCCGCGTTCCGGAGACCTCGGGCGAGCTGCAGACCGTGTTTCACAACGCGACGCTGAACCTGAAGGCGGGGCAGACGGTCGTCCTGGGCGTCGCGCGCGACCCGCAGAGCAAGCGCCTGCTCATGCTCGTGCTCGTCGCCGATTCACAGTAGTGCCGCCCTTCGCGCGACCGCTGGACGGCGAAGCCGTCAAGACGCGTAGCCGTGGGTCGCCGCGCATCCGGCACCAGTCCGGTGTGCAAAACAAACTTGCATAGACATCCGGGGGCCGCCTGCGCCGACCCCCGGCTACCTTCCAGCAC
>JBOGJQ010000533.1:0-6939 GCA_050745405.1 Thermoanaerobaculia bacterium | reverse complement strand
TCCTCGTGGCGCTCGTAGTCGACGTCTGGAACGTCTACCACGTCTCGCGCCAGAGCATCGGAATTCTCGGGGTCTATCGGCATCTCGGCGGCGGGAACAACATCCTCGAAAAGCTGCCGGCGAATCTCGCGTTGCTCGGCATCGGCGGCGGCCTCTACGCCGTAAACGTCGACAAGCAGCCGAGCGTCATGCACTATCTCGCGCGTGTTTCCGTCGAGCTCGCGCCGTTCATCGGACCCTTTCTGCTCACCGTCGGCGGCGTCGGGCTCTCCGTGCTCGTCTACCGCATGCTGCGCAGAAAGACGGCACCGCCCCTCGGAGAGCTCGTCTTCCTGGCGGGATCGCTGATCCTGTTCGCGCCCTACGTGATCCTCGACAGCCGGAGCACGGCGAGCTCCGCGATGCTCTCCGGCCACTACGTGCAGTACATGGCGCTGCTCTGGCTCCTCAACGCCCGCAAATACGGCTCCGCCTCGGCGGGCTCCACCGCACAGAGAGCGTTGAGCTGGATCAGCTCGTCGTGGCACCGGGTCGCCGGCTTCCTCATACTCCTCGTCGTCTGTGCGACCGCCGTCGACCGCGTCGTCCATCAGGTGAACGCCGTCGCGTTCCACACCTGGCTGCTGAACCTCGTCGTGCTCCTTCATTTCTACTACGACGGTCTGTTCTGGGCGTTCAAGCGGCCCGAAGTGCGATCGTCGCTGGGGCCGTACCTCGTGTCGCCGGCCCGGACCGTCGCGCCCGCGACCGTCTCCCCCGGCGGCGTGGCGGTCGCCTGAGCGAGGCTCGATGAGCGCCGGCGCGCCGGTCGATCTTTCGGGAGGGCGGCTCGCGGCGATCGCGAAGGTGTGGAAAGAGCGCCGGGAGACCATCGTGGCACGCTTCGGCGGCCGGAGCATGCTGCCCACGATCTCGAGCGAGACCGACCTGGAGCTCGCTTGCGGCGATCTTCCCCGCGCGGGGGAAGTCGTCGCCTACGAATTTCGAGACCAGCTCGTCGTTCACCGGGTCCTCGCGGTACGACATGGAGTCATGCTCACGCGGGGCGATGCGGCGATCGTCCCCGATTCGCCGGTCCTCACGAGTCGCGTCCTCGGCGTCGTGCGAGGCGCCCGCCTCGATGGACGGGAGGTGCCGCTCGATCCGCCACCGTCGAAACGTCTCGGCAGCTGGGCCGCGCGATCGTCCCTGGTCCTGTTCGAGCTCCACCCTCGGGCCGCGGGTGCGTTCATCCGCGTGCTCTGGCTTATTCGGCGGGTCGTCCTGAAACTGGTTCCCTGAGCAGGGCACTCATGGGCTGCTTCTGCTGCACCCAATCCCAGTTGACGAACAGGAGCAGCAGAGGAAGGTTGAGGAACACGACGCCGAGGACCGGGACGACCAGCAGGTGGACCGCGGCCGCCGCCGGGACGATCCACCGTGCCGCGCGGCGCGAGAAGACCGCGGTGATGAAGAGGAGATCCATCGCAATCCCAGCGATGGCCCCGCCCCAGTTCAGCAGATCGTTGCCGATGAAGACGCTACCCCATGCGGGCCTGACGTCCGGAAAGACCATTCCGAGGACGAGACCCTCGAAGTTGGCCGCCGTCGCCCACACCAGGCCCGGATTCGCGAGCTTGGAAATTCCGGAGAACAGATAGGTGAATGCGAACAGGAGCCGGATCAGTGCGAGCGGCCAGCGCCACTCGGGCGAAGGATCGCTTTCGAGGCGGGGACGGTCGGCCACTGCGAGAATCATCAGACCGGTGACCGGAATCGTCAGCCCGTGAAAGAAGGGCCCTCCCACCGAGGCGAGCACGTCTTCGAACGGCGCAAAGTGGTAGAGGAGGAGCGCGGAGACGAAGCAGTTGAGACGAGGCGCAAGGCCGGCGATCGTCGCCGCGAGCGAAAGGCAGAGAATCCAGAAGAGGGCAATCTCGACGGCGACCGGGATCTCGAAGATCAGGAAGCGCCGGAGAATCGCCGGATCGACCGGATCCCAGAATACGGAGGGCCAGGCGCGGAGCGCCGGAAGCATCGGGCGCGACAGCAGGATCCAGAGGGCGTTCGACGCCAGCAGGACGCGGGCTGCGATCACGCCGAGCGGAGCCGCCTCCCGGAACCAGAAGCGGTTCCATGACTCAGTCACGCGGAGGTTCCCCGAAGGAGTCGGCGAAGAGCTCGCGCTCGAATGCCGACGGATCCGCGGCGAGCGCCCCCGGATTCCATCGGAAGCGGTAGATCCGGAGTCCCACCGAGGGTTTCGAGGCTCGCTCCGGAGTCCAGTAGAGATTCGTGTCAGGCGCGGCGAGCGGTCCGAGAATGGCTCGGTTGCCGAAGTTGTCGCCGGACAGCCGCATCCGGCGCGCCTCGTCCGCTCGCGCGTGGAGAAATCGGAGCGCGACCTCGCGCTTCGCGGGATCGATCCCCTGATATCGCGTTTCGAGCCACCCCATCACCGACTGCGGGTAGAGCGGTGAAAAGGCGAGTGGATCGACCTTCGATTCGCTTCCATCCGCATGGACGAGCCGGAATGCCAGACCGTTCAGAATCCGCTCCCGGTCGCGGGCATCGGTGCTCATCATCGGGTAGGGAGAGAACGGCCACGCATCCGTCCCGACGAACCCGACGAACGCGTTCACGATGAGCGAGTACGCGAGCAGGAGATTGATCGGCGCGCGCCTCCGGTGCGCGGGCGCGAATCGAATCGCCATCGCCAGTGCCACGAACCCCGCGAAGAGAACGAGTCGGACGCTCTGAGCAATCGCTTTCAGAAAGGGGATCAGATCTCCGAGCGCGGTCGCGTCCATACGATTCCTCAGCGGTCGCGGTACGCGAGAATCGCATCGAGAACCTTCGGGCCCGGCATCTCACGTCGCCGCGGGCTCGGTGGAGAGCGCCGGAACCGGCTTCTCGCGCTGGACGCGCAAGAGCAGAATGAGCGCGATACATTCGATCCAGAGCGCGAGTGAGATGTACGGAAGCCATTCGCTCGTCGGGACGCCGACGATACGGTGAAGCCCGAAGTACTGCGCTGCCCAGATCGAGCCGAGCCCGGCCAGCACGACAGCCATCGCGGTCGACATCCAGCCGAGCCGCCGCAGGTAGATCGCGTAGACGATCATTCCGCCGGACATCAGAACCGACGCGACACCGGAAAGGCCGACATCGTAGTTGACGATCGCCGTCGCAATGACCCGATACATCTCCCGGGTCGCCTCGTCGGGCGCAGCGTTGAATGCGGTCCCGAGCGTGCTGACCGCGGTCGCGTGCAGCAGGACGAGCATTCCCTGCGCGGCGAGCCCCATGCCCAGCATGGTCGACGCGAGGATGCCGGTCCGCGAGATCCGTCCGAGATACGGCAACATCAGGAACGTCCCGGCGGCGATTGCGAAGCCCAGAGTGGCGAGCTGGTGGCTCGGCAGCCAGAGCGGCAGCTCGTGAAGCTGTCCCCACTTCTCGAGCCAGTCCTTGCACGTGTTGTTCGGATGGAGGATCGGCACGGCCGTGAGCAGGATCGCGGCGATCGTCATCGCGGGCGCGGCGAGGGTCAAGCGTCGGGAGCGGGCGTCCACCTCAATAGCCTCCTATCACGTTGATCGAGATTCCCCGCATGGTGGCACAACGCACTGCACGCATCAACACCTCGAACTCCGTGCTCGCCGGCACGACCGGAGCCATCGCTTACGCCTCTGTTTCGTCGCGGATGCCGCTCCGCCGCTCCCACGGAAGGAACACCAGGAGGAGCGGAAGGGCCAGCTCCACGACGCCGAAGAACAGATATTGCAGCACGTGACTCAGCAGTACGAGCGGGATGACGATCATGGCCGCTCTGCGGCTGATGACGGCCAGCATCGCCGAGAGCTCCGCGATGAGAATGATCGCTCCCGTCGCGGCGGCGGCGCCAGCGTTCCGCGCCAGCCACTCGCCGAGCGGGGGATCTCCCCACGTCGCGAGAATCGCGGCGATGCCCGTCATGTTCCCGCCTCCCGCCCAGGCGAGCCCTCCCACCTTCAGCTTCGCGACCGCCGCCGACAAATACCGGAGCGCCACGATGAATCGTACGAGCTCGAGACCCCAGCGGAACCGTCCCGCCGCACCCGCGCGCGCCACCGGCCCGACCGCCGTCAGCACGATCAGAATGAGAACGATCTGGGTCGACCCATGCCGGAATGGGCCCGTGCTTTCGAAGATCGACTGGACGGCGGCATGGCGGTAGAGGAGGACGGCACTCGTTGCGGCGCTGAACCGGATCCAGGAGCCCGTTGCCACGAGCGCGAGCGCCGCAATGAGGACAGCGGCGAGTACCAGTTCCACGGACGGCGGAAGCGGGAAAAGAAGAAAGCGCGTCAACCGCGAAGGTGCAATCGCCGCGATCATCGGCTCCGGCCAGCCGTGGAGATCGACGCGAGCGCCGGTCGACGTAACGAGCCAGAGCGCGGTCAGTGCGGCGACGACGCGGGGCCCGACCAGCGATTCGGCGGCGAGCGGCGCGAACCAGAACTCATCCCACGCCCGTCTCAATGCGCCGTCACCTCGATGAGAAGTCTTCTTTCCGGCGCGCTGCGATCGCGTAGCCGGGCGCGTGGATACCAGCTCGTCTCGTAGATACGAAGGGCGACCGGCTCGCTCGGGCCGAGAGGGCGACGGGATTCCGCGACCGGCTCTGGCGCGTCGATGGTCTCCAGGAAGCGGCTCGGGAAGCCGGACATGCGGACGTGGTGGGAGCGCGCCCGTTCGAGAAGACCGCGAGCGAGCTCTCGAGTTTCGTCCTCGCTCCAGAGCGCGGCGCGCTGTTCGATCACTCGTCCGATCTCGAACTCCGAAAACGGCTCCCACGCCGCGGAGCCGATCGCCCGCTCGACGCCGGTCTCGTCGACGGCCATGAATTCGATCTTCGTCACGCGGGGGTCACCCTCCACCACTTCGGCGAGGAACGGATAGGGAGTGAACGGCCAAAGATCGCGCTGCAGGAGCGCGGCGCCGAGTGCGCCCGTGAGCATCCAGGCGATGAAGAGATTGGCCCGTCTCCGATCGTCCGGACGGAGTCCGACGACGATCGCCAGAAGGACCGTCGAGGCGAAGAACGCGAGTCGGATGAGCTCCACCATGGGAACGATGGCCGATTCTCCACTCGGCCCGAGTTTCAGGCAAGCCGCGGCGAGTTTTGTCCAAACCGCCGCGATTCCGCTAGACTGGCCGAAACGTTCCTTCAATATGCATACGGCGATTCCGGGCCGAGCCGATCGTCTGCTCACCCGAGGACAGAGAACAATCGTATTCGGATCCGGAAGCCCGCTCTCGCTCGAGACGGTCCGGATTCTCGCGCGCCGGTCCGATCTCGCCGGCGTCGTCCTTCCAGCGGCGCGCCGGCGCGCGGCGGCCAGGCTCGCGAGCTGGTGGCGAACCCGCGACCTTCGCCGGACCTGCCGGCGGCTCGGGGTTCCTCTCGTCGGTTCGTTGCGCGATCCCGGACTCGGGGAGCGTCTCATCGATCTCGCTCCCGAGGTGCTCTGGGTGGCCTCGTTTCCCGACCGCATCCCGCCCGAGATCCTTCGGATTCCGGCGATCGCTCCGCTGAACGTCCACTTCTCGCTCCTTCCGAAGCACAGGGGAACTTCCCCGCTGTTTTGGACATACCTGCACGACGACCATGTCACTGGCGTCTCGATCCATCGCTTGACCGACGAGCTCGACGCTGGCGAGATCGTCATACAGAAGGAAGTTCCGCTGGACCGCGGAGTTCGCGGCCACGATCTGTATGCCTCGCTGATCGAGGTTGCAGCGGATCTGATCGAGGACACGATGACCAGAATCGAAGAGGGCCGGCTCCGGTGGATGCCGCAGGACCCGCTTCTGGCGACATCGGAGCCGGCTCCGGCACGCGGTGGATGGTCGATCGACTGGAAGACGTGGTCATCCGAGCGGCTGTGGCACTTCCTCCGCGGGGTCGGCGATAGAGACGCTCGCTTCGCGTTGGATTCCAGGCCGGTCGGGCCGGCGAAGCGATACGAGCTGCGCGATCACGGAAGAAGCGCGGGTGAGATCGAGTGGAGTCCTCGGGGCTGCCGTATCTATTGCCGGGATGGCTACGTCGACACGGAGGGGCTTTCGCTGATCGGTCGCCTCCGGCAACGGGTGCCTCGGTCAGGGCCAGAGTGGTGAGGTTTCGCCTCGCGACACCCAGCAAAAAGGAATCATCCTCGCCGCGGCGCCGGCGCCCGCCTTCACCCGGTCACCTCCGTCCTTTCGAAGCAGCTATTGCCGGTGTCCGACAAGCCGATGATCCCATTAGCCGCTCACCAAGCCGAGCCATAGCGTAACCGGCGCGATCCATAGCGGTAGCTTGCGCTGCCGGACTCCAAAAGTACGATAGAGACATGCCCGACCTCCGCGACCTGAACGCCGAGGAGCTCCATCGGTTCGTCGAGGAGCAGGGGGGCGCGCTGCTCGAGGACGAGGCCCTTCTCATCCTCGAGAACCGCTTCTGCACCCCCGCCATCGCACAGAGAATCGCGCAGGACAAGCGGCTCACCTCGTACTACTCCGTTCGCGCGGCGCTGGTGCGGAACCGGGCGACACCTCAGGCGCACGCGCTCAAGTTCGTCCACTACCTCTACTGGCGCGAGCTGCTCAAGTTCTCCACCGACACCCGCATCTCCGCCGCCGTGCGCCGCGCCATCGATCAGCAAATGCTCATGCGGCTGCCGAAGATCACCCTCGGGGAAAAGATCGCCGCCGCGCGCGCCTGCTCGCGCGAGCTCATCCGGGCGATGCTCACGGATCCGAATCCGCGCGTCTTCGAGGCGCTGCTCGTGAATCCACGCCTCACCGAACCCGATCTGGTCACGCACATCTCCTCGAATCGCGCGTCGGGCCCGCAGCTCGCCGCCATCGCCGCCAGCCCGAAGTGGTCGTACCGCCGCGCCATCCGCCGCGCCCTCGTCATCAATACCGATA
>JBOGJQ010000532.1:0-5686 GCA_050745405.1 Thermoanaerobaculia bacterium | reverse complement strand
GTCCCCGGGCGGGCGGGGAGCGGTGACTATAATCCCGCGCGATGCTCGAGAGGATCGATCGCGCCGTCGCCTTCATTCGCGAGAAAAGCCCCGAACGCCCCGAGGTCGGCATCATTCTCGGCTCCGGTCTCGGCGCGTTCGCCGACGCCATCGAGGCGGACGTCGTCATCCCGTACTCCGAGATCCCTGACGCGCCGGTGTCGGCGGTCGCGGGGCACGCCGGGCGGCTGATTCTCGGTCGCGCGGGCGGGAAGCGCGTCGCCGCGATGCAGGGGCGCGTTCATTATTACGAAGGGTTCGAGGTCGAGGACGTCATCTTCCTCCCGCGCGTCCTCGGACGGCTCGGCATCGGGACCGCGATCGTGACGAACGCCGCCGGCGGGATCAACGAGAGCTACGAGCCCGGCGACCTGATGCTCATCGCGGATCACCTCAACTTCTTCGGAGCGAATCCGCTCCGCGGCCGCAATCTCGAGGAGCTCGGCCCGCGCTTCCCCGACATGACGGAGATCTACCCCAAGCGGCTGCGCGACCTCGCCCGCGAAGTCGGAGCGCGCGAAGGCGTCGCGCTGCGCGAGGGCGTCTATGTCGGTCTCTCCGGGCCGGCGTACGAGACGCCCGCCGAGATCCGCGCCTACCGCCTGCTCGGCGCCGACGCGACCGGCATGTCGACCGTCCCCGAGGCGATCGTGTTCGCGCACATGGAGATTCCGGTGCTCGGGATCTCCTGCATCACGAACATGGCGGCCGGGATCCTGCCGCAGAAGCTGACGCATGACGAGGTGCTGGAGACGACGGCGCGGGTCGAGGAGGCGTTCGTTCGGTTGATGAACGGGATCGTGGGAAGCATCGAATGACGAGTGAGCGCGCGAAGCGCGCAGCCCCCGGAATCGGGCGGGTCATCGGAAATGCGCCGCGCCAGCGGCGCGGGACGTCCCGAGATCGCCAAAGCGGCATGGCGGGCTGGGCGGTATATGAGAATTATTTAGCGGATGCGCGATGTTTATTTGGTCGAAATGCCACCCGATTATCATTGACAAAATCAGTATGGCTATATGTAATGACAGTACGCAGACTCGAATCGGGACGGGTGAGGAGAGCGATGTCATTCGAGAAATGGGTCCCACAGCCGGACTTGTCTTTGCCTGCGTCGGCGACGATCGTCCAGTCGCGGCTGATCCGGCTCACATCCGACGTCGCTCAGGCGCTGCGTCTGCGCGGAAAAACCACCGCCCACCTTTTCTACGACAAGAAGAGAAAGGTCATCGGCATCCGTCCGTCCGACAAGAAAGACGAGTCGACGTCGAAGATCCGCCAGTCCGCGAAGTCGACGTCCCTCCACGTCCCCAGCTTTTTTCGCCACTACGAGATCGACATCCCCGGCATCAAGCGATTCCACTGCTGGTGGGACGAGAAAGAGAAGATGGCGATGATCGACATCTCGAGACCGTCGCCGCGGGGCAGGCCGGCCGGGACGTAGTCATCCCGAGCGAAGCGAGGGATCAGGGTCGGGTGGGACGCGCGTGACGCAGCCCCTTCGTTTGGCGGGAGAGCGAAGGTTCGCCCGTCCGCCGATCGCGGGCGCTCCGATCAGGGGTTGCCCACCCGTCCCTGATCCCTCGCTTCGCTCGGGATGACAACCTTTTTCGTCATCGCGGATCGGAGCGGATTATTGCCCGCCGCGCGTGCCGCGCCGGATGGTGCGGCGGCGCGTCGGTTCGGCGGGATCGTCGTCTTCCGAGTCCGGAGCGGGCGACGGTGCGAACGACATGATGCTCGCCAGCCCTTCGTCGGTGATCGAGAAGGCCGTGCCCGGCGGGATGAACCCGAGCTCCTCGATCGGCGCGTTGTTCTGGAAGAACGGCGTGATCGGCGCGAGCGGGATGTCCGTGTCGTACGCCTCGTTGATCGTCTCGATGAACTCGTTCGCGAAGAGCGTGTAGCCGATGTCGGTCAGGTGGAACCCATCGAGGCTGAAGATGCCGCCCGTGATGAACGAGGCATCGAGCTTGATGCCTGCCAAGTCGATCCCTTCGACGATCTCGTCGAAGAACGGCTGAAAGTCGACGACCGGGATGTTGCGCTCGCCCGCGAGCGAGCGGATCGTCTCCGTGATCTGCGCTGCGCGCTCACGAATCGCGGCACTCTCGGTGGGAGTCAGGATGACCGAATCGGGCAGCGGCTGACCGATATTCGGGAGCGGCGGGAAGAACGGAGCGAGTGCCGCCGGAATCCCGTGGCCCGTCCGGAGAAACGCGAGCGCGTTGAGCGTCAGCAGGCTTCCGGGCGGGAGCTGCCCCAGCTCGCCGCCGCCGAGATCGCCGAAGAAGAAGATCGGGTCGCCCTCGACGATCAGCGGCTCTCCCGTCACGGGGTTGATCAGGACCGGCGGAATCGTCTGCGCGAACGGGAGGAACAATGGGTC
Organism: Thermoanaerobaculia bacterium; assembly: GCA_050745405.1. GTDB lineage: Bacteria > Acidobacteriota > Thermoanaerobaculia > Gp7-AA8 > Gp7-AA8 > JBOGJQ01. Next base: position 3,261 of record JBOGJQ010000532.1, on the reverse strand, counting down.
GGGGATCGTCCCCACCACGATTCCCGCATTCGGCGCGCCGGCGATGAGCGTATCGAGCATCGTCTCGTACGCGGCCGCGAAGTCGTCGATCGGCGTCATGACCGCCGGCGTTCCCGCCAGGATTCCCGCCAGAACGTCGTTCCCGCCGATCCAGATCGTCATGAACGTCGGCTGAAGCGCGAGCGCCTGCTGCACGGATGTCCCGAGGCCGCGGAGGATGAACTGCGCCGCTCCGGAACCCTGCTCGGTCCCGGTGACCGTCAGAAGATGCCCGACGCGAAAGCCCGGGACGCTGAGATTGTTGTAAGGCCGCGGCAGATTCAGATTGAGCGGCACGCCGCTCTGCGTCGATTTCGGCGCGATGACGACCGAAGGGATGATGCTCCGCAGCTCGAGCTCGGGACCGATGCCCGGCTCGCTGACGAGCGGCTGCTGAAACCCGATGCACGCCGGGTCGGGCCCGCAGATCGGAATCCCGACCTGGCGCGCGATGACGCTCGGGTAGCTCCAGATCTGGTGCGAGATGACGACCGAGGCATTCGAGACTCCGGCCCCGTAGCTGTCGCCGATCACGACGTAACGCGTGAAGTCCGCCGAGCCGCGCTGGGCGAACGTGGGAAGGGCGACCGCGACGAGCGCGAGCGCCGCGAGAAGCGATCTGTAGTGATTCCTGCGCATGGGGTCTCCTTAGAACGTGTACCCGATGTTGACGCTCACGAGGTTGGCGTTCGTCTCGTACGTTCCGTTGAAGTTGTCTTTGTTCGTCCCCTGGGTGTCGCGCTCGGCGAAGGCGAGAGCGAACTCGGTGACGTCGACGCTCCACGGCCCGCACTGATAACCGAGGCCGAACGAGATGCCGTAGCGATCGGCATCGGGAAGCAGGGGTCCGGCGCCGGAGAGCGGCTGCGGCGTCTCGTCGTAGACGGCGCCGAGGCGCAGTTCCCACGCGGGGGTCAGCGCGCGGAACCCGCCGACGCGGTACGACAGCGCGTCGTCCCAGTCCTGGCGCAGGACCAGATTGTTCTGAGGCGTGTCGAGGAACTCGACGGTGAGCTCGTCGAAGGACGACCATCCGGTGTGAACGACGTCGAGCTCCACGGTCCATTCGGGAATCATCGTGGTCGCGATGCCGACGCTCGCGATCGACGGAAACTCGATCGCCGTTCGGATCGCCTGATCCGGCGGAAGCTGCGCCGCGACGATCGCGTCGAGCTGCGCGTTCCCGGTCGGGATCTGGGTGAACGCCGCGTCCCCGTCGAATTCGATGTCGATCGGTGCGCGATACTGCGCGCCGATGCTCCAGGTCGGATTCGGGCGGTATAGAGCGCCGACGTTGAATCCGAGCTCGCCCGACCAGTCGCTGTCGAGTCGCGTGTGCGCGATGTCGGCGATCCGTCCGGTGAACGGGTTGAACAATCCCTGGTTCCGCTCGAGCGAGAGGTGCACGGTGCGGTACTCGATTCCGGCGCCCCACGCGAAACGATCGCCGGCCATCTTCATCGCGAACGACGGCTGGATCGAGACGCTCTTGATGTTCGCATCCTGCGAGAGGAAGCGGCCGGGGAAGCGATTCGGGTCGTCCCAGTCGGTCCGGAGAGCGTTGGGCGTGAACGTCCCGATCGCGAAGGTCGCGTTCGTTCCGACGGGTACGATGAGGTACGTGTTCGGAACGACGAAGAGATGGTCCTCGTACTCGGCGCGCGCGCCGGCTCCGGGGAAGAGCGACTCGGGATCACCCGTGAACTCGTTTGCGAACGTGACCAGCGTCGCGCCGACCGACGCCTCCATCGCGCGCTGATACGCGAGGCCGGCGACGTTGTAGAACATGGCCGACGGATCGTCCGCGGTCGCCACGAACGCGCCGCCCATCGCGGTGGCCTTCGCTCCCTGTTCGAAGAACGTGAAACCTGCGCCGGAGAGGGATGAGGCCGCGAAGAGCAGAAGAATGGCGAGAACTCGAGGCTTGGAATGCAAACGAGACCTCCTTGTCGTCGAATGGGGCGGAGTCGCGTCGGCTGGCCCGCGACGCGGAATGCGGTAGGCCGCGCCCTCGGGAGGCGGATCATAGCACACGCTCTCGCGTCGAATTCCGTACAATGAGACGCATTCGGAGCCCTTCCATGAAACGATTTCTCGCCTCGCTTCTCCTCCTCGTCCTCGCCGCCGCCCCGTCGTACGCCGGACTCCGTTTCCGGTTCGAGAACACGACCACGGGCGGCCCGGGATCGCTCGCCGGCACCGCAGCCGTGGAGGGATCGTCGCTTCGCATCGACGTTTCCCGCGGTGACGGATTCCTCCTTCCCGACGGCGCCATCGTTCTGTCGAAAGATGGCGGCGCGACGCTCACCGTCATCGATCCGTCGAAGCAGCACTACTACCAGCTCGAGCTCGAGCGGATGTTCGCGTCCGTCGGATCGCTCCTCACACAGATGGGCGGCATGTTCGAGATGAACGTCCGCGACGCGAAGGTGACCGTCACCGATCAGGGGAAGGGAGAGCCGATCCTCGGCTATCCGACACACAAGCACCGCGTCCGCACCTCGTGGACGCTCGACATGAACGTGATGGGACAGAAGACGTCGTTCGCGTATGCGACGGACGCGGAGATGTGGGTGACGGACGCGATCCCGGCGGAGCAGGCCACCTTCCTTCAGTTTCGCAACATGCGAACGGGTCATCCGGAGCTCGACGAGCTGATCGAGACACAGACGGCCGGCGTGGAGGGGTTTCCTCTGAAAGTCGTCACGCGGACGCGCACCGTGCAGGGGACGAAAGTCGACGAGCAGACGACGACGATGACGGTGTCCGAGATGGAGAAGGTGGCGATCCCGGCGGGGCGGTTCGAGATTCCCGCGGGGTTCGAGCGCGTCGCCTCGCCGCTCGAAGCGTTGCAGCAGGGGCTTCCTCGCTAATCCGTCCGATCGAGTAGCTCCGCGACCACCCGATTCACGACCTCCGGATTCGCGCGGCCGCCGCTCGCCTTCAGCACCTGCCCGACGAAAAAGCCGAAGAGGCGCGTCTTTCCCGCGCGGTACTGCTCGAGCTGGGCGGGATTGTCGCGGAGCACGCGCTCAGCGTGGCGGCGGATCTCGTCCGGATCGTCGGTCTGGGCGAGGCCGCGCTCCCGCACGATCGCTTCCGCGTCTGCCGGCGTCTCGGTCATGACCTCGAAGACCTCCTTCGCCGCCTTGCCGCTGATCGTCTTCGCGTCGAGAAGAGAAAGGAGGCGGGCGAGACGCTCGGGCGTGAGCATCCAGGTTG
>JBOGJQ010000531.1:0-7928 GCA_050745405.1 Thermoanaerobaculia bacterium | reverse complement strand
TCCGGGGGCGGCGCGCTGCGCGCTTGCCCCCGGCTATTGTCCGCCGCCCTCCGGGCGCTGGAGCGGCAGATCGGGCCGCTCGTCGACGCGCTGGTCCGGCAGCAACCTGGTCGTCAGTCGTCAGTCGCTGGCTGCCGCTTTCGATCTGCTGATCCAAAGCGGCAGCTTCGCTGCCGCACTCCAAAAACCTTGCAGTCCCCGACGCGCGGTGATACACCGCGCCCGGAAGGCCGCCCTTCGAGGGGCGCGGCCGGGAGAGACGACATGGACGAGATCAACGACGTCGACGACGAAGAATACGAAGAGCAGATCGAGCGCATGATCGTGGAGAACGGGCTGATGCTCCGGGGATTGGCGAACCTGCTGGTCCGGAAAGGCGTCCTCGCGCAGGAGGAGCTCGACGACGAGATCGACCGCCTCTACGAGGAGATGGAGGAATACGAGGAAGAGGAGGAGCGGGAATAGCGGAAGAGAGCGCCGGTTTCCGGATCCTGACGTTTCCTGGAGGAGATTTTTCCATGACGATGCGCAAGGTTGTCGCGGCCGCAGCAGTCGTTCTCGCGATCGGCACGGGCACCGCGATGGCTCAGTTGTCGGAGTACGAGGATTGGGCGGAAAGCCCGGCCGGAGTGCTGCTGACGGACGCGGAGAAGCGGGCCTGGAAGAAGGTCCGGAACGACGACGCCGCCGAAGAGTTCGTCGCTCTGTTCTGGGCGCGTCGCGATCCCACGCCGGGAACGCCCGCCAACGAGCTGAAGCAGCTGTTCGAGAGCCGCGTCGAATACGCCGACGCGACCTTCGGCGAGGGACGCGATCGCGGAGCGACGACCGCGCGCGGCCAGGCCTTCATCCTGCTCGGCGCGCCGACGCGGCTGCGCCGGAACGTCGCCGCCCCGATGCCCGGCATCGAGACCCCCGGCACGGCGATGTCGCCGACTCGGCAGAACGAGACGCCGACGGAAGTGTGGATCTACGAGCCGCCGACCTACAACGAGGAGTCGCTCGCGAAGTGCATGCAGAGCCTCGACGAGACGCGCTGCCGCCTCTTCACGATCAGCCGTCCCGGGACCCCGCCGTTCCTCCGCGACCAGGAGCTCGAGGTCGTGTTCACCGATGAATACGGCATGAACAACTGGCGCCTCGGGCGCTCGTCGCGGACCGACATCACCGGCATCATGGACCAGGCGCGGGAGTACTTCGTGTTTCAGCCGAAGCTGACCGAGGTCCCGACGTTCGACACGCCGGCGCCGGCCGTCGCGGAGACGACGACGATCCCGGCGAGCGAGATCAAGACGACGTTCACCTCGCAGGGCCTCGCGGATGCCGTCGCGGCGTTCCGCGCGGCGGAGACGAGTCCCTACCAGAACGTCTACCTCTCCTACGGTCAGTACATCACGGCCGACGGCGATTACTTCGTTCCGGTGCAGCTCTACATGCCGGCGAACGACGCGGTCGCGCCCGAGGCGTCGATGAGCTTCTTCGGCGTCGTCGAAGACGCGGACGGCGACGTCGTCGTGGTCTACGAGGAGCCGGTCACCGTCGCCGGGTCGAAGACGGACGTGTACGTGGACAAGTCGCTCCAGCTCGAGCCGGGCGAGTACAAAGCCGTGTTCGGCCTCGCGGTCGGTGACGAACCGGTCACGATGGCGAGCACGGACTTGAGCCTCACGGGCATCGAAAAGGACGCCACGGGCGTCTCGCAGCTCATCCTTTCGAACAACATCTTCGCCCTCTCGGAGGCGCAGCTTCCGACCGATCCGTACGCCTTCGGCGGGATCAAGGTCGTGCCGAAGGGCGACCGCGTGTTCCGCCAGAACGAGGAGCTCTGGTACTTCCTCGAGCTCCGGAACCCGGGCCTGGACGAGGCGGGAAGTCCGAAGGTGCAGGTCGGGATCGAGATCTCCGGCGCGAAGCGGATGCGCGCGCCGCTCACCGCGGCCCAGGCGCAGCCGCTCAAGGGCGTCGAGCGGCACTACGCGATCGGGAGCGCCATCCCGCTGCAGACGTTCCCTCCGGGCGATTACACGATCGCACTGAAGGTGATCGACACGGTCAACAAGCAGACCTGGAATCTCGAGGAGAGCTTCGAGGTCGTGGAGTAAGCGGAGCCGGAAGATGCCGTTCGCAACCGTCGAAGAAGCGGCCGAGCTGTTTCGCCGCGGCCAGTTCGTGATCATCGTCGACGACGAGGATCGCGAGAACGAAGGCGATCTCGCGATCGCGGCGGAGAAGATCACGCCCGAGGCGATCAACTTCATGGCCAAGCACGGGCGCGGGCTGATCTGTCTCGCGATGACCGAAGAGCGGTGCGAGCAGCTCCAGCTTCCGTTGATGGTCGAGAACAACACCTCGAACTTCGGGACGGCGTTCACGGTCTCGATCGAGGCGCGGGGTCGCGTCACGACGGGAATCTCGGCGCGCGACCGTTCCGAGACCGTCCGGGTGGCGATCGATCCGCACGCGAAGCCGTCGGACCTTCTCCGTCCGGGGCACGTCTTTCCCCTCCGCGCGCGGAAGGGGGGAGTGCTCAAGCGGGCGGGGCAGACCGAGGCCTCGGTCGACCTGGCGGCGATCGCCGGGATGACGCCCGCGGCGGTCATCTGCGAAGTGATGAACGACGACGGGTCGATGGCGCGCCTGCCGGACCTGACCGAGTTCGCCATGCGTCACGGGCTGAAGATCATCTCGGTCGCCGACCTGATCAAACACCGGATGCGGCACGAGCGGCTCGTCCGCTGCGTCGCCTCCCCGAAGCTGCCGACGAAGTGGGGAGAGTTCCGCGTCCACGCCTACCGCAGCGAGATCACCGGTGAAGAGCACGTCGCGATGGTCATGGGCGAGATCAACGAGGGCGACGAGGTCCTCGTCCGCGTCCACTCGTCGTGCCTCACGGGCGACGTGTTCCGCTCGAACCGGTGCGATTGCGGCGATCAGCTCCAGCGCGCCGTCGAGACGATCGCGGCCGCCGGCAAGGGCGTCATCCTCTATCTGCTGCAGGAAGGGCGCGGAATCGGTCTGCTCAACAAGCTCAAGGCGTACGAGCTGCAGGAGCAGGGCGACGACACGATCGAAGCGAACGAGAAGCTCGGTTTCGCCCCGGACATCCGCGAGTACGGGACCGGATCGCAGATCCTCCGCGATCTCGGCGTGCGCAAGATCCGGTTGATGACGAACAATCCGGCGAAGTACGTCGCCATCGAAGGCTACGGCCTCGAGATCGTCGAGCGGATCCCTCTCGAGATCGAGCCGTCGAGCGAGACGCGACGGTATCTCGAGACGAAGAAAAACAAGCTCGGCCACATTCTCGAGCTCGTCTGAATGAAAGCGATTACCATCGTCCGGTTCCGACGGCATTTGCCACCGGACCGACCTCACGGAACAGATTGGAAAACCTGCACCTAAGCACCCTGGTTTCACTTCTTGACGCTCTCAGGAGCGATCTCTATACTCGCAGCCCGATTGCCGACCCCCCAAGGGTCCGGCACCGAGCCCGCTGCGGACGCGCGACAGGTTCTGCGAAAAACCTCATGGAGCTGGAACGTAGATGAAGAAGACCGTGTGCCTTTTCACGGCACTGATGGTGATGGTGTTCGCGACCGCATGCGGGCAGCTGGAAACTCGCATGGCGATTCGCGAGGGGAACGACGCGTACGAGCAGCAGAACTACAAAGTCGCGATCGAGAAGTACCAGGAGGCGCGGAAGATCGCGCCGAACAGCTTCCCCGAGCTCGATCGGATGATCGGCTATTCCTACATCGGGCTGTACAACCCGGAGGACAAGTCGGCCCAGAATCAGAAGTTCGCCGACAGCGCGATTCTGGAGCTTCAGAAGTACCTGCAGCGTGTCCCCGAGAACGAGAGCGCGCGCGAGGCGATGGTCAACCTGATGCTCAATGCCGACCGGACCTCGCAGGCGATCGCCTACTTCAAGGAGTATCTGAAGACGCACCCGGCCGACCTGGCGACGGTGCGGACGATCGCGAACCTCTACGCGCAGAAGCTCGGCGACTTCGACGAGTCGCTGAACTGGTACCACAAGATCACCCTGCTCGACCCGAACAACGCCGAGGCGTTCTACACGTTCGGCGTCGTCGTCTGGGAGAAGGTCCACCGCGATCCGCCGGCCGATCCGCAGGCGGCGCTGCAACTCATCGAACGTGGAAAGGACGCGCTCGAGCGCGCTATCCAGCTCCGTGAGGATTATTTCGACGCCCTCGTCTACTTGAATCTGTTGCTGCGCGAGCAGGTCAAGCTGACCCCCGACCCCGAGGAGCAGCAGGTCCTGCTCGCCCGAGCGGACCAGTACCGGAACAGGGCCGTGGCGATCACGAAAGCGAAGAAAGCGGCCGAGGCAAAAGGCGGCGAGAAGCCATAGCGGGGGATTCCATGTTCGAAACCACGGTCGTCGAATCGAGAAAAAGGAAAACCGGCATCGAGAAGCTGATCACGCTCCCGGTGTCGATCGCGCTCCACATCATCATCATCTCGGCGTCGATCTTCGCCGCCGTCTGGACGGTCGATTTCCCGGTGAACTCGCCGCCGCAGGTCGCCCAGTACTCGGTGGCCGCGGCGCCTCCGCCGCCTCCTCCTCCGCCCCCGCCCCCGCCGCCGCCGGCCGCGAAGCCGGTCGAAGTCCGGCCCGTCGAGGTCCCGGTGCAGGATGTGGCGCCGACGATCATTCCCGAGGAGATTCCGGAGGTGGAAGCGCCCACGACCGATCCCGGTGTCGAGGGCGGCGTGATCGGCGGTGTCGAGGGCGGTGTTCTCGGCGGCGTGGTGGGCGGAGTCGTCGGCGGCGTCATCGCCGACCAGACGGACGTGCCGCTGCGGGTCGGCGGCGACGTCAAACCGCCGGTCGTGGTGAGCCGGGTCGAGCCGGTCTATCCGGAGGTCGCGCGGAAGGCGCGCATCTCGGGCATCGTCATCATCGAAGCGATCATCGACAAGAACGGCAGCGTGCGGGACGTGAAGGTCCTCAAGGGGCTCCCGTTCGGCCTCGATCAGGCGGCGGTCGATGCGGTGAAGCGTTGGCGGTTCAAGCCGGGAACGCTCAATGGTCAGCCCGTCGACGTCATCTTCAATCTGACCGTCAACTTCAAACTCAATTAGAAACGATTGTCCAAGGCCGGTTCCGCGCCGGCCTGATCGAGGAGGAGAACCCACCATGGATCTGAGTCCGCAGGCACTTTGGGAAACGATGGGAACGCTCGTGAAGGGCGTCACGATCGTCATGCTCTTGATGTCCGTCTATTCGATTTGGGTCATGATCGAGCGCGCGATCCTGTACACCCAGGCGAAGAACCAGTCGCTCAAGCTCATCGGCGCCCTGTCGAACGTCCTGACGCGCGGCGCGTACCAGGAAGCGATCGACGTCACGAAGAAGTACAAGAAGAGCCACCTGGCGAAGGTCATCGCCGCCGGGCTGCTCGAGTTCGAGGCTGGCCGCCGCGACAAGCGCACCATCGACCCGGAGGTCGCCGTGGAAGCCGCGCGGCAGGGCATGGACCGCACCGCGATGATCACGGTCGCCGAGCTGAAGGACAACCTCGGCGCGCTGGCGACCATCGGCGCGACCGCGCCGTTCGTCGGTCTGTTCGGCACGGTCGTCGGCATCATCAACGCGTTCGAAGGCATGGCCACCTCGGGCGGCGGCATCGCGTCGGTTTCGGCCGGTATCGCCGAGGCGCTCGTCTCCACCGCGTTCGGTCTGTTCGTTGCCATTCCGGCAGTCTGGGCTTACAACTACTTTCAGGGCCGCGTCGACCGCTTCACCGTCGAGATGTCGAACTCCGGCTCCGAGATGAGCATTTACTTCCTCAAGGAAGCGGAAGCCGCGCAACATGCAAAGGCATAAGTGGCATAGCTCGATCGGGAAGCTCTCGAAGACGCCGGCGATCGCCGACATCAACGTCACGCCGTTCGTCGACGTCTGCCTCGTGCTCCTGATCATCTTCATGGTCGTCACCCCGATGCTGCAGGAAGGCGTCCCCGTCAACCTGCCCATCACCGACGATCCGACGAAGACTCCGGAGACGAAGGATCAGCTCCGCATCGCCGTGAAGGACGGACTCGTGTACGTCGGCGATCAGGCGCTGCGGCCCGAGCAGGTCGAGAGCGCGCTCGAAGACATCTTCAGGCGGCAGCCGAACCGCGACATCGTCGTCAAGGGCGACCGCGTCCTGACGTACGGCGACGTGCTCGACGTGCTCAAGGCCTGCCGGAACGTCGGGTTCGAGAACGTCGGACTCATCACCCAGCCGGCGAAGTCGCCGGTGGCGGAGGGCTAACCATGCAGGTAGGCGGCGCTGGCGGCCTGAAGTCCGAGATCAACGTCACTCCGATGATCGACGTCATCCTCGTGCTGCTGATCATCTTCATGGTGATCACGCCCGTGGTGCAGATGGGCTACCTCGTCCGGGTGCCGCCGAAGGCGCCGCCCGGCCAGGTCCCGTTCGTCGATCCGAACCAGATCATCATCCGGCTCCAGCCGGGCGGTCGCGTCTTCATCAATCGCGACCAGATGTCGGTCCAGGAGTTCCCGATGCGTCTGGCGGGGATTCTCAAGGGGAACACCGGAAAGATGGTGTTCTTCGCGGGAGACCCGGAGGTCAACTACGAGGACACCATGCGGTTCCTCGACCTGGCCCGAAGCGCGGGCGCGCACAATGTCGGCATCATCGTCGAGGAGCTCGCCGCTCCGTAGCGTTTGCCGAATGAGGTCCGTGAACGAGCACGGCTTCGGCCGTGCTTTTTCTTGAACGGAAGAAAGAACGACCATGAAAGAGATCGTGATCCTCGACGGGGCGCGCACGCCCATGGCCGAGTACAACGGCAACTTCAGCGACGTCACCGCGATCGACCTCGGTGCGATCGCCGCGAAGGAAGCTCTGCGGCGGAGCGGGACGCCGGCCGACGCCGTCGATCACGTGGTCGTCGGCAACGCGCTGCAGACCTCGGGCGACGCGATCTACGGCGCGCGCCACGTCGGCCTCAAGGCCGGCGTCCCGAACCGCGTTCCGGCGCTCACCGTGAACCGCCTCTGCGGCTCGGGCATCCAGTCGATCATCAGCGGCGCCGAGCAGATCCAGCTCGGCGAGGCGACGACCGTCCTCGCCGGCGGCATGGAGAACATGAGCCAGGCGCCGCACGTCATCCGCGGCGCCCGCCAGGGCCTCCGCCTCGGCCAGGGCTCCCTCGAGGATTCGCTCATGGTCGCGCTCCTCGACTCGTTCTGCGGCCTGTACATGGCGCAGACCTCCGACAATCTCGCGCGGAAGTACGGGATCTCGCGCGAGCAGCAGGACGAGTACGCCCTCTGCAGCCAGCAGCGCGCCGGCCGCGCGTGGGAGAGCGGCGACCTCGCCGCCGAGGTCGTGCCGGTCGAGTACGGGCGCAAGAAAGAGAAGATGGAACGGGACGACCATCTCCGTCCCGACACGACGCCGGAGGGGCTCGCGAAGCTCAAGCCGGCGTTCGCGAAGGACGGGTTCGTCACGGCGGGGAACGCGAGCGGCATCGTCGACGGCGCCGCGATGGTCGTCGTGACGTCGGCCGAGAACGCGAAGGCGGCCGGGCGGAAGCCGATGGGGCGCATCGTGTCGTGGGGGATCACCGGCGTCGATCCCGAGATCATGGGCATCGGTCCCGTCCCCGCGATCAAGATCGCGCTCGAACGGGCCGGAATGACTCTCGACCAGATGGACCGGATCGAGATCAACGAGGCGTTCGCCGGCCAGATCCTCGCCGTCATGAAGGAGCTCGGGATCGACGAGAAGAAGCTCAATGTCTGGGGCGGCGCGATCGCGCTCGGGCATCCGCTCGCGGCGACCGGCACGCGGCTCGTCCTGACGCTGCTCCACCAGCTCCGCCGCGCCGGCGCGCGCTACGGCATGGCCTCGGCGTGCATCGGCGGCGGCCAGGGGATCGCG
>JBOGJQ010000530.1:0-4920 GCA_050745405.1 Thermoanaerobaculia bacterium | reverse complement strand
CGCTCCGGATCGCACGGAAGTAGATCCACGGCACTTCGACGACGTCATCGAGGTCCACGCGCTGTTCCGCGGCGTCGATGATCTCGAGGCGCTCGGGCCATGGGAGGCCGGGGGCGAGAGGGGCCGTCATCGCCGGGATCCGCATCAACTCGACGAGCTCGCGTTGACGGCCGCGGTAGACGAACCGCTCGGGCGTCTCGAGCGAGAAGCCGGCCCGCTCGAGGATATTGCGGATCGAGGGGACGTCGAATCCGGAAGGCGTTCGGGAAAACGCGCGCCCGGTCCGCTCTTCGACCGCGCGCGCGAGAGCGACCTGGAACGGGTGAATCGGCGCCGATTCGTCGCTGACGCGCTCCGCGGGAACGTTGAAGACGAAGATCGCGCCCGCGGCCGTGACGCTGCCGAGAGCGTCGGCGACCGGCTCGAGAGACGGGAACTGCCAGATCGCCGCGTTGCAGAGAACGCGGTCGAACGGAGCGCCCTCGATCTCGCCGACGGCACTCGCGGCGGCGACGACGAAGCGCGCCCGAGGATCGAGCGTCCGCGCCCGGGCGACTTCGACCATCGGCTCGGAAGCGTCGGCGCCGACGATCTCCGCCGATGGCGCGAGCCGCGGCAGCGCCGCTTGAGTCGTGGCGCCCGTGCCGCAGGCCAGATCGAGAATTCGATGCGCCGCCTCCACCTCGGCCAGCTCCACGAGCCTCTCGTTCAGCCGCCGGTAGATCGGATGCCGCGTGACGAAGTCGTGATAGATCTCGGCGTTCTGCCACCCCTGCCACGGCACGTGATGCATTCTGCCATGCCAGCAGTGATCGTGGAGAAATGAACACGGAACGCAGAACGCAGAAGTGAGAAAAGAGAGCGTCGCGTCAGCGCCAGTCGAGCCGGAATTGCGTCGCGTCGAGCTCGCGGAGCCGCTCGCCCAGGCGGCGCGTGGGCTCCGCGAGCTCCGGCACCTTCCGGTCGTGAACCTCGACGAACGCCTCGCCGATCGCCTCGTGGAGCCCCTCGTCGAGAAGCCGGTTCAGGATCTCGACCTCCGCCCCCTCGACGTCCATCTTCAGGATCGCGACGCGTCCCCCGATCTCGCGGATGAAGTCCGCCAGCGAGATCCCGTCGACGACGGTGGCGTTCTCGGTCGAGACGTTCCTTTTCGCGCCGACGATCGACGATCCGGTCGACCAGAAGAGAGGATCCTCTTCGGCCCACCTGTGAAAATAGAGGCGGACCGGGCCGGAGACGGCGGTGACGGCGGCGTGGATCGGCGTCACGTTCGGGAACTCCTTCGTGTTCGCGACGAGCGCCGCGTACGCGGCCGGGTTGGGCTCGAACGCGTAGACGCGCGCGCCGGTCTGCGCGAGCATGGTCGTGAACAGGCCGACGTTCGCTCCGCAGTCGATGGCGACGTCGTCGGGGCCGAGCCGCTGGGCCGCGGCGGCGAACGCCTCGATCTCGGGACGCTTCTTCCGGTCGCGTCTCTTCTTGTCCAGCTTTCGCAGCCACGCGCGCAGGTGCACGTCAGCTCTCCCACACCCATCGCCCGCCTACCATCGTGCGCTCGATCGGAATCGTGATCAGCGACTCGGGCGGCTCCCGGAGAGGATCGCGGCCGAGGACGACCAGGTCGGCGAGCTTACCGGGGGTGAGCGATCCCTTCAGGTCCTCCTCGAAGGACGCGAACGCGCCGTGGAGCGTCCCGACCCGGAGCGCCTCGGAGGCGGTGATCCGCTGCTCGGGCCCCCAGACGTTTCCGTGCATGTCGGTGCGCGTGACGCTCGACTGGAGCGCCATCATCGGCTCGAACGGTCCCGGCGGATAGTCCGAGGTCTGCGTGACCTTGATGCCCGCGTCGAGAAAGCTGCGCACGGCGAACATCGAGTTCAGGCGCTCGGCACCGTACTCCGGCATCTTCTCGCCATGGAAGTACACGTAAGTCGAGAAGGGATTCGGGATCACATCCAGCGCCGCCATGCGCCGCACGAGATCGTCGTTGACGACGGTCGCGTGCTCGATGCGGAAGCGCGGGTCGCGGCGTGGCGACTCGCGCTGGAGCCGCTCGTAGATGCGCAGCACCTGGTCGATCGCGACGTCGCCGTTCGCGTGAATCGCGAGCTGCCATCCCGCCTCGTGTGCCTTCTTCGCGACGGGGTAGAGCTCCTCTTCGGTGCGAACGAGGATCCCGTAATCGTTCGGGCGTCCGACGTAGGGCTCCGAGAGGCGGGCGGTCCGCTCCGAGATCGATCCGTCGGCAGTCGTTTTCATCGCGCCGACCCGTACCCAGGCATCGCCGAAGCCGGTGCGGACGCCGGCCTCGATGTAGCGGTCGATCGACGAGGCGCCGATCAGGCAATACACGCGCGTGAGAAGGTCCCCGGCCTCGCGCGCGTCCTGGTACGCCCGGAGGTCCTCCGGGTCGCCGTACGCGTCGTGGACCGAGGTGATGCCGGCCCGCGCCAGCATCTTCGAGATCAGCTCGACGCCTTCGCGATAATCGTCGCGCGAGTAGTCGTTCGGAATGACGCGCCCGAACGCGGCGAGCGCGCTCTCGAGAACGCGGCCGGTGAGGCGTCCCGACTCCGGGTCGCGCACGAACTTTCCGCCCGCCGGATCCGGCGTCTCCTCGGTGACTCCCGCGCGCTCGAGCGCGAGCGAGTTGACGTACGCGCTGTGGCCACCCCGATGCTCGACGTACACCGGGTGCTCGGTCGTCGCCGCATCGAGATCGTCGCGCGTGAGGAACCGCCCTTCCGCCGTCTTCGTGTCGTCGTACTTGAACGCGAGCACCCACTCGCCCGGGGCGGTCTTCGCGGCTCGTTCGCGAATCGCCGCCTGAATCGCCGCGATCGAGCGGAGGTCGGTATCGACGAACCGCAGGTGGAGGCGGCCGGCCACGGCCGGGTGGGAGTGCGCGTCGATGAATCCGGGGACGACGGTCGCGCCCGCGAGATCGACGCGGCGGGTCGCCGGACCGGCGAGCGCGCGGATCTCCGCGTTCGACCCGACCGCCTGGATGCGATCTCCCCAGATCGCGATCGCTTCGGCGCGCGGCCGCGCGGGATCGATCGTGATGACGTTCGCGTTGTGGAGAACGACCGTCGGGCGCTCGGACCCGATCGCGAGCAGGACCGCTGCCTGCCCCACGAACTCGCGGCGCGACCACTGCATCGGTCCGCCGATTCTGCGGCAAAGCACCCGTACGGGCAAGCAGCGAATCCTCGTATACTCCCGCGCAAGCTGCGATTCGAAGGAACGGAATGAAGAAAGCGAAGAGCGTCGAGGATCAGTTGAGCTTTGCCGGGACCGAGGAGGGGGAGCTGCTCGAGCGGCTGACCGAGCGCGTGGAGCGGGCGGTCGATACGATTCAGAAGCTGCGGAAGGAGCGCGACGGCCTGCGGGCGCGCCTCCAGGAGATCGAGGGACAGATCGAGGCGGCGGGCGCGAGCGCGGACGAAGTCGCGTCCCTGCGCGAGGAAGTCGAACGGTATCGCGGCGAGCGCGGCGAGATCCGCACCCGGATCGGGCGCGTGCTCGATTCGCTGGCGAGTCTGGAAGAGGAGAGTTAGAACGCAGAACGCAGAACGCAGAACGAAGAAAAAGAAAGGAAATCAGGAGGAAGCCTTTCTTCCTTCTACGTTCTGAGTTCTGCGTTCTCCGTTGGGAGGGCGGGAGGGGGCGAGTGGTGCGAAAGGGGGGACTCGAACCCCCACGGCTGTTAACCACAAGATCCTGAATCTTGCGCGTCTACCAGTTCCGCCACTTTCGCACTGACGTCGGGACCGGGACTAACAATGCCCACGGCGGGGGTTGTATTCCACGATTTATGGACTCCAGAGCGCCCCTTTCACGACACGATGACCCCGTCGATCTGCCGACCCAGGCAGAGCTGGGTCCGCACGCCACGCGTCCGGCCGCGCCCCCGGATATGGGCGAGGTCTCCGGCGAGATCCTCAATCTCCCGAACGCCCTGACGGTCTTCCGCATCTTTCTCGTGCCGTTCCTCGTCGTCGTGCTCCTCACGAAATTCGAAGGACGGGAGTACGTCGGGCTCGCGATTTTCCTGATCGCGTCGGCGACCGATTTCTTCGACGGCTTCCTCGCGCGGCGCCAGAAGAAGATCACGAAGGTGGGGATGCTCCTCGATCCGATCGCGGACAAGCTGCTGATGTCGGCGGCGTTCATCTCGCTGGTCGAGCTCGGCCTCGCGCCGGCGTGGATGGTCGTGGTGATCATCGGGCGCGAGTTCGCCGTCTCGGGGCTGCGGTCCATCGCGGCGCAGCAGGGCGTCGCCATCGCCGCCTCGCCGCTCGGGAAATGGAAGATGATCTCCCAGATCGTCGCGATCTCGCTTCTGATCCTCGGCCACGAGCTCGGCGAGTTCATCTTCATCGGCAAGGTGGCGCTCTGGATCGTCGTCGTCACGGCGATCGCGTCGATGGTCGATTATTTCCTCAAGTTCTGGCGGTTGGTGATCCGGACCGGTCGGTAGTCGTCGCTCGTTGCTCGTTGCTCCTTGCTCGTTGCTCGTTGCTGCGCTTACCAGAGTGCCCGTCATCCGAGCGCGGTGGGGCGGGCGAGTGTGAGCGAAGGATCTCCTCAGCCGCGTCTCGAATCGGCAGATCGTCGCGACTCTGAGTCGCCGCTGAGGAGATCCGGAGCCTGCACTGAGGAGCGACAGCGACGAAGTGTCGCTTCGCTCCTCAGGATGACGACGCCACTGACGACTGACGACCAGCAACGAGCAACGAGCAACGAGCAACGAGCAACGAGCCACTAGCGACGAGCGACGAGCAAACGATACAGCTCGTTCTTGCCGACACCGTACTTCTCGCCGAGCGCCTTGATGGCGTCGTTGCGGCGCATGCCCGCGGCGCGGAGCGCTTCGAGCTCCGTCCGGAGCTCCACGGCCGGCGGGAGCGCGCG
>JBOGJQ010000529.1:0-2845 GCA_050745405.1 Thermoanaerobaculia bacterium | reverse complement strand
GACATGGAGCTCGATCTCGTTCTGCGCTCGCGCAAGCCGCCGGCGGTTCACGGCGAGGCCGGCGTGAGCGTGAAGGGGGACGAGCCAGGCGCCGCGTCGCACTACTACTCGATGACGCGCCTCGAGGCGGAGGGGACGATCCGCGCGGGAGAGACCGCCGAGTCGTGCGCTGGGCTCGCGTGGATGGATCACGAGTTCAGCACGTCGGTACTCGCGAGCGATCAAGAGGGGTGGGACTGGATGGGCCTGCAGCTCGACGACGGGACCGAGCTGATGCTCTACCGGATCCGGCGCGACGACGGCTCGATCGACCCCGCCTCCTCGGGGAGCTTCGTCCGCCCCGACGGCGAGGTCGAGCACCTGACGAGCGCCGATTTCGAGATGACGCCGGGCCGCCGCTGGCGCTCACCGCAAAGCGGCGCGACGTACCCTGTCGCGTGGAGAGTCGCCGTCCCGCGGCTCGGGATCCGGATCGACGTCGGCGCGGCGATGGACGATCAGGAGCTCGTCACGACCGAGTCGACGGGAATCACGTACTGGGAAGGCGCGGTCCGCGTGCGCGGTACCTCGGCGGGGCGCGCGGTGGAGGGGCGGGGGTATCTCGAGATGACGGGGTATGCGGCGCCGTTTCGGATGCGCGGGGATTGAGGGAGGGGGTCCTATCCCAAAGACCGCGGCTAGTCCCGCACCCCCGGCACGCCCCGCCTCGTAACGTAGAACGTCGCAAAGCTCCCCAGCCAATGCCCGCCCTCGTAGTGCGCCGCACTGACCGCGCGGAGGCCGGACTCGCCGTGCTCGCGGGAGGTCGCGCGGATGAAGGCGAGGCGCGGGTCGTTCGGCGGGAGAGCCGAGGCGATGCCGTCGAGCATCCAGGCGCGGCTGAGGTTCAGGCCGTCGAGGTGGACGAGCTTTCCGTCCGTGGCGTCGGTTACGACCGCCGGCTCGAGCCAGTTCGTCGATCCGTCGTGCGCGACCGTCGGAAGAAAGGCCCCGAGCCATGCCGCGAACTCCGCCGGCTCGAGCACGCGCCGCACCGCATCGGCCTCGGCGATGCAGGGAGAAAGAAAATCTTCGCCCGACGGCTCGTACTCGATCGGGCAGTCGCGGTCGTCGAGGTAGAACTCGCGGATCTTCCGCGTGACGAGTGCTTCGAAATCCGCGTTCTCCGCGACGCGGGCGTAGTCGAGCATCAGGCCGAGGCCGAAGGCGCTCTGCGAATGCTCGCCGGAGCGGACCGGGTGCGAGAGCTTGGGCAGCCACTCCGAGAGGCGCGCGACGGCGGCCTCCTCGAGCGGCGCGAGAGCGCGCGACCAGCGCTGCGCATCGGGATCGTCCCATTCGCGCAGCTCCGCGCCGAGCTGAAGGAGCCACGCGAGGCCGTACGGCCGCTCGAAGCTCGCCCGTCCTTCGCCCTGGAGGTACTCCGTCTCGGCCGCGATCCGCTCCGGCTCGAGGCTCCGGGCGAGCGCGGCGCGTGCCTCGTCCGCGAACCGCGCGTCCGGCTCGAGCCGCGCGAGGCGCGCGAGAAGCCAGTGCCCGTGCACGGCCGAATGCCAGTCGAAGCAGCCGTAGAAGGCCGGCGTCAGCTCGCGCGGCGCGCGCACGTCCGCATCCGACTGGAGGACGTGCGCGATCTTGTTCGGGTACTCGCGATGGACGCATTCGAGCGCGAGATCCGCGAAGCGGCCGGCGATCTCGACGTCGAAGTCGGCGGCAGCGGCCGGGGAGGCGAGAACGGCGACGAGAAGAGCGATTCGCATGACCTAACGGTATCACTCCGCCTTCAGCTCGCCCGCCATCGAAACACTGTGAGCGAGGCGCGCCGGAACGAGTCCCGCCGCGACGGTCGCGGCGAACGTCACCGCGAGCGAGACGAGGACCACGGCGAACGGCGGATCGAACGCGATCGTCCAGCCGAACGACTGCTTGTTCACGACGAAGATCAGGATCCATGAGAGGATCCATCCGGCGACGAGACCGAGGAGCGCGGCGACGAGGCCGATCACCGCGGCTTCGAGGAGGATCATCAGCGCGATCTGGCGGCGGTCGAGGCCGAGCACCCGGAGCAGAGCGATCTCGCGGCGCCGCTCGAGAATGAGCGCCGTCAAGGTGTTCACGATCCCGAGCACCGCGACCGCGAGGGCGACGGCGAGGAGAGCCCAGGTCACGAGAAACGTCTGGTCGAAGATCCGCATCACCTCGGCGCGGATCGTCGCATTCGTCATGACGAACGCGCCGTACTTCGCCGCGACGAGCGCTTCGATCTTCTTTCGCGCGCGTTCCGCGTCGACGCCCTCGCGGAGAAAGACGGCGACCGTGTTGCTCGTCGGATCGCGAAACGTCTCGAGCCACCGTCCGCGATCCATGATGACGACGCCGCGATCGTTCGAGTAGTCGCGGTAGATGCCGGCGACGGGAAAGGTCTCGATCCCCGACGCCGTCGGCAGCTCGAGCCGGTCGCCGACCCCGATGTCGTGCTCGAGGGAGAGCGTCTCCGAGACGAAGACGCCGCCCGTCTCGATCGCGCGCCGCAGCGCCTCGCGGTGCGATCGCGGCTCGATCATCGGGATCTCGCCCCACTCCATCGCGACGTCGAACTCGCCGCTTCCGACGGTGATGATCTCGTCGCGCCAGACCACGTCCGTTCCCCGGAACCGGTCGATCGCGGCGATCTCCGGTACGCGCCGGAGATCGTCCACGACTTCCGGAGGAAGCGTCGCAATGTCGGCGTTCGAAAGGCCGCGCGCCGGGCGGATCCAGAGATCCGACTGGACGGTCTGCGCGACCCACGCCTCGACCGTCCTGCGGAAGCTCCCGATCATGACCGCGACCGAGACCATCATCG
>JBOGJQ010000528.1:0-2416 GCA_050745405.1 Thermoanaerobaculia bacterium | reverse complement strand
GACCCGAGTGTCTCCCCGGAGCAGAAGAAGGCCCTTCAACAACAGTGGAACGCGTACCACCAGTTGCCCACTTTCCCGGGATCGGAGATGCAGTTCTGCGAATTAGCTGATGGTTGGTTGCTGCCGCTCAACGCGCGGAACCGGCTTGAAGGCGCGCTCACCGGGGACGGGCGTACGGACCTCGCCGAACTCGACGCCAGGGCGCGAGCGGAGGTCGATCCCGAGGAGGTCGAGGATCCGCACCTGCTCGGTGTTGAGCCCGGTGACGTAGACCCGCTCGTCGAGGCCGCCGAGCGTGACGGTTTGGACGTTCTCGAACAGGCGGAACAGAACCTCCGCCGTCGGCCTGGCAGTCCACCGCTTGTTGCCCGGCATGGTCGTCTCGTGCGCTTGCAGGCGCTGGCGGACGTCGCGCTGGATCAGCGCGTAGACCATGAGCGCGATCACGTAGACGAGCCCGAGTGCGGCGATCCGGTCGTCTCGCTCGAGGAAGACGGGCGCGAAGCGCAGGGGCCGCTTCGCCCAGCGGAAGGCTCGCTCCACCGAATCCTGCTCGTCGTACGCCCGGAGCGTCTCCCGGTCTGCCGCCTCGCGGTGTCCGTCGGGCGCGACAGGCACGTTGGTGGCGAGCACGAAGCAGGTCTCCTGGCGGAGGGCGTCCTCGAACCGTTGCGCGTCGGCCGCGAAGGTGACGACGACCTTCCAGAGGGTCTCGAGCTGGGGGACCTCGTCCTTGGGTGGACGTCCGCGCTGCGCTCTCTTCACGGGCTGCTGCTCGGTGACGAGCGAGCACTCAAGGGTGTGGAACTCGACGGCCTGCTGCCGGAGTCGCTCCATGGCCCGTTCGGCGTCCTCCTGGCACGAGTAGACCCGCTTCTCGTGAGTGCCCTGCAGCTTCACGAGGCGAAGGCGCTCCTTCGTCTCCCGGCGCCGGATAGCGCCCTCCTTGCGGGCCCGGAGGGCGTCCGACTCGACCACGAGGAGCCTGAGCGCGACCGCGTAGTCGCTGCCGTCGAACACGAACTCGTGCGTGACGTCGAACGAGCGCCCTCGCCAGAAGTGGCGCGGCCGACTATCCACCTCGGCTTCCTCGTCGAGCTCGCCGAGGGCCTTCGTCTTGAGGATCGGGACCTCGCCCCGCACCTCGAGGAACCGCCGGTAGACGGTCTCCCACAGCCCGAAGCTCCGCGGCATCAGCGTGACGAACTTCAGGCCGTAAGCCGACGTCTGCGCGAGGGTCTCGGCGGAGAACAGCTTGGAGTCACCGACGTAAAGAACGTCTTCAGGCTGCGGGAGGGCCTTTCGGAGGCGCTCGAGCATGTGGCGGAGCTCGAGCGAGTCGGCGCGGTTGCCCGAGCTCACCCGCCCGAAGACGGGGACGCCGTCCTCGTTGACGGAGAGGCCGTAGACGATCTGCTTGAGATCGGGCCGGCGGTCCTTGCTGTACCCGCGCGTCACGTGCGGCACCGCCCGGGAGTCGTCCGGGTCGATCGGCGGCGAGCTACCGGCGTACTCGCCGTGGACGCTCACGGAGCTGGTGTCGAGGTGCGCGCGCCTGATCGCCAGCTCGTACTCGCGGATCGCGGCGAGGAGCATGGCCGAGTTGGTGGCGTCCACGCCTGCGACGTGGAACACGTCCGTCAGGGCCTTGGCCAGGCGCTCGTCGTTGAAGTGGCTGGCGTCGGCGAGCTCGAACCCGAACGCGACGCGCAGGTCGTACGGGCGAAGCAGGTCGGCGACACGGTAGAGGGTGTGGTGGCCGAGGAGGATCGCCGTGACGAGGACCTCGATGCACTCGCCGGTGCTAACGCGGCTCCGGGGATCCTTCGGGACCAGCTCGTCGACGATCCGGCGCACGCCCAGGCGGTTGAGCGCGTGAGCGACGATCGGGAGGTGATTGAGCTGCTTCGCCGTCGGGATCAGAGCGGGCAAGGTCATTGGGAGCGGACCGCCTCCTCTCGCGTGACGTCGATCGCCATGCAGAGACGCTGCCAATCGCCCCGGAGCGTAGCGAACCGGGGCTTGCCCGGCGACCCGCGCGCGCAGGTGTGTCCGGATTGCGCCGACGCGCGTCAGAAGCGTGTGGTTTCCGTCTCCGGAGCGACGAACCGCCCAGGGCGTCGGCGCCCTATCCCGCGTGCTCGTCGCGCGCTCGCGCCGGCGCGCCCGATGCACCGCGCTGCGCGTTGCCGTCGCGTTCGGTCCCGCCCGCCCCGCCTGCGAGCAGGGCGTGGTCGAACATTTGACAACTCGTCCTCGCGCGCGGCGAGCGCAGGAAAATCGAAAAGCTGCGCTTGCGATCCCGGGAACCTGGGCCAGTGGCGCGAAGTCCTTGGCCGGGAGCGCCGAGCGCACCCAGGTGTCCAGGATCAGCAGCCGCTCCTGGGGCGTGTAGCAACGGCGGCCGACCTCGGCC
>JBOGJQ010000527.1:0-2342 GCA_050745405.1 Thermoanaerobaculia bacterium | reverse complement strand
CGTTCTGCGTTCTGCGTTCTGCGTTCCAATGCGTTCTGCGTTCAAACCCCCGAAATTTGCCCCCGGCCCAGCCGTCCTCTAGAATGCCCGCCGCCGCGGAAGTCGGGCTCCTCGTCACACCTGCCGGAGGTCTGCCGCGGTACACCCTCTCAGGAGTCAATCATGAGCACCGCTATGTATCTGATCCCCGCCGCCGGAGTCCTCGCCCTGCTGTTCGCCTGGGTCCGGAGTGCCTGGATCCGGAAGCAGGACCCCGGTTCCGAGGTCATGGCGACCATTGCCAACCACATTCGCGAGGGCGCGATGGCGTTCCTCGGGCGCGAGTACCGCGTTCTCGCCGTCTTCGTCGTGATCGTCGCCGCCCTCCTGGCGTGGGCGCATGCCGCCCGGCCCGACAGCTCCTGGCTGATCGGGGTCTCGGTCGTCGTTGGTGCCGTCTGTTCGGGACTCGCAGGCTACTTCGGGATGCGCGTCGCGACCTCGGCGAACGTCCGGACGGCCGCCGCGGCGCGGACCTCGATCAATGGCGCGCTCCGCGTCGCATTCGCGGGCGGGGCCGTCATGGGCTTCTCGGTCGTCGGCCTCGGCGTGATCGGGCTGTCGGTCCTCTACATGATCTATACGGGTCTGTTCGCGAGCGCCGATCCGCAGCAGACGATGCTCCGCGCGGTGACGGTCCTCTCGGGCTTCTCGTTCGGCGCGAGCTCGATCGCCCTGTTCGCGCGCGTCGGCGGGGGCATTTACACGAAGGCGGCCGACGTCGGCGCGGACCTCGTCGGCAAGGTCGAAGCGGGGATTCCTGAGGATGACCCGCGGAATCCCGCCGTGATCGCGGACAACGTCGGCGACAACGTCGGCGACGTCGCCGGGATGGGAGCGGACCTGTTCGAGTCGTACGTCGGCTCGATCGTCGGCGCGCTCGTCCTCGGAATGAACGCCGCGACCCTCGCCGGCGACGCCTTCACCCCGAACCTCGTGCTCTTCCCGCTCGTTCTCGCCGCCGTCGGGATCGTTTTCTCGCTCCTCGGGACGTCCCTCGTCCGGATGAAGGAGACGGGCGATCCGGCCACGGCGCTCCACACGGGGCCGATCGTGTCGGCGGTCGTCACTCTCGTCGCGATCTGGTTCATCGCGCAGTGGATGCTGCCGGATACGTATGTTCTCGAAGGGAAGACGTTCAGCGGGACCGGCGTGTTCTTCGCGACGATCGCGGGTCTGATCGCGGGCGTGATCATCGGAATGATCACCGAGTACTACACGTCAGAGTCGAGGGGGCCGGCGCGCGAGATCGCGCAGGACTCGCTGACGGGCGCGGCGACGAACATCATCAGCGGCCTGGCGCTCGGGATGCGGTCGACGGCGCTTCCGGTCATCGTTCTCGTCCTCGCGATTCTCGTCGCGTACGCGCAGGCCGGTCTCTATGGGATCGCGATCGCCGCTCTCGGGATGCTTTTGACGACGGGAATTCAGCTCGCGGTCGACGCGTACGGCCCGATCGCCGACAACGCCGGCGGCATCGCCGAGATGAGCCACCTCGGTCCCGAGGTGCGCGCGCGGACGGACAAGCTCGACGCGGTCGGCAATACGACCGCTGCCGTCGGCAAGGGATTCGCGATCGGATCCGCGGCGCTGACGGCGCTCGCCCTGTTCGCAGCGTTCCGGACGACGGTCGGCCTCGAAGTGATCGATCTCGCCGATGCGGAGGTCATGGCGGGGCTCTTTCTCGGCGCGATGCTGCCGTTCCTCTTCTCCGCGATGTCGATGAAGGCCGTGGGACGCGCTGCGTTCCGGATGATCGAAGAGGTGCGCCGGCAGTTCAGGGAGATCCCCGGGCTGATGGAAGGAACGGGGAAGGCGGACTACGCGCGCTGCGTCGACATTTCGACGAAGGCGGCGATCAGCGAGATGATCGCGCCGGGGCTGCTCGCGGTCTTCGCTCCGGTCCTGGTCGGCTGGTACAGCATCGAGGCGCTCGGCGGTCTTCTCGCGGGCGTGACGGCGTCGGGCGTGCTGCTCGCGATTTTCATGGCGAACGCCGGCGGCGCGTGGGACAACGCGAAGAAGCACATCGAGGGGGGCGCGCACGGCGGCAAGGGATCGGACGCGCACAAGGCGGCCGTCGTCGGCGACACGGTCGGCGATCCGTTCAAGGACACGTCCGGCCCGAGCCTCAACATCCTCATCAAGCTGATGTCGGTCGTCGCCCTGGTCGTCGCGCCGCTGTTGATCTGACCGCGCCTGTCCGGCCGAGGTGTCGCGCTTCGGCGCGCCACCCGGCCGGAAATTCATTTCGTTGTATTGTTTAGCCGGGGGTCTTCGACCCCCGGCTACGCGTCTTGGAC
>JBOGJQ010000526.1:0-3514 GCA_050745405.1 Thermoanaerobaculia bacterium | reverse complement strand
GAGATGCACCGCCGCTGGGGCGAGCACCTGGTCTCCAAGTACGGCTTCCTCGACTCGTTCAATCCGACCCTTCGCACTGATGCCGGCCTCCAGCTCGAGCATGGGACGATCGACCCGGCGCAGGGTTGGGTCAATCCCGATTATCTCGGCATCGACCAGGGCGCGATCGTTCTGATGATCGAGAACGACCGCTCCGGTTTCATCTGGGATGCGTGAAGGAGCTGAAAGGGTTCGAGCGCGTTGCGCTGCGGCCGGGCGAGACCAGGCGCGTCTCGTTCACGGTGGACGCCTCCGCGCTGCAGTTCTGGGGCCCCGCGGGGGCGTGGGGCGTGGGTCGTCGAGCCGGGACGGTTCGACGTCTGGATCGGCCCGAGCTCGGTCGAGGGGCTGCAGGGATCGTTCGAGCTGCGGTAGGGCCCTACCGGCGTACCGCGATTGCGGCGACGAGCGGCTTCCCTGTCGTCGCCGGAAACGTGAGCTCGATCCCCTCGCCGCCGCCGGCGGTCACGACCGCCTTCCGCCGAACGGCGGCGTAGCGCCCGTAATCACGCACGAGATCCACGTCCGTGAACAGTGGCGCGCCGTTGATCAGGACGCTGAATACCCGATCGCCCGGCGTCGAGGCGGGACACGCGCTCGCCAACGTCCTTTTCGGCGACGTCGCTCCGAGCGGAAAGCTTCCCGTGACGATCCCGCGCTCGGTCGGCCAGATTCCGATCTATCCGACCCTCGCCGGAAGGGCGGCCAGATTGCCAAACCCCTCCATCGATGTCAAGCGAAATCCGTCGACGTTTCTCTCGCGCGCACCGCGCGCTCGTTCGACTGATTTCGCCTGACCTCGGATTGTGCTGCTCGTCCCGTGGGGGCCGTGAAAAGATCGGCGCTGCCTCCGCCCCATCCCTCTCGTCGCAGCTACCAACGATAACGTCTCGGGGCACTCGGCTATTCCGTTTCGCTCGCTTTTTCGGAACCAATTTTCATTCCGATTTTTCGTGAGCGATTCGACGCGTTTCCGCTGCCGATCTCTTCCGCGTTTTCAAGGAACTTCCGTGGAGCGCAAAGAAGAATAACGTCGCGCGTCCTGCCGGTATTTCAACTTCTGCTGCTGGTGCTGACTCGGTTTCCCGGCGAGCCCGCCGCGTCTCCCGTCCCTGGCTCGCCTGAAGCGGGGACGGTAACTGGAGGGGGTGAGTCCTTATTCCACGTCCAAGAGAAATCGGACTGATGGGACATCATCATCGTCTCCGGCGCATGCCGAACCAGACGAGACCGGCCACCGTCGCGGCGAACAGAAGCACGCTCGCCGTGTAAGACACCGGCCTGTAGCGCAGACGCACGCGCGTCGTTCCCGCTGGAACCTCGAAGCCGAGGAACGCACCATGGATGATGCGCAGCGGGAGCTCGCCTGCCGCCGAGGTGATCCGCCATCCCGGAAGCGCCGGCACACTCGAGGCGATCAGTGACGGCTCTTCGGCATCCACCGTCAAACGCCACGACACGGGCGACATCCGCCGAAACCAGATCGACCGCACCGCGCCATCCCGCCCCGGCGCGAAGAACCTCGGCATCACCTCGGTATTCTCGAAGAGCTCTCCGTCGGGACCGCTGTAGATCCGCCGCCAGCCCGGACCCGCGTCCACGCCCGGCTCGGTCATGAGGAAGCGCACGTTCAGGAAGTCGAGAGCCGGACGCGCCGCGTCGACGACGCGCAGTACACCGAAATCTGGATCGACGACGCCGGCCGCGCGAAAGAAGTCGACATAGCGCCCCCACGCCATCGGATCGCTGCCGCGGACGTCCTCGAGGCCGTAGTGCGCCGACGCGTTCGGAAGGAACGCCCAGTCGAGACCCGCGACGCGGAACGGCTCGTCGGGCGCGCGTTGCCGGATCGCCTCGACGATCGGCAGCTCGGGGGCGTAATACTTCCGGTCGACCATCGCGTTGAACGGAAAATTGAAGACGGCAATCTCCGCCGCGAGCGTCACGAGCGCGACGCCCACTGCGGCGAGCGGCCGGCGGCCCCACAGCGCGAGGAGCGCGAACACGACGGCGCCGGAAAGTCCGATCGCCGCGTACCAGCCGAAGGCGACGCCGTTCTTCAGGACGAAGACGTGTGCCGCGACCGCGGCGACTCCGATCGTCACCGCCGCTTCGACTTTCCCCCGCCCCCTCCGGATCCGCTCGAGCGCGCCCGCGGCGGCGATCGATGCGAGGAACACCGCGACGAAACGGAACTTGTCGTTCGCGACGAGAGACATCGGCGGAACGGAGTTGAACGCGAGCCCGAGCGGCGTCCAGTTCATCGAGACGACGAAGACGAGAACGGCCCCGATCGCCCACGCGCGCTCGCGGCGGCCGCAGCGGGCGACGAGCGTCCCGGCGGCCAGTCCGAGCGGGATCAGTCCGAAGAAAGACGACGCGACGACAGAGTAGTTGTGCAGCCACGCCCACGTTCCCCGCACCGGACTCCCATACGCCTCGGGGTTCACCAGCGCCCACAGCATCCCCGTCTCGAACGGCGGCGTCATCGCGCGCTCGGTCCGGATCTCGTCGAGGCGTGCGCTCCGCCCGACCTGCTCGAGCACCGGCAGCCACGCCGGCGCCGCGAGCGCGAGGCCCACGACGGCCGCCGCGAGCGCCAGGCCGAACCGCCGCGCCCACAAGCGCCGCGGCATACTGGTCGTCCAGAGATCGATCGCCAGCACCACGCCCGTTCCGAGTGCGACGTGGAGCACGCTCTCCGGATGCCCCGCGGCGAGCAGCGACGCCACGACGACCGCCGCGAAGACGACCCAGCGGAACGTCCGCTGCCGGATCAGCTCGACGAATGCCACGACCGCCGCCGGGAGGAGCGCCGACACGGCGGCCGCGCTGTAGTAGAGGTAGACGGTCTGGTACGTCGAGAAGGCGAACGCCGCCGCGCCGAACAGAGCGACCGCCGGAGAGATCCCTTCCCGCGTCAGAAACAACCAGCCGAAGAGGAGCGCCACGAACAGCTTCAGCACCGCCATCGCGACGATCTGCTTCGGAAGCGGAACCACGAGCGTCGCGAGGAAGAACGGAGAGAACGGCGCGCTCTCCCCGTTGGCGAGGAGCGGGTATCCGGAAAACGAATAGCGGTTCCACAGCGGCGCGCGGAGCGCGAAGAGCTCCTCGCGCGCGACGGCCATCCACGGCAGGAAGAGCTTGGCCGTGTCGTTCGTCAGCGGGTTTCGCGGCTCGACCTCACCGAAAACTCCACGGTAGGGATACCCGCGGGCGACTTCGTCCACGGGTACCGGGAGATCCGGCGTGAGGAGCGCCGGCGCAACGAACGCGCACGCGAGAAGGAAGAGAAGCGCTCCCATCCTCCAGGAGACGGGCAGCAGCCAGCGGCGCGTCGCCGCGACGAGGAGCGCCGCGGGACCGGCGGTCCCGGCGAGGAGCGCGAGAAATTCGAGGAAGGGATGCACTCGGAACGATTATTGACGATTGACACCTTCGCGGTCCTGGAGTACGAAGCGCCATCGTGAAC
>JBOGJQ010000525.1:0-2052 GCA_050745405.1 Thermoanaerobaculia bacterium | reverse complement strand
GATCGCGCCGTCCCGGACGGACTGTCGTGGCTGGCCGCCGAGTTCTATCGCGCCGAGCTCGCGGCGGAACGCGGCGAGCTCGATGCCGCGCGCGCGATTCTTCGGCAGATCGCGTCCGATCCGGCCGCTCCTCCCGTCGTCGGCGCGCGCCTCGCCGCGGTCGAAGCGAGGCGGTTCGACGAGCTGTACGCCGCGGCCCTCGCGGCGGAGCCGGCGGCGGCGGTCGCCTCGATCCGCCGCGCTCTCGAGATCCGTCCCCAGTCGAATGCCGCGCGCCTCCTTCTCGTCCAGAAGCTCCTCGCCGCGGGCGAGGTCGCGCAGGCGCGCGTCGAGATCGACCCGCTCCTCCGCTCGGCCGAAGCGGAGCGCGTCGAAGTCCAGCAGGCGCTCGCGGAGATCGATGCCGGCCGGCGCCGCTACGAGGAAGCGATCGCGCGGTACGAGCGGATCGTCACCATGGACCCGCGGCCCGAGTACGTCCGCCGGCTGGAAGAGCTGAAGCGCGCCTTCGCCGCCGCGAACATGCCGCCGCGGTTTCGCGTGGCGGCCGCGAGCCCCGCCCTCACGCGCGCCGAGCTCGCCGTCCTGACGTACTGGATCGTCTCCGACGTCCGGTTCGCGCGCATCACGGGCCAGCCTCCCGTCGCGATCGACCTCGTCGAGGCGAACGGACGCGACGAGCTCGTGCGCGCGATCGCCCTCCGTCTCGTCTCCGTCGATCCCGCGACGCGCCGCGTCCATCCCGACCGGGTCGTGAGCGCGGCCGAAGCCGCCCGCTTCCTCCTGCGCGTTCTCTCGCTCCGCGGCACCCCGTCGTGCGCGGCCGGAACGGCGACGAACGAAGCGCCGCTGCGCGCGCTCGCCGCGTGCGGCATCCGCGAGGGCGCGGTTGCGCTCGATCCCGCGGCGCCCGTGAGCGGCGCATGGGCGCAGCGCAGCCTCGAGCGGATCGACGCGATTCTGTCAGGTGAAGAGTGACAGGCGCGGCACGGCGAATCGCTTTCGAACCAGGCGCCTGAGATTCGCCGCGCGCGTCCGCTCGGCCGCGGTCCCTTCGAGCCGGTGCGACGCGAGACTCGCGTCGACTTCGTCCTGCAGCTCGCGAAGCTCGTCCGCGGAAAGCGCGCCGAGAAGGCCGTCGATGAGTCCTTCTTCGATGCGCATCAGCGCGTCCTCGACGCGCGGGACGGAATCGGCGGGTACGGCGCGTACGGCCGCGGCGACGTCGGCGAGCACGCGGCGGACCGCCTCGTTCGGCGCGCCCGACGCCGCTCCCTCGACGCGCTCCGCCAGCTCGGCGAGCATCGCCCCCGTGTCGCGCTCGGGCACGCCCCCCGCGCCACCGACCTGCAGCTCCTTCCGCTCGTCCCACATGTCGCGGACGGCATGACGGCAATACGAGAGGCTCGAGATCGTCCGCCGCCGCCCGCCCTCCTCGCGCTTCGCGAAACAGGTGTCGATCGCTTCGATGACGACCGCGAGCGGAACTCCCTCTTCGCGCCACGACTTCATGAGCGCCCAGTCCTTCGCGGAAAAGACGAACGGCGTCCCGCGCCGCGCGGCGAAATGGGATTCGATCTCGAGGAAGTAGTCGTCGCGGATCGGGTCGTCGGTCATTCGGTTGGTCGTTGTTCGTTGTTCGTTCCGCGTTGGTCGTTGTTCGTTGTACGAGGGGGCGTCACGCAATTTACGCGAGTTTCTCTCGTCCGCGGCGAGCCCGCGCCGGAGGCGCGGAGGAGGGTAGCCGGTGGTGACGCCGCGGAGCGGCGGAACCACCGGATTGTGCGACTCGTGTTGATTCGGCCCCGGAGGGGCCGCGGCGTGGCGGCGCCCCTGCCGGGGCGCAATCGCCCTGGTTGCATCTACCCGGTGGTTCCGGCCCCTCCGGGCCGTCACCACCGGCTACCGTCTTCGGCGCCTCCGGCGCCGCCTCGTCGGAGCGACGAGCGACCAATGTGTGGCCAACTTCTTGCTTCCCCTTCAAGGTTTCACCCTGAAAAAAGGAGGCCTCTCATGAAGCGAGATCAGGACAAGCTCCTCATCGTCGAGAAC
>JBOGJQ010000524.1:0-2073 GCA_050745405.1 Thermoanaerobaculia bacterium | reverse complement strand
GGATGTGGGTCCGCGGCGCCGAAGCGCGGTGGGCGGCGAACCAGGCGCCGGCCGAGATCGCGCAGCACATCGAGGCGGGGAACGTCTTCGAAGCCTACCGCCTCGCGCTCCGGGCGAAGAGCGCCGCGCCGGGACGAGCCGAGCTGGACACGCTCCTCAGTCGCATCACCCTTCCTCTCACGATCGACACCGATCCGCCGGGCGCCACGGTCTCGATCAAGGGATACGAAACGCCCGACGCGCCGTGGGAGCTGCTCGGGACGACGCCGCTCGAGGGACGTTTCCCCTACGCGATGATGCGGATCCGGATCGAGAAAGAGGGCTTCGAAACATTCGAAGGAGCGCCGTTCAGCGGACCGGCGATCGGGATGCTCGCGCGCGACTTTCCGCTCGAGCCGCTCGGCTCGAGGCCGGAGGGGACGGTCCGCGTTTCCGGCGGTCCGCTGCGGACGATCCTCCGCCTCCTGCCGGTCGACCTGCCGCCCGCGATCGCGCCGTTCTGGCTCGACCGGTTCGAAGTCACGAACGCGGAGTTCAAGGAGTTCGTCGACGCGGGCGCCTACGCCGACCCCGCGCTCTGGTCCGACGGAATGGGCGCCAAGGACTTCCGCGACGTCACCGGCCGCCCCGGCCCCTCCACCTGGAGCCTCGGAACGTTCCCCGAAGGCGAGGCCGATCATCCCGTCGGCGGCGTGAGCTGGTACGAGGCCGCCGCGTACTGCCGCTGGAAAGGAAAAGCGCTCCCGACGATCTACCACTGGACCGCAGCGATCGGCCAGGAGCAGTTCTCCGACATCCTCCGGATGAGCAATTTCAATCACCAGGGGACCGCGCCGGTCGGCCGCTATCAGGGACTCGGCGCGTTCGGCACGTACGACATGGCGGGCAACGTGCGCGAATGGTGCTCGAACGCGACGAGCGACGGGCGCCGTTACGCTCTCGGCGGCGACTGGTCCGATCCGCCGTACATCTTCCGGCACCTCACTCCGCAGGATCCGCTCGCGCGGAGCGCTTCGCAGGGCATCCGGTGCGCCATCTACGCCGAGACGCCCGCGCCGGATCTCCTCGCGGCGATCGACACGCGCGGTGCCACGCTCCCTGAACCCGCCTCGGACGAGGTGTTCGCCGCGTACCGAGCGATGTACGACTACGACCGGACTCCGCTCGAGGCGAAGGTCGAGAGCGTGGACGAGACCTCGCGGTACTGGCGGAAGGAGATCGTTTCGTTCCGGACGGCTTACGACGAGACGCGGATGAGCGCGATCCTGTTTCTGCCGCGGAACGCACGGCCGCCGTACCAGACGGTCATCTGGTATCCGGGCGACGACGCGTCGATCTTCCGCTCGAGCGAGACGCTCGCCTCGCCGTATCTGTTCGACTTCATCCCGCGGAGCGGCCGCGCGCTGGTCTATCCGATCTACGACGGCTGGTACGAGCGGAATACCGGTCCGGTCATGGAGCCGAACGCGCGCCGCGACGTTGCGATTCGCCGCGCGAAGGATCTCCGCCGCACGATCGACTATCTCGAGACGCGCGACGACATCGACGCGACGCGCCTCGCCTACTACGGCTTCAGCGGGGGTGCGATCAACGGGCCGATCGTCACCGCCATCGACACGCGCTTGCGCGCGAGCATCCTGCTCGGCGCCGGTGTTCCGCGCATCCACGTCCGTCCCGAGATCCACCCGGCGACCTTCGCGCCGCACTCGTACACGCCGACGTTGATGATCAACGGGGTGAACGACTTCATCGTCCCGTACGAGATCGCGCAGAAGCCGCTCTTCGACCTCCTCGGCGCCCCGCCCGAGCAGAAGCGCCTCGCGCGCCTCGATGGGGGACACATCCCCGCGAATCCGAACGAGATGATTCGGGAGGTGCTTGATTGGCTCGACGCTTACTTGGGGACGGTCGATGGTCGTAGCTAGTTGTGATGTCCTCGTCGCTGGTCGCTCGTCGCTGGTTTCATTTGCATACCACAAGCCCCGTCATCCTGAGCGGTGGAACGGCACGATGTGCCGGTGAAGCGCGAATGACTCCAAGCTGTCATCCCGAGCCGTGAGGCGAGGGATCTTC
>JBOGJQ010000523.1:0-21612 GCA_050745405.1 Thermoanaerobaculia bacterium | reverse complement strand
AATCCGCGGAGCGTGCTTCCTCCCGCCGGCGCGGGCGACGGTTCGGGAGACGGAGGCACCGCCATGGATGCCTGCGCCGCCTCGGCGCGCTCGAGGTCGCGCAGCGTCTCGGCCGCCGCGATCTCGAGCGTCCGCCGCTCCTGCTCGAGCTGCGCGGGCGTGCGCGTCGCGGCGAGATCGTCGAGCTCCCGGAGCTGCGCGACCAGAGCGTCGAGCTGCGCGCGCAGGTCCCGAATCTCGACCGGCGGCGCGACGGGCGATCGTCCGCCGCGCGCGCGCCACACCAGGAGCGCGCCGGCGATCGCTCCCGCGACGAGAACGACGATCGCGGGAATCCAGGCGACGGACGGCTCAGTCATCCGTCGCGCGCGGTGCCTCGCCGGTGCGCCGCAGCCTGCCGTAGCGAACGAGCAGCGAGACCGTGTAGATGCCGAGGACGAGCGCCGTCGCGCCGTACGCGGCCCAGACGAACCCCCATCCTCCCTCGATGACCCCGCTCACGCTTCGCCTCCCGTCGCGGGCTCCGCCGACGGCAGCGGCGGCCCGAGCTCGTCCCGCAGCCGCGCCGTCGCGAGGCGCGACCGGATCGCGATCCAGCCGCCCATCAGAAAGAGGATCGCGAACGCGTTCGCGCGCAGCGGCCAATGGAACTCCGGCGAGACCGTTTCCGGCGTCGACTGCACCTGGTGGAGCGAGTTCCACCAGCGGACCGAGAAATAGACGATCGGCACGTCGACGAAGGCGATCACCGTCGCGACCGCGGACCACGTCGCGCGCCGCACCGGATCGTCGACGAACCGCCGCAACGCCAGGATCCCGAGAAACGCGAACAAGAGGATCGCCATCGTCGTGAGCCGCGGGTCCCAGTCCCACCAGACGCCCCAGGTCGGCTTCGCCCAGATCGCCCCCTGGACGCAGAGAAGAAACGACAGGAGCACGCCGACCTCGATTCCCGCCTCGAGGCGCGCGTCCCACTGCCACCGTCCCGTGATCAGGTAGAAAAGGGCCGCGACGAACGTGAAGGTGAGCGCGAGCATCGCGTTCCACGCCGTCGGAACGTGGATGTAGAAAATCCGGTAGACGTCTCCCATGAAGACTTCCGCCGGGGCGCGGAACAGGCCCCACCAGGAGCCGGCCGCGAGAAGAAGAATGCCGGCGAGCGTGACGATCACGGGCGTGATCGTCTTCCTCACCGGAGGGGCTGCGATTCTCGATTCGGTCGCCTGCATCGTCACCTCAAACTCGCCGCCGCGGTCCGCGCTTCCCTTCCGCGAACGATCACGGCTCCCGGAGGGTCGCCGGATCGACCCCGCCGCTCGCCGGGAGCTCCCCGGCCGGACCGCGCCAGACGATCAGGCCGTTCTCGAGAACGATTCCGTCGTCGCAGAGCGCCGCCCCCCGCTCGAGCTGATGCGTGGAAACGACGACCGTGGCACCGCGCTGCAGCGAAACCTCGACCAGGTGATCGACGAACCGGAACCCCGGCGGGTCGAGCTGCCCATAGGGCTCGTCGAGGAGCACGACCGCCGCCTCCTGCAGGAGGACGCGCGCGATCGCGAGCCGCTTCCGCATCCCGGCCGAGTACGAGGCCACCGGATCGGCGGCGCGCCCGGCGAGCCCCACCTGGTCGAGGAGAGCCGTCAGGACCTCGCCCCCGGCGTCGCGCCCTAGAATCCGCGCGGCGATCCGGAGGTTCTCGATGGCGCTGAGCGCCTCGTAGGTGTACGTCGCATGGGACAAGAGCGCCGTCGCGCGGCGGACGGCATCCCGCTCGCGGACGATGTCGTGCCCCTCGATGCGCGCGGTTCCCGCGTCGGGCCGGATCGCCGTCGCGAGCGTGCGCAGCAGGGTCGTTTTTCCCGAGCCGTTGCGCCCGGCGACCATCAGCGCCCGTCCGCGCGGCACCTGGAAAGAGGCTTCCACGAGCGCCCACCGCCGGCCATAGCGCCGCGAGAGCGCCTTGGCCTCGATGGCGATCGAGGAGGCCGGACCGCTGTCTTCGACCGCAGACGACCCCATGCGGGGCCGTAGTGTATAGACTTCTCGCGACTTCTGGAGACCCGATGACCCGAACGCCACGCCTTCTCCCGCTCGTCCTCCTCGCCACGGCCTGCGCCGTAGCCCCCGCGCCGGCGCCCGCGCCCGCCCCGGCCGCCCCGCCCGTCGCGACGGCGGTTCCGCTGCAGCCGGACGAGGAAGCGGTCGTCCTGCGCCTCGAAGACCTGCGCGAATTCGACGCGGATCTCGCCGCCGCCTGGATCGCCGACCCGAACCCGGCGCGACGCCGGCGGATCGCGATCGCGCTCGGCCGGATCGGCACCGCCGCCTTCGCCGACGCGAATCGCAACGGGGTGAAAGACGAAGGAGAGATGATGGCGGGCGTCGCGCTCCTTTCCAGCCTCGTGGACGATCCGTCGCATGAGGTCCGCGAGGCGGCGGCGTTCGCGCTCGGCGAGATCGGCGATCCGGCGGGAATCGACGCGCTCTTCGACCTCGCGCGCGACCGCGAGCACGCGGGCGTTGCCGCGGCGGCCATCGAGGCTCTGTCGAAACTCGCGGGCGACGTCCCGTTCGATCGCTACGCCGCCTTCGCGGCCGAGCCCCATCCGGAAGGCGTGCGGGCGCGGGCGCTCCAGTACCTCTTCCGTTTCGAGGACGACGCCGCGGCGATGCTCGCGGCGACGTACCTCGCCGATCCGTCCGCGACGATCCGCCGCGAAGCCGCCTACTCCCTCGCGCGGCGCGCGACGCCGGCCGCCCGCGACCGGCTTCACCTTCTTCTCACCGATCCCGACACCCTCACGCGCGCCTACGCCGCCCGCGCCCTCGGGCGGATCGCCGATGCATCGTCCGTCGAGCCGCTTCTCGCCGCGCTGGACGACGTCCATCCATGGGTCCGGACGAACGCTCTCGTCGCACTCGGGCAGCTCGCGGCGAAGCACCCCGGCATTCTCGGACAGGCGCCGGCCGATCAGAGCGGCTGGATCGTGACGCTCACGCGCGACGCCGATCCGGGGACGGCGATCAGCGCGATCGAGCCGCTCGGGTTCCTCGCGACCGACAGCCCCGCCGCGCGGATCCGCCTCCTCGAGCTCGCCGCCGACGGGACGCCTTGGCAGCGCGAGGTCGCCACCGCCGCGTTCCTGAAGCATTTCGCCGCCTCCGATCCCGCCGCGGTCGAATCACTCCTGACGACCGATTCGCGCTTCCTCGAGATCCGCGCGCTCGAAGTCACGCCTGATATCGGCGAGACGGGCGCCTCGATTCGCGCGCGCTTCCTGAACGATCCCGACGCCGCCGTTCGCGCGGCGGCTCTCAGCGCGATTCCGGACGAGGCCGTCGGCGCCCTCCGGGAAGAAATCGAGGCGGCGCTCGCGGATCCGGATCCGATCGTCCGCGCGACGGCGATCGGGCGGTGGGCGGCGATCCCGGACATCCCGCCCGCGGAAAAGCTGGACCGGCTTGGTGACGAGCTCGCGCGCGCCGAAGGCGACGAGCTGAACGACGCGCGCCTCGCCGCCCTCTCCGCGATCGCGGAGCTCGACGTTCCGGAGCGGTTCGGCGTCCTCGAGCCGCTCGTGAGCGACGCCGACCCGGTCGTGCGGCGCGCTGCCGCGGAGGCGATCGCGGCCGGCGGTCGTCCGCTCCCCGCCTTCGCGCCGCTCCCGGTCGACCGCCCGCTCGAGGAGTACGAAGAGATCGCGCGCTGGGCGCTCGGCTCGCACGTCGCGACGCTCCGGACGACGCGCGGCGACATCGAGATCGCTCTGGTGACGCGCGACGCTCCGCTCACGAGCTGGAACTTCGTCCAGCTCGCCGAGGACGGCTACTTCGACGGGACGACGTTCATGCGCGTCGTCCCGAACTTCGTCATCCAGGGCGGCGACCCGAGGAACGATCAGTCCGGCGGACCGGGCTATGCGATCCGCGACGAGATCAATATGCAGCGGTACACGCGCGGCGCCGTCGGCATGGCGCTCTCCGGACCCGATACCGGAGGGTCGCAGTACTTCGTCACGCACTCGCCTCAGCCGCACCTCGACGGCGGCTACACGATCTTCGGCCGCGTGATCGGCGGCATGAGCGGAGTCGTCGACCAGATCCAGCGCGGCGACACCGTCACGGACGTCGTCATCGACGGCCGCGTCGTCGACGACGCGGCCGAGCGCGCCGCCACCGCGGAGGAGCCTCCGCTTCCGACCGAGACGGGGATGTTCACAGCGGAGCGGCTGCTCCTGCGCGTCCCCGAATACCCCGAGCGGAAAGAGGCGTACGAGCCGAACGCGGCGGCGATGGAGATGATCGCGGCAACGGTCCGGCCCGGCGATACTCTCGAGGTCGTCCTCGGAACGTGGTGCACCGACAGCCAGCGCGAGGTCCCGAAGCTGCTGAAGATCCTCGACATTCTCCAGGAGGACTTCGCCGTCGAGCTCCCCGTTTCCTACCTCGCCGTGGATCGCTCGAAGCAGGATCCCGCCGGCGGGACGGAAGGGAAAAAAATCGAGTACGTGCCGACGTTCATTTACTATCGCGACGGCCGGGAGATCGGCCGGATCGTGGAGAAGCCGGAGGGGCTCTTCGAGGACCACCTCTTCCGCATTACGGCTCAGCCATGACATTCGCGGGCGGGGTCCTTGCACCCGGGCTGATCGTCATGGCCCACCAAACAGACACGACCGAGGCGCAGGTCGAGCGCCTGCAGAACGAAAAGAAGCTGTTCTTCGACGTCGCCT
The DNA here is from genome assembly GCA_050745405.1 of Thermoanaerobaculia bacterium. GTDB lineage: Bacteria > Acidobacteriota > Thermoanaerobaculia > Gp7-AA8 > Gp7-AA8 > JBOGJQ01. Next base: position 16,879 of record JBOGJQ010000523.1, on the reverse strand, counting down.
ACAAGACGTACACGCGGCTGGCGGAGATCGCCGACGAGACTGCCGATCAGGAGACGCGGCAGAAGATCTTCAGCGCGATCGAGGACCTCGGCCGCACGATCGGCCGGACCGAGGCGCGCGAGCGGCCGCGCGAGGAAACGTAGCCGCGGTGACGACGACCCCACGAAGGCTCGACCGCAACGAAGCCCTCCTCGCCGTCATCGACGTGCAGGAGAAGTTCGCGTCCGTCATCGACCGCTTCGACGAGCTGCAGCGCAACATCGAGCGGCTGATCCGCGGCTGCCACATCCTCGGCGTTCCCGCGGCGGTCACCGAGCAGTACACGAAGGGGCTGGGCGAGACGGTCGAGCCGCTCCGCCGCGCGCTCGGCGAGACCTACGCGACGAAGCCCGCCGAGAAGATGTGCTTCTCGAGCTGGGGATGCGGCGAGTTCGCCGACGGGATCCGGCGGAGCGGACGGAAACAGATTCTCCTCGCCGGGATCGAGGCGCACGTCTGCGTCTGGCAGACGGCGCTCGACCTTCTGATCGCGGGATACGACGTCTATGTCGTCGCCGACGCCGTGTCGTCGCGCTCGGCGGCGAATCGCGAGATCGCGCTGCGACGCCTCGAGCGCGAAGGCGCGCGCCTGACCTCGACCGAGATGGCTCTCTTCGAGATGACAATGCAGGCGGGGAGCGAGGAGTTCAGGGCGATCTCGAAGCTGGTGAAATGACGGCTGGCGCCGCACCTGAGGAGAAGAAACGCACGCCGAAGGCGTGCAAGACGGTAGCCGGGCGTCGTGCCGCGAAGCGGTACGACCCCCGGAATGGCGATCCGATTTCCTGCACCCTGAAGGGGTGCAAGACGGGCCGCGGGCGATCCGCACGTGGCGATTCGCGTCTGGCACCCCTCCGGGGTGCGGATTCCTTTGACCGATTCCGTCCGTGGCTCCGTCGCCTGCGCTGGCCTTACGCGTCTTGGGCCGCTCCGCGGTCCCGCGTGGGCTCCGTCGCCCGCGGTGGCCTTACGCGTCTTGGAGCGCTCCGCGGTCCCGCGCGCCGGAGGCGCGGAAGTAACCGAAGCTGTCATCCCGAGCCGTGAGGCGAGGGATCTGGGCGGGCGGGTGAGCGAAACCGCCGTTTCCCGCCCCCAGATCCCTCTCCCGCTTCGCGGGCTCGGGATGACAGCCATCATCCATCACGGCGTCCACTGCATGAGGAGATACACGCCGTTCGTGTCGACGGGGCGGAAGCCGAGACGCTCGTAGAGGCGGAGGGCGGGGTTGTAGACCTCGACGTGGATGGTGACCGGCTTGCGGGCGCGCGCGCCGCGGCCGAGGACATCGCGGAGGAGCATCGTGCCGATCCCGGAGCCGCGCGCCTCGGGAACGAGGGCGACGTCGACGAGGCGGATCTGATCGTCCCATTCGTCGATCCAGAGGCGGCCGGCGGGGCGGCCGTCGAGCTCGACGATGTTGCGCTCGCAGGTCGGATAGTGCGCGCCGTAGTGGGCGTACTGCGCGGCGAACTGCTGGTCGAGGAACGTCTCCTTCTGCGCGTCGTCGAAGGGGAAGCGGCGCAGCTCTTCCTCGCGGGTCGACGCGTAGAGCCGGCGCAGGAACGCGTAGTCGGCGTCGGTCGCTGGACGGAGCGTCACGGTGACGCGCTCGACGCTCATGCCCCCTGCTCCTCGGCGAGGAGGTATTCCTCCGGCCAGAACCCCTGCCATGCACACCACGGCGCGTGATGCACGCGGAGCCTTTCGATCTCCGCGCGGTTCGATTCGACCCTCGGATCGGGCCAGATGTCGTGCCACCCGACCGTGAAGCGGCGCCAGGGCGCCGGCGTCCATGCGAACGCGTCCCCCTCGACGATCTCGATGCGCCCGGGATAGCGGGAGGAGAGCCATGGCGCGACGAGGCGGATCACGTCGGGGCTGGACTCGACGATCGTGATCCGCCCGACCCGCGAGGCGGGCTCGCGCAGGATCGCTTCGGCGACGAGGCCGATGCCGAGGCCGGTGATCAGAATCTCGCCGCCGCGGCCCCGCGCCTCCGCGATCGCGCGGCGCTGCGTCCACCACTCGTCGTATCGGTCCGTCATGAACTCCGTCCCGTCCCGCCGCAGCACCGTGTAGGTGCCGGGGCGGAAGCGGAAGCAGTCCGGCCGCGGATCCGACGCCGGGTCGTACTCGCGGTCGCGGACGACGACCTTCTCGACGACCCAGGCGCCGGAGCGGCCGGGCGGAAGCTCGGAGCGGAACCAGCCGGGATCAGTCATGCTCGTCGATCATTGCCTCGCCGGAAACACTCCCTGCAGGGCGATGCAGTAGTTGAGCGTCAGAAACGGCTGCATGTTGTTGTGCGGCTGCGAGCCGCCGTTGGGACCGACGGCCCTCTGGTTCAGCGGAGCGACCGGGGTGCTGGCCACCGCATAGAGAACGTTGCCGCGGCCGAAAGGACGCGAGGCGAGATTGCCGGTCGGATCGTTGGTCTGGGCGCTGTCGTTCGAGGCGACGAGCGAGTGGGAGTGAGACGGCATTTCCGCCTCCAGGAGCGCGACGCTCGGCGTGCCGCCCGTCTCGCCGATGTCACGGTTGGTGAGACCCGGGCCCTGGCCGGAGCTCAGCGGAGCGGACCCCTGCAGGTTGGGCAGCGCGAACGTCGACTTCCCGTCCCCGCCGTAGTTCGTGCCGAGGAGCGAGAAGAGCGCGGTGTTCTGGGAGATGGGCATGAGCTGACCATCGCAGGTCGCCCACCCCTTCGGAGCGAAGTTGAACGGAAAGATGCGGATCTCGGCAACGAAAGGATCGGCCATGTCGTGTCCCCCTCAGTCCTTGCTCGGATAGATTCCGAAGATCGAAATGATGAAGTTGATGCAGAGGAAGGGCTGCATGTTCTCGTGCGGCTGGCCTCCTCCGGCCGGCTGAATCGAGACCGCGTTCATCGCGACCTGGTTCGACGCGTTCGCGTTGTAGATGTCGCCCGTCGTCTTCGCCAGGATGTCGTTGCCGGGAGCCGAGTCCTGCCCGGCTTCCGTCGTGGCCATGAAGGGATGGCTGTGCGACGGGATCTGGTTCACGGTCAGCGTGACCGTCTCCACGCCGCCGGCCTGGCCGAGGGCCGCGGGGCTCGATTGATGGATCGGAACGCGCCCGCGGAGATCGGGCAGACCGAAGGTCTCCTGCCCGTCTCCGCCGTACGTCGTTCCGATGAGGGTGAAGAGGGTCTCGTTTTCCGAGATGGGCAGCATCTGCCCGTTGCAGAACGCCCACCCCACCGGGGCGAAGTTGCCCCCGAACATACGTATCTCTCCAACATACGGCTGTGCCACGTCGTCACTCCTTCCTAGTTGCGCGTGGGGAAGATCCCCTGGAGGGCGATGCAGAAGTTGATCGTGAGGTAGGGCTGCATGTTTTCGTGCGGCTGCGAACCGCCCTGATTGCCGATCGCGGCCCCATTCATCGACGCGAGGTTCGTCGAGGTCTTGCTGTAGATGGGTCCGATCGCGCTCGGGGTCGATCCGAAGAGATTGCCGGTCGGATCGGCCGTGCTGGCGGCCGCCGAAGTCCCCCGCCCCTGATGGATGTGCGTGGGCATTTCCGCGACGTTCAGCGTGTGCGCGGTCTCGCCCCCCTGCTGGCCGAGAGGGAAACCCGAGCCCGTGTGGATCGCGGTCCGGCCGCGCAGGTCGGGAAGGGCGAAGTTGGTCTGCCCGTTGCCGCCGTAGGTCGTCCCGAGCAGCGAGAAAAGCGCCTGGTTCTGGTTGATCGGCATGAACTGACCGTTGCAGAACGCCCACCCCTTGGGCGCGAAATTGAACGAAAAGAGCCGGACCTCACTCAGAAAGGGTTCTGCCATGCTTCTCCACTCCTTTTTCAGAAAATACCGCCCGTGGGCGTCTGGCATGCGGTGCTGACGACATTGATGGCGTTCGGCATGGTCAGCGTCGGGGGCGAGGTCGTGGTCACGCCGCCGCCGCCGAGGACGTTGTTGGACTGGAGGACACCCTGGCACTGCCCCGTGGTGCAGTTGCCGGTGAATCCGCTGGCGCCGCGATAGAGGCTGAAGTTCGTCGCGGTTCCGGTGAAGCGCTCGAGCGCGTACCCCAGAGGCGCGCCGAGATTCGAAAGATTCGCGCAGACGTTCCCCGCGGCTCCGACGTTGTTGAGCCGGATCTCGAGGGAGTTCCCCGGGTAGAACGAGTCGTCGTGCCGGGTGTAGGTCTCGCCCGAGTGCGTCAGGTGGAGCGTCGCGCCGTCCTGCGCCTCGGCGAATTGATACAGCGGATTTCCGGGATAGCCGCCGGCGCAGGCCGTATCGGGGCAGACGAAGGTGCCCGCGGTGTAGATGTTGCCGTCGACGCGCGCCTTCGAGGTGGCGCCGCCGCGGGCGCGGAGATACCAGGTGCCGTCGCCGAGATTGTCGAAGGTGTTCGCGTCGATGCGGGACTGCAGGGTGCCGGCATCGGCGAAGACGCTGACGCTGCCGAGGCCGCCGCTCGCGCGCGTCGTCTCGTCGAAATAGTTCCCGCTGATGCGCGCGTCGGTCGCGCCGGCCGCGAGAGACCAGACGAGAACGCCGCCCATGGGGAAGTCGAAGTCGCCGCCGATGCCGCTCGAATGGTCGTTCACGACGAAGTTGTTCCGTGCGATCACGGTCGAGATGCTGCCGGTCGACCCCGTGTCGTTGACGACGCGGACCGACCCGAGGCGGCAGTTGAGGAAGTTGTTGATCGGGAACGTACCGGTCGTGTTGCCCACGTTCACGTTCGCCGTGCCGCCGCTGACCGTCACGTCGACGCAGTGGTTGCCGACCGAGGCGGTGGGGCCCGAGGTGAACTCCTTGTACGAGCGGCGGAAGTTGCTGCCGGTCGCAGTCATGTTCAGCGTGCCGCCGGTGACGAAGAAGTCGACGAGCTCGCCGCCGTCCTCGAGGGTGCTGTTCGTGATCGAGACCGTCCCGCGAACGCCCAGGATGCGGATCATCCCCTCGTTGTTTGCGTCGCCGGTGCCGGCGACGTGGTAGCGGTTCGAGAACTGGATGGTCGAGCTGCTGACCGTGAGGCCGTTGAACGTCGTCGCGGTGCCGCCGGCGAACGTCGAGCCGTTGACGGCGCAGTCGCTGATGCGGCGGATCGTCATGCTCGCCAGCGAGAGGCCGCCGTTCACGTTCTCGCCGTGAATCGCGTCGTGGCCGCTGATCGTGTGGAAGCTGCCGGACATGTTCCCGATGTCCTCGATCGTCATGGACTGGAGCGAGACGAGGCCGCCGGTGTTGCTCAGGGTGATGGCGTCGGCGGTCTTGTTCGAAATGGTGCCGCCGCTGCCGGCGCCGCCGGTGCCGGTGATCGAGAACGCGCCGGCGCCGGTGTTCGCGAGAGCGATCGTGACGTTCGACCCGGACGTCGTGCTGTTCACGCTCTGCAGCGTGACGCCGCCGCCGCCGATCGTGGTGTTCGCGATCGTGAGGGCCGTGCCGGCGCCCGAGGTGAGGGTGTTCGCCGTTCCCTGAATGGTCACGGTCCCGCCGCCCGACACGTTGAAGCCGGTGCCGGTGGTCGTCGTGACGGCGAGCCCGCCGCCGGTGAAGTCGATGATGGCGCCGGTGTTCGACGTCAGGTTGACGGCCGCGCTTCCGCTCGTGGAGATCGTCTTCGTGACGCTGGTTCCGCTGAACGCGATCGTTCCGCCGGTGTTGTTCGCGACGTTGATCCCGATGCCGGACGTGGTCTTGGAGAACGATCCGGGCCACGTCAAGGCCGGCTTGCTCCCCTGGATGTTGAAGAGAGACCCGGAGGGATTCGTCACGCTCGAGCTCGCGCCGAACGTGAAGGTTCCCTGTGAGCCGTTCACGCCATCGATTCCGCCGAAGATATCGACGCCGGCGTCGCCGCCACCCAGGGTCGCCGTGGTGAACGTGTACGTGCCGTCCGCGTTCGTGAACTGCAGACCGGTGCCGTTCGTCGCGGAGACGGTCGAGAACGCGAGCGTCCCCAGCGTGTGGTTCGTGATGCTGACGAGCGGCGCGCTGTTGGCCTGGGAGAACGTCGTCGTCCACGTCCCGCCGACCGTGCCGCCGCTCACCAGGAAGGCGGCGCCGGCGCCGCCCGTGACGGTTCCTGCGGAGGCGCCGACGGTGCCGGTGACGTTCGTGAGGGAGACGCCGTTCGTCGCGCCGGAGCTCGAGAGGCTCGAGAACGACAGGCTCGCGTTCGTCGTCCCACTGAGGAGGAGCGCGGCGGCGCCGCCCGCGTTGATCGAGACCTGCGTCACGACCGGCGCGTCGACCGCGCCGCCGGTCATGGCCGTCACGCCGGTCGTCGAGATCGAAACGCCGCGCACGGCCGCGCCGGCGCCGAGGGTGACGGTCTGCTGGATCGTCGGCGCGGTCTGGTTGATCGCGGGACGCGTCGCGAGTGTCCCCGGCGTGACCGCCGCCGCGTTGATCGCGAAGAAGGCATCGAAGCTCGCTCCCGTCACGCCCTGCCCGACGAGCGCTCCCGACGCATTCAGCGCGACCGCCGCGTTGTGCGTCCCGGCATCATCGATGAAGATCGTCCTTCCGCCGGCCACGCCGATGTTCGCGGTCGCCGTGGCGAGCGTGCACTCGTTGCCGAGCGTACAGTCGCCGGTTCCGACAGCGGCCGCCTTCACGAAGTGGAAAGCGGGACCGGAGACGTTGAAGCTGACGGTCGTGTACGCGCCGCAGACGCCCGGACCCGGGTTGCCGTCGTCGCAGACGCGGTACTCGAACGAAGCGGCGCCGTTGCCCGTGACGCCGGCGGCCGGCGTGAAGGTGAAGCTGCCGTCCGTCGCGATCGAGACCGTCCCGTTCGTGACGGTTCCCGCCGTCGTGTCGATCGTCACCGTCGTCCCGGCCTCGGCGTCCGTCCCGCTGAGAGTCGCCGCCGGGAACGAGATGGGGATCGCCGAGTAGGCCGCGAACGGTCCCGCGGCGGCGGCCGTCGGCGGGTCGTTCTCGGCCGTGACCGCGATCGTGCTCGTCACCGCCGTGCTCGTGTTGTTCGCCGCGCCGCCGTCGTCGGCGATCCAGGTGACCGTGCGGGTCAGCGTCGAGGGATCGTCGGACGTGTTCGCGTACGTCACGTTACGCAGCGCAGTCTGGTAATTCGCCACGGTCGTCGTCCCGGCCAGAGTCAGGGTTCCCGTCGTGGCGTTCCACGTCCCCGTGATCCCGAGGGCGGTCGTGTACGCCAGGACGTCCTCGGCGCTCGCGTAATTGCCCGTGATCTGGACCGTCGCGCCGGTGAGATTCGTCGAGTCGACGTCGGAGACGGTGATCGCGGCGTCGACCGCGGTCGCGGCGTCGTTCTCGGTGTAGGCGAGCGCACCGCCGGCCGTGACGACGGGAGCGTCGTTGATGCCGGTGACCGTGAGGGTGAAGGCGATCGAGGCCTCGTCGGTGCCGCCGTTCGCCGTGCCGCCGCTGTCCTTCAGCGTCACGGTGACCGTCGTCGAGCCGTACGCGTCTGCGGCGGGCGTGAAGGTGAGCGTGCCGTCGACCGCGACGGAGGGGGCGCTCGTGAACGTCAGCGTGGAGTCGGTCGCGCTCAGGACCGCAGTGAAGCTCAGCGTCTGCGCGCTTTCGTTCGCCGGCCCCGCGGACATGCCGCTCGCCCATCCGGCCGAGTACGCGCCGCTGTCTTCGTTCACCGTGACGTCGCCGCCGCCGGTGAAGCTCGGCGCGTCGTTGACGGCGTCGACCGTGAGCGAGACGGTCACGACGTTCGAGTCCTGGCCGTCGTTCGCCTTGTAGGTGAACGAGTCGGCGCCGTTGAAGTTCGCGTTGGGCGTGTAGCTGAACGATCCGTCCGCGTTGAGCGTGAACGAGCTCGCATTCGACGGGCCGGAGACGAGGATCGCCGTGAGCGCGTCGGTTTCGGCGTCCGTGTCGTTTCCGAGGACGCCCGCCGCGGCGACGTTCAGCGCCACGTCTTCGTCGGTGGAGTACGCGTCGGCGACGGCGACGGGCGCGGCATTCGCGAGCACGTCGATCGTCACGGTCGCGTCGAGCGATTCGTCGAGGCCGTCCGAGGCGCGGTAGACGAAGCTGTCGTTTCCGATGAACCCGAGGTCCGGGAGGTAGGTGAACGAGCCGTCGGCGTTCAGCGTGAGCGTCCCGTCCGCCGGCGCCGTCACGAGCACCGGATGGATCGGATTGCCGTCCGCGTCGGCGTCGCCGTCGAGCACGCCCGGGGCCGCGACGTTGAGCGGCCGGTTCTGACTCGTGACGTACGGCCCGTCGGCATCCGCCGTCGGCGCGGCGTTCGTCGCGGTGATCGTGATCGTCACGGTGGCCGCGGCGGAGTCGTCCTGGCCGTCGTTCGCGACGTAAGTAAAGGTGTCGCTCGTCGCGGCGCTGCCGCTGTTCGCGTACGTGAAGCTTCCGTCGGGGTTCAGCGTCAGCGTTCCGTTCGTCGTCGTCGTCACGACCGAAGCGCTGAGATCGTTCCCGTCGGCGTCGGAATCGTTCGCGAGAACGCCCGCGGCCGGGACGGTCAGCGTCCCGCCGCGCGCGATCGTGTAGGCGTCGTCGACCGCCGCCGGCGCCGTATTCGCTCCGCCGAGAATCGTGATCGTCACCGTGGCGAGGTTCGAGCTCGCCTGGCCGTCGTGGGCGCGGTAGGTGAAGCTGTCGCTCCCGGCACCGCCCGTGTGGACGTACGTGAAGGACCCATTCGCGTTCAGAGTGAGCGTCCCGTTCGCCGCCGTCGTCCCGAGGACCGTCGTCAGCGCGTTCCCCTCGGCGTCCGTGTCGTTCGCGAGCACGCCCGGCGCCGCGATCGTCAGCGTGCCGCCGTCCGAAACCGACCAGGAGTCGCCCGTCGCCACGGGCGCGTTGTTCGATGCGATCACCGCGATCGTGACGGTCACCGTGTTCGAATCGCTCGTCCCGTCGTTCGCGTGATACGTGAAGCTGTCGCTCGTCGTCCCCACGCCGTCGTGGACGTAGGTGAACGAGCCATCGGCGTTGAGCGTGAACGAGGCCGCGCTCGCGGGAGACGTGTCGGGAACGGCCGCCAGGGCGTTCCCCTCCTCGTCCGTGTCGTTGCCGAGAACGCCCGGCGCCGCAACGGTGAGCGTGCCGCCCTGCGCGACCGCGTACGAGTTCCCGGCGGCGACCGGCGCGTCGTTCGCCAGCGTGATCGTCAGGCTGACCGTCGCAACGCCCGAGCTCTGCACCCCGTCCGAAATGCTGTAGGTGAAGCTGTCCGCGGCGTTGTGGCTGCCATCGTGGACGTACGTGAACGAGCCGTCGGTGTTGAACGTGAGCGCGCCGCGCGACGGCGCGGCGACGAGCGAGGCCGCGAAGGCGGTGGCCCCGTCCGCATCCGTGTCGTTGCCGGCGACGCCCGGTGCGGCGACGTTGAGCGTCGCTCCCTCGGCGAGGCCGTACGCGTCGCCGTTCGCGACGGGCGCCGTGTCGTTCAGGTTGTTCAGATTGATCGTCACGGTCGCCGAGCCGGCCTGATTCGGCGTCCCGTCGTCGGTCGCCGTGACCGTGAGCGCGAAGCTCGCCGTGGTCTCGTAATCGAGCGCCCCGCTGTTCGCGACGGTGATCTGTCCGCTCGCCGCGCCGATCGCGAAGGCGCCGCCGGTGTTGCCGCCGGTGATCGCCCAGGTGATCCCGTCGCCTTCGTCGTCGGTAGCGGTGACCGGCGTGCCGACGTTGGTTGCGTTCGCGGTGTTCTCGTCGATCGCGAAGGTCGCGCCCGTAACGACCGGCGCGTCGTTCACGTTCGTCACCGTGATCGTGAAGTTCTGCGTGTCCGTCGCGAGCGCCGCGTCGGTGACGACCAGCTCGACGGTGTGATCGCCCACCTCGGCGTTCGCCGGCGTCCCGGCGAGGGTCGCCGTGCCGTCTCCGTTGTCGGTCAGAGTCAGCCAGAGCGGACGCGTCGGCGCCGTGATCGTCAGGGCGTCTCCCGGATCCGCATCGTTCGTCGTGATGCCGTACGCGTAGGCGACGTCCTCCGTCGCAGCAGTCGGGGCGACGGACGTGAAGGCCGGCGCGTCGTTCGTATTCGGCACGGTCATGGTGACGGTCGCCGTCGCCGTCCCGCCGTTGCCGTCACCGATCGTGTAGGTGAACGTGTCGGCGCCGAAGAAGTCGGCGTCCGGTTGATACGTCAGCCCGATGCCGCCGCCGGTGATGACGACCGTGCCGTTCGCGCCCTGCGTGACGGCGGTGATCGTGAGCGTCTCGCCGGTGTCCGGCGCGGCCGTGTCGTTCGCGAGGACGTCGATCGCGGTCGCGCCGCTGTCCTCCGCGACGGTGGCCGCATCGTCGACGGCCGCCGGATCGTCGTTCACGTTCGTGACCGTGACGGTGACCGTCGCCGTGTCGGATCCGCCGTTCCCGTCGGAGATCGTGTAGGTGAAGCCGTCGGCGCCGAAGAAGTCCGCGTTCGGCTGGTACGTGAGGCCCGTTCCGCCGCCCGTGATGACGACCGCGCCGTTCGCTCCCTGCGTCACGCCGCTGATCGTCAGCGTCTCGCCGGTATCGGGCGCGATCGAATCGTTCGCGAGGACGACGATCGCGGTCGCGCCGCTGTCCTCGGCGACCGTCGCCGCGTCGTCGATGGCGTCCGGCGTGTCGTTCGCGCTCGTCACGGTCATCGTGACCGTCGCCGTGTCGTTCCCGCCGTTGCCGTCCGCGATCGTGTAGGTGAAGGTCGTGATGCCGTTGAAGTTCGCCGACGGCGTGAACGTGACGCCCGTGCCGGTGAAGGTGACGGTGCCGTTCGCGGGCTGCGTCACAGCCGTGATCGTCAGCGTCTCCGGCGGATCCGGCAGGGACGTGTCGTTGGCCAGGACGTCGATCGCGGTCGCGCCGCCGTCCTCGCCGACCGTCGCGCCGTCGTCGACCGCATCGGGAGGATCGTTCGTGTTCGTCACGGTGACGGTGACGGTCGCCGTGTCGCTCCCGCCGTTGCCGTCCGCGATCGTGTAGGTGAAGGTGTCGCCGCCGAAGAAGTTCGCGTTCGGCGTGTAGGTGAGCCCCGTCCCGCCGCCGGTGATCGCGACCGAGCCGCTGGTGCCCTGGGTGACGCCCGTGATCGTCAGCGTCTCGCCGGTGTCCGGCGCTCCGGTATCGTTCGCGAGGATGCCGATCGCGTTCGCGGCGCTGTCCTCCACGACCGTCGCCGCGTCGGCGGCGGCGGCCGGGTCGTCGTTGACGCTCGTGACCGTGACGGTCACCGCCGCCACGGCGGTCCCGCCGTTCCCGTCCGAGATCGTGTACGTGAAGGTGTCCGCGCCGAAGACGTTCGCGTTCGGCGCATACGTGACGCCCGTCCCGCCGCCCGTGATCGCGACCGTGCCGCTGGCTCCCTGCGTCACGCCGATGATCGTCAGCGTCTCGCCCGCGTCGACGCCGTCGCTGTCGTTCGCCAGGACGGCGACCGCGTTCGCGCCGCTGTCCTCCAGGACCGTCGCCGCGTCGTCCGTCGCGATCGGGTCGTCGTTCACGTTCGTGACCGTGACGTTCACCGTCGCCGCCGCCGTTCCGCCGTTCCCGTCGGAGATCGTGTAGGTGAAGGTGTCCGCGCCGAAGAAGTCCGCGTTCGGCGTGTAGGTGAGGCTCGTCCCGCCGCCGGTGATCGCGACCGCACCGCTGGCTCCCTGCGTCACGGCCGTGATCGTGAGCGTCTCGCCGGTGTCGGGCGCGTCGTCGTCGTTCGCGAGGACGTCGATCGCGGTCGCGCCGCTGTCTTCCGCCACCGTCGCCGCGTCGCCCGCGGGCGTCGGATCGTCGTTCACGTTGGTGACCGTGACGTTCACGGTCGCGGTGGCCGTCCCGCCGTTCCCGTCGCCGATCGTGTAGGTGAAGGTGTCCGCGCCGAAGAAGTTCGCGTTCGGCGTATACGTGAGGCCCGTCCCGCCGCCCGTGATCGCGACCGTGCCGCCGGCTCCCTGGGTGACGCCGGTGATCGTCAGCGTCTCCCCCGTGTCGACGCCGTCATTGTCGTTCGCGAGGACGTCGATCGCGTTCGCGCCGCTGTCCTCGGCGACCGTCGCCGCGTCGCCCGTCGCGACCGGGTCGTCGTTGACGTTGGCGACCGTGACATTGACCGTCGCCGTCGCCGTGCCGCCGTTCCCGTCGCCGATCGTGTAGGTGAACGTGTCGCTCCCGAAGAAGTTCGCGTTCGGCGTGTAGGTGAGGCCCGTGCCACCGCCCGTGATCGCGACCGCGCCATCGGCTCCCGGCGTCACGGCCGTGATCGTGAGCGTCTCGCCGGCGTCGGGCGCATCGTCGTCGTTCGCGAGGACGTCGATCGCGTTCGCGCCGCTGTCCTCGTCCACCGTCGCCGCGTCGCCCGTAGCGACGGGGTCGTCGTTCAGGTTGTTCACGGTGACCGTGACGCTCGCCGTCGCGCTCCCTCCGTTGCCGTCGCCGATCGTGTAGGTGAACGTGTCGGCCCCGAAGAAGTCGGCGGCCGGCTGGTACGTCAGTCCGGTGCCGCCGCCCGTGATCGCGACCGTGCCGCTGGTGCCCTGCGTCACGCCCGTGATCGTCAGCGTCTCGGGCGCGTCGGGGCCGGAGCCGTCGTTGGCCAGCACGTCGACGGCCGTCGCGGCGACGTCCTCGTCCATCGTCGTCGCATCGTCTGCGGCGATCGGATCGTCGTTGATCGCATTGACCGTGACCGCGACGCGAGCGACGTTCGAGTCCGCCGCGCCGTCGTTCGCGCGGTAGAAGAACGCGTCGTCGCCGAAGAAGTCGCCATCCGGCGTGTAGTCGAACGAGCCGTCCGCCGCGAGGGCGAGGGTGCCGTTCGCGGGGGCCGTCACGAGCGCCGCGGTCAGCGCGTCGCCGTCGACGTCCGTGTCGTTCGCGAGAACGCCCGGAGCCGCGATGTTGAGCGCCGCGTCTTCGTTCGTCGCGTGCGCGTCGTCCATGGCGACGGGGAGATCGTTCGCCGCCGTGACCGTCACCGTCACCGTCGCGGGCGCGCTCGTCGCGATCCCGTCGGTCGCCGTGAACGTGAAGCTGTCCGTCCCGTTGAAGTCCGCGTCGGGCGTGTACGCGAGGTTCGGCACCGTGCCGGAGAGCGTGCCGTCCGCGGGCGGAGTGTCGATCGCGAAGGCGAGCGTGTCTCCGTCCGCGTCCGTGCCGGACAGCGTGATCCCCACCGCCGCATCCTCGGTCGTGGTGACCGTCTGGCCCGTCGCCGACGGCGCGCGGTTTCCCGTCCGGACGTTGATCGTCACGTGCGCAGGCGCCGAGGAGACGATCCCGTCGCCGGCGCGGTAGTCGAACCCGTCGATGCCGGCGAAGCTCGCGTCCGGCGTGTACGTGAAGCTCCCGTCGAGGTTCAGAGTCAGAGTCCCGTTCGCCGGCACGGTCTCGAGCACCGCCAGCAGCGTGTCGCCGTCGGCATCCGAGTCGTTCCCGAGAACGCCCGGCACCGCGACCACCAGAGCCGTCGCCATCGTCGTTCCGTAGACGTCGGCCGCGGCGACCGGCGCGTCGTTCGCCGGCGTCACGGTGATGGTGACGGTCGCCGGCGTACTCGTCGCGATGCCGTCGCTCGCCGTGAAGCGGAACGAGTCCGGTCCGTTGAAATCGGCATTCGGGACGTACGTCAGGTTCGGCGCCGTTCCCATCAGCGCCCCGTTCGCGGGCGGGGTCACGACGGCGAACGCGAGGGCGTCGCCGTCCGCGTCCATCCCGCCGAGCGTGACCGGCAGCGGCGTGTCCTCCGGCGTCGCGACCGCCTGCGAGGTCGCGACCGGCGCCGCGTTCGCCGCACTGACGTTGATCGACACCGTCACCGGCGCGGAGCTCCCGGTCCCATCAGTCGCGTGGTAGGTGAACGTGTCCGTCCCGGCGAACCCGCCGTTCGGCGTATAGGTGAAGCTCCCGTCCGACGAGAGCGCGAGCGTGCCGTTCGCCGGCCCCGCATCGAGCACCGCCGACAGCGCGTCCCCTTCCGGATCGCTGTCGTTCGCGAGAACGCCCGGCGCCGGAGCCGTCAGCGCACTTCCCTGCGGCGTCCCGTAGACGTCGGCCGCCGCCACCGGCGGGTCGGAGACGGGATTCACCGTGATCGCGACCGTCGCCGTGCCGCTTCCGAGCAGCCCGTCGGTCACCGAGAAGACGAACGCGTCGCTGCCGGCATAATCGGCGGCCGGCGTGTACGTGAGGTTCGGGGCCATGCCGCTCAGCGTCCCGTGCGCCGGCGTCCCCACCGTCCACGTCAGGGCATCGCCGTCGATGTCGCTCGCCGTGAGCGCGATCGCCACCGGCGTGTCCTCGTCGGTCGCGATCGACGCACCCGTCGCCATCGGCGCATCATTCGCCGGGCTCACCGTGATCGAAACCGCCACCGTCCCGCTCGTCGCCGCCCCGTCCCCCACCGCGTACGAGAACGCGTCCGTCCCGTTGAAATCGGGAGCCGGCGTGTAGGTGAGGTTCGGCGCCGCGCCGCTCAGCGTCCCGTTCGCGGGGGAGCTGAGGAGAAAGAACAGGAGAGGATCGCCGTCGACGTCCGCGCCCGTCAGCGTCACCGCGACGGGAGTGTCCTCGGGCGTCGTCACGCTCACGGCTCCCGCCGCCGGCACGTCGTTGACCGGCGTCACGACGATCGACACGGTCGCCGTCGACGAGTCCGCCCCGTCGCTCGCGCGGAACGTGAACGCGTCCGCGCCGTGGTAATTCGCGTTCGGCGTATAGACGACGTTCGGCGCCGTCCCCGTGAGCGTGCCGTGCGCCGGCCCCGCGATCAGAGTGAACGTCACCGGATCGCCGTCCGGATCCGTCGCCGTCAGGGTGATCGCCCGGGAGCCGTCCTCCGGCACCGTCACCGACTGCGCCTCGGCCACCGGCGCGCCGTTTCCGCCGTCCAGGTCGATCTGCACTTCCACGAGCGCGACGTTCCCCTCGGCATCCGTGAGCGCGAGCTCGATCGTGGCGCCCGCCGCGGCGCCGCCGCTGTAGATCAGCGTGAAGCAGCCACCGCCCTGGTCGATCGCCGGACCGAGCGTGCCGGTCGACGGCGGCTCGACCACGCTGAGCGTGACGTCATCCCCCTCCGCGTCCGCGACGCAGATCCGAATCTCCGCGCTGCCGTCGGGGAGCGGCCGGACCGTCGTCTCGACCAGGCGCGGCCGCTTGTTCATCTTCCGGTCGATCTGGAACGAGGGATCGTTCGTCCGGTTGTCGGTCGTCGTCCCATAGACGATCGCCGAGCCATCCTCGATGTGGACCACGAGCGAACCGTTCGGCGGCAGGTCGGCGCCGAGGAAGGCGGCGCCGGGGCGCTGGTCGAGAAAGTCGGCCGGCAGCGCCAGCGGCTCACTCGCGTGAACGAGCGCGCCGTCCGCATCGTAAGCATCGATCCGGATCCGCGCCCCCTCCCCGAGCGTCCGCACGCCGAGGTTGAACCGGAACCGCTCCAGATCGGCAGGGACGAGCAGCGTGGCCGCCTCTCCGATGTGCAGCGCTTCCGCGGGACGCATCAGCGGCACGGTCACCCCCCGCGTCCCCTCTCCGTCGTCGAACACCCGCGCGACCGCGACCGGCGCCGCCCCCTCGTCCACGAAGATGTCGAGCGATCCGAGGCCGGTGGCACCCATCTCCTCGACGACGTCCTCCCACGCGTGCGTCGCGCGCGGCGCGAGCTCGAACACGATCCGCGGGTCGCGGGGAGACGCGGGGAACCCCTGCGGATGGAACGCGATCGAGCCGCGGATCGGCGAAGCGGTCGGATTCGCGAGCTGCAGCGTCGTCCGGAATCGCGCGCCGAACGCCCCGGGCGTGGAGCCGGCTACGGGAACGATCCCGACCAGAGTCTCCGCGAAAAGAGCTGGACCGAGAAGCGCCGCGACGATCGCGAACTGCAGGGTGGTCTTTCTCATGACGGGGCCTCGGTTCTCGCGGGGAGATCAGGGGAGGTCGAGTGCGGCGGCGGCCTGGACGGACGGATCGTTCGAAATGTTGTCGGTCGTCGTTCCGTACACGAAGGCCGACCCGCTGACGAGTTGGACCGCGATCGAATCGCCGGCGAAAAGGGGAGCCCCGAGCATGTCGGCCGCCGGCTTCTGCTCGAGAAGGTCGGGCGCGAAGGTCCGCTCGACGGCGAACCGCTCGATACCGTTCGCTCCGAACACGGTCAGGCGTACGACCGCGCCGTCGCTCAGAGAACGGATCCCGATGTTGAACCGGAAGCGGTCGAGGTCGGGCGGAACGATGAGGGTGCCCGGCGTGGCCGGGGCGAGCGCGTCGCGCGGATCGAGGAGCGGAATCGTCGCTCCGCTCGTCCCCTCCGGCCGGTCATCGAACGCCCGCGCCATGACGGCGGGCACGGGGCCGGCGGAGGGAATGATGTCGATCGATCCGAGACCCGTCGCGCCCATCGCCGCGACGACGTCGTCGAAATGGAGAGTCTCCCGCGGGTCGATCCCGTACGCGACGAAGGGGTCGCCGGCGCTCGCCGCCCGCCCGTTCGGGTGGAACACGAGCATCCCGTGCGCAGCCGTCGTACCACGGTTGTGAAGCTGCAAGGCGGTCTTGAAGTGGGAATCGAACGCGCCGGGCGTCGAGCCGGCGACGACGAGGACGCCGCGAACGGCACCGGTCTGTCCGAAGGATACCGCGGCGACAACCGCAAATGCCGCCGCGGAGAGGATCGTTTTCATGATTCCTCCCGGTCAGGATGGTCGGCGCCTGCCCAGCCCGCGGACTGCCGTGTTGTCCCTGGTTTTGGTTGATCTGGACGCGAGATTCGCTCTCGAAAGGGCGATTCTAGCAGATGGCGCTCCCGGGCGGCACTCACCACTCTTGGGCGTTTCGGGAGCCGGCTGGGAAAGAGGCCCGTCCGCAGATTCCCGCAGATCGTTTTGCTCATAATCTGCGTCAATCTGCGTAATC
>JBOGJQ010000522.1:0-1086 GCA_050745405.1 Thermoanaerobaculia bacterium | reverse complement strand
CAGCGCCCTCGTCGCGTATGCGCGCCATGTTCGACCCGCGGCGCTCCGGGGTGTTTTCAGGATTTATTCGGGGCGGCCGAGGGCTTACGGAACGGACGGCTCGACCTCCCCGTCGCCGTACAGCATGCGGTAGAGCGCGCGGTTGAGCTGGACCTGACGAATGTAGTCTCGCGTTTCTGCGTAGGGTACGCGCTCGGAGAACAGCTCCTGGTTCGACCACTCGGGGAACTCCCGCCAGCGCGCGACGCGCGTGGGTCCCGCATTGTAGGCGGCGAGCACCGCCGGGATGCGGCGATCGTAGCGCTCCAGCATCTCCACGAGGTAGGCGGTGCCGAGATGGACGTTGATCTCGGCCTGTTCGAGCAGCTCCTCGCGGAAATTCTCGATGCCGGCGGCGCGGGCGAGGTCCTCGCCGGTCGGGGGCATGACCTGCATGAGTCCGACGGCGCCGGCGGCACTCCGGATATCGGCGTCGAACAGCGACTCCTGCCGGATGAGTCCGGCGACGAGCCACGGATCGAGGCCACGCTCCTCGGCCTCGGCCAGAACGATGCCGCTGTAGGGGAACGGATAGATGATGCGGAGAAGCCGCGGATTCCATGCGCCTTCGACGCCATAGATATCCCAGCCGAGATTGACACCCGCGACCGTGAAGCCGCGCTCGTTGAGGGCTTCGGCGACGAGGTAGAGCGCGCCGTCGCGGTTGTCGAAGTGTTGCCGAAGGCGATCGATCTCCTCCGCTATCGCGTCCTCGCGGCCGATCTCGCGGAGCAGGTCGAGCCGGACAATGGCGCGTGCGACGTCGCCCTGCAGTGAATCGGTGGGCTGAGGCGACGGCTCGAGGGCGAGGTCCGCGATGGAGCCACCGAGGTAGTCGGCCGCTCGAATCCCGTAGTAATCGATCGGATTGGAAGCCCAAAGCTCGCGCATGCGCTCGCGCGCGAGCTCCGGCTCGCCGAGGCGCTCGTGCATCTTCCCTGCCCAGTAGGTCGCCTGCTGATAGCGGCGGCCGTTCGGATAGCGAGCGCGGTAGCGCTCGAAGATCTCGAGCGCATCGCGCAGCCGCCCGTTCACGATGTCCATGGA
>JBOGJQ010000521.1:0-10780 GCA_050745405.1 Thermoanaerobaculia bacterium | reverse complement strand
GCCGAGACCGATCGCGAGGCCGAAGAGGAGCCCGCGCGTCGCGTTGCTCCTGTACGACGGCCGGAAACGATACGTCGGCGGCAGGGCGGCGTCGACGATCCGGATGTTCGACACGCGCTCACCGCGGAGCCGCGACGCGACTTCCGTCTCGGCCTGCTGCTCCATCAGATTGTCGAGCAGCGCGCGCCGCGTCTCGACCTCGGTCCGGAGGTTGTTGTACTCGACGGCGTTGCTGTTGAGGGTCATCGCTTCCTGCTTCTGACCCTGAAGGACGGCGACGAGACTCTGCTCGCGCCGCCGTGCGGCGAGATACTCCGTCCGCGCGTTGTCGCGCGCCTTCGTCACGGTCTCATCGATCGCTTCGGCAAGGTTCTGCTTCCCCTTGTCGATCTGCGACTTGAGCTGTTGCATCGCCGGCCACTCCGGCTTGTAGAGGTTCAGCTTGTCGGCGTACTCCCGCTCGAGCCTCGAGACCTCCGCGCGAAGCTGCGAAACGACACCCGCCGACAGCGTGTCGGCGATCGACTCCGGCCGCGCGTTCTGGAGCTCGTAGTAGCGAGCTTCTTTCGTGACCCGGTCGCCGACCGCCTGCGCGTAGTCGCGGTTCAGCGATTCGAGCTTCTGGAGGGTGATGTTCGTCTGCGGGTCAACGGAGACGATGTCGGTCTCGGCGCCGTACGCCAGCAGCTCGCGCTCTTTCGTTTCGATCTCGGTCTTGAGCTGCTCGATCTGCGTGGAGAGGAATCGCGAAGCCTGCCCGACCACCTGGAACTTCGACTCGAGGTTCCAGTCGATGTACGCCTCCGCGAGAGCGTTCGTGACGTCCGCCGCGAGCCGCGGGTCCGCGGAAACGTACGACAGCTCGATGAGCGTCGTCCCGCGCACGGGCCGCGTCTCGATTCCCGCCTGAATGTTGCGAGCCGCGGCGGTGATCGCGGACGGCTCGACGAGACCGGCGTCTTCTTTCGGCTCGTCCGAGCCACCGCCGAAAAGCGACGCCAGGAACCCTGTCGACTGCGTCGACGTCTGCGGGTTGGCGGCGAGATTCAACCGGCGGACGACGCGCTCGGCAACTTCACGGCTCTGCATGAGTCGCGTCTGTGTCGGAAGGAACTCCGGGTCGTAACCCGCCGCAGGAATGGCATTGCCGATATCGAACGCGGAGGCCCGCTCGCGCTCGACGGCGAGGAGAACGGTCGCCTTGTACGTCGGCGTCGTCAGAATGGACGCGAAGAAGGCGACCGCGAGAGACGCCACGACGACGATCGCGATGAGCCATTTTCGCTTGACGACGATGCGCCAGTATTCGTGCAGATTCAGCGCGTGCACATCGGCGGTCGGCGGCTTGTCGGCGTCGAGGATCATGGTCGTTTCTCGGGGTCAGTCTACTCC
Organism: Thermoanaerobaculia bacterium; assembly: GCA_050745405.1. Taxonomy (GTDB): domain Bacteria; phylum Acidobacteriota; class Thermoanaerobaculia; order Gp7-AA8; family Gp7-AA8; genus JBOGJQ01. The sequence continues at coordinate 9,388 of JBOGJQ010000521.1, read as the reverse complement.
CACATCTTCGTGGCTGGAGATCCTTCGTCGCCCTTCGGGCTCCTCAGGATGACGGCTGTTTCTTTTTGGTGCATCCCGGAGTCCTTTGTCGCGTTTCGGAGTTCGGGATGACGGTGTATTTGTTTTCGGTGCATCCCGGAGTCCTTTGTCGCTCTCTGGGGTTCTCGGGATCGCACGGGATGACGAACCTTCGCTCTCCCGCCGAGGCACGTCACCGCGTTCTGCGCGTCCCGCCCGTCCCTGATCCCTCTCCCGCTTCGCGGGATCGGGATGACATCAGAAAAACGACTGCTTCACGATGATGACGTCGTCCGGCTGCAGCTCGGGGTCGGGGATGTCCCCTGAGATCACGCGCCGGTAGTTGACCTCGGTCTCGGTGTCCTTCCCGTCCGCGCCGCGGCGCTTGATGACGACCGTGCTCGAGGCGCGGTCTGTCATCCCTCCCGCTTTCGCGATGACGGAAAGGAGGGAGATGCGGTCGTCGCTGGCGAACTCGAGCGCACCGGGACTGTTCACCTCCCCCAGGGCGAAGATCTTGACGATCGTCCGCGGCGGAATGTTGACGACGTCCGACGGGAAGATCGGGATATCCCACTTCGCCGACGACTGCTGGAGAAGCACGTCGCGATCGATCTCGAGCGTGTCGGCGAGACCGTTCTCGCCGCGGCGCAATACGTAAATCTTCCGCCCCGCGGCACCCGTGAGCCCTCCCGCCGCCGAGATCGCCTGGAGGAGCGTCCAACGCCCCGAGATGTTGAGCGATCCGGGGCGCGCGACGGCGCCGACGATCGAGACCGGCTTGTTCGCGAACTCCCGGATGATCACCGACACGTTCGCGCGGTTCACGTACTTCTCGCGCAGCAGCGCCTCGAGGCGCGTCTGGACTTCCGTCGCGGTCAATCCCGAAACGGGGAAGTCGCCGATGAGCGGCAGACTGATCGCGCCGGCGTCGTTCACCCTGCGCTCGACGTTCAGCTCGGGCACTTCGAGGACGCGGATCTCCACCAGATCGCGCGTGCCAAGGCGATACTCACCCGCGTCCTGCGCCGCCGCCGGAACGGATACCAGAAAGAGAAGGATGAGCAGAATAGAAGTGCGACGAGGGAACATGGGAAGGATCTCCTAGCGGAACACTTCGCTGCGCAGGCCGATCATCGAGATGATCCGGACGACGCTGCGGTCGCCTCCCGCGATGTTCGAGTCGAAGTCGGTCTGCATCGCCCCGACCGTGAGCGCGAACCGCCGCCAGAGCGGGATCGAGACGGTCGCGCCGAGCGTCTGCAGGTCGTCCACTCGATCGCGGAGGACTCCGGCATCGAGAACGGGAACGGGATAGTCGTTCGAGCCGGTTTCGGCGGAAATCCGGACCGCCACGCGGCTGCCGAGCTGAAAGCGGATCGCTGCGCCGGTGCGATCCTCGAGGAAATACGCGTTGTCGCTCGAGAGGCTGTAGCCGATGTCGCGTCTGCCGTAGGCCTGGACGTCGATCGGCGCCGTGAGGCGGTACTCCGCGAACCACGAGCCGGTCGTCTCGCTGTAATCGGGAAAGAGCGAGCCGTTGATCGCGTTCCCCTCGCGGAGCCCGCCCGTGAGGTTGAGATAGAACTTCGGGCGGTCGTAGTGCACGCCGAGGAGGATCGCGTCGCTTTCGTTGTCTCCCGCGATGGCGCCTCCCTCGAATTCCGTCTCCGTCGTCTCGGCCAGAATCGAAACGTCGAAGTAGGAACGCCACGCGTACCGGACGCCGGCGCGCGCCGCGGATTCGGCACGATCGAGGCGGTTGAACTGGAGATCGGGATCGTCGACCTCGTCGAACGTGCCGTGGTCGAGGTCTCGCTGCTCCGCGCCGGCGAAGATCGACAGACGCCGGAAGATTTCCACCTCCGCCTTCGCACTCCCTCCGGTCGTCTCGACGTCCGCCTGGACTTCGGTCTCCGACGTCGCCGCCATCACCGTATCCGCGGCGAAGCCGTTCAACTCGACCGTCAGCCTGTTGAAGAAGCCGAACGCCGAGGCGTCGTAGAACCCGCCGAGCTGCCGCCTCTCCTCGAGGTCCTTGTACCAGGTGTACTCGGGAAGCGCCCGGGCGCGAAGAACGCCCTTCCGTCCGACGGGGAGATACGCCTCGAGTCCCGCCGCGACGCTCGCGGTCCAGTCGTCGACCGGCTCTTCCTCGTCCTCGTCGACGCCGAAGACGTTGTCGATGTAGCCGAAGTTGCGGATGCCGAACTTCGGCTGGAGCCGCACCGGGCCGATCTGCCACGGCGCGTCGCTCATCGACTGGTCGACCGCGTCCTTGACCGGAACGGTACGAGACTGCGGCACGGTCGATGTGACGAGCTGCGCCCCCGCCGTCTGGGCGAGGAAAACGACAGCGATCGCGAAGAGTGTCGCGCGTCTCGTGTTCATCGGAAGGACGTAGTTTATTCGGATTTTTGGGAGAGTAAACCCGCGGCTGGTGAAGGTTCGGAGAATGCGAGAGGCCGCCTCGGCGGCGGCCTCTCGACCGGGATCGTTTCGAATGGAAAATTACGGGCGCGCCGGAGAGATCGGCTGCGCGTCTTCGCCGTCGCCGAGGACGACCGCGGCGCCCGCAAGGGCCGCCGCGCCGAGAAGAGCCGCCGTTCCGAGGCCCACGCCGGCGATCGTCGCACCGGCCGCCGCGGCACCCGCGACGCCGACGCCCGCGATCGTGCCGCCCGCGCCGGCCGGCAGCCGTCCGGCCACCGCACCGCACGCCTGGTTCACGACCATCGTCCCCTCGGCCGTGATCGCGCGAACGACGCCCGTGCACTCGAAGCCGCACGGATCCATCGCCTGCGTGTCATCGGTGAGGCCGACGATCAGGTTCTGCGCGTACGTCCGCTCCGCCTCGGTGAACGTCGGGACGGCGCACGTCCCCTCGACCGCCACGAGGCGCCGCTCGCTCACGCGCTCGTCGCCGTCGCTCTCCTTGACCCAGACGCGATACGAAACCTGATTCACGCCCGGCTCGGGAGCGGGAAGGATCGCCCACCAGCTGTTGCCCGCGCCGCGCCGCATGTTGACGAAGTACTCGGGGCGCGTGCAGCACGTATCGTTCTCGGCGCGGAACAGAACGCGCGCGAGCGCGACGTCCTCGGCGTCGAGATTCGCCGTCACGCGGAGGTTGCCCGCGGGCGCGACGCAGGCCGCGCTCGTCGTGACCGTCACGCTCGGCATCTGGGCCATCGCGAGCGTCGGAACTCCGAGCAGCGCGATGCAGACGAGAGATGTGACCCTACGCACAGACATGGTGATTCTCCTCCGAGAGTTCTTCCGGGGCAGACCATTACAATATGGCGTGTTCCCGAGGCCGTCAAGGCGCTTTCCGATATATAACCTCAGTATTCCTAGCAGGTTCTGCGGGTTCGGGTGCGTTGCAGAAAGCGTTCCGGGTTTGGTGTACGTGGCCGCGGCGTCTCGCGGCGAGCCCTCCGGGAAGAGGCTCGCGCCGGGACGGCGCGGCCACATGGCGGGCTCCGCCCCCTTCGGTGTCGAAAATGTCACCGCCGCACTGGGCATTCGTTCGCTTCGGACCGGCGCCCGAGGACGATTCCGCGGCGCCAGAGGCGTCAGAGTCGCGGATCACGCCGCGATCGTCAAGGTGCATTTCGATATATAACTATTGACGCCGCCCCTCGCCCCGCCCGTCATCCCGAGCGTTCAGCGAGGGATCAGGGACGCGTGGGTAACCCCTGATCGGAGCGTCTCTCATCGGCGGGACGACGATGATTCACTGTCCCGCCAAACAACATTGCCGCGTCACGTCCGTCCCGCCCGTCCCTGATCCCTCGCTCCCGCTCGGGATGACTTCAGCTCGCCCGCTTCTGCGCTACCGCGTGGATCTTCGCCGGCGCGACGCCGTCGCGAGACAGCTCGACGAGCACCGACTGCCGGATGAGTGATACGGAGACGACGAGCCGGACGTCCCCCCGCTCCCGCACGATCACGCCGCTGTATCCCTTGAAGACGCCGTCCGTGATCCGCACCGCGTCCCCCGGAACGAGGTCGGCGAAGGGCGCGAGCATCGCGCCGCGGCTCTGCAGGTCGAAGATCTGCCGGAGCTCGGCCGCGAACGCCGCCGCGTCGATCACCTCGAGCATGTTCGCGATCACGTTGCTCCGGAACGCGAGCGCCCGCTGCGCGCGGTCGGCTCGGAGGAAGACGTAGCCGGGAAAGAGCGGGATGTGCGACGTGAGCGTCCGCCCGTTGCGGCGCGTCTGCTTTTCCGCCTGCGGGAGGTAGAACGGGATCGCGCGGTCGTGGAGGAAGCGCGCGAGAACCTTCTCCTGACGGCTCGCCACATGGGCGACCCACCATTGATATGTGTCTTCGGAAAGCTCGAAGAAATCCGAGGGAAAGAGGTCGGGCTCTCGCTTCAGAAGGGGCATGGGGTTACCGGGGTTTTCGATTGTTATTTGTGGAGAGGAGAATAGCGGGAAACGGGGTGGGTTGCAAGGCCCTACTCTCCGAGAATCTTGCGGACGTAGTCGTCGACGTACGGTGACGACGCCAGGCGCGGCCTCGCGCGGGCCATCAGGTCCTGCGCCTCGCTGAGGTCGCCCGCTTCGTAGCGCGCGACCGCCGCGTAGAAGAGATACTTCGCCTCGGTGTCGCGGAGCGGCGAGACGAGCGGGAGCTGCGCCTCGGCCGTCGCGAAGTCACGCGCGAGCGTCGCCGCCTCCAGCAGTGCGAGCCGCAACTGGCGATTCCCCGGATCGCTCTCGAGCGCCTCGCCGTAGTGGATCGCCGCCTCGGGGTACCGCCCCGTCGCGATGAGGCGCTGCCCTTCGCGCAGAGCGCTCGTGAGACGCGCGAGCGCCTGGGTCGGCGTCTCCGCCGGCTCCGTCGCCCGCGTCTCCAGCCGCGGCTCGGGCTCGCGCCGCGCGGGCCGCTCCGCCTCGGCGCGCGCTACCCGCGCCTCGTCGATGCGCGCGACCGCCGCGCGGATGTCCCGCCGCGCCTGCACCTCGTCCGGCAGCGACCGGACCATCTCCGCCGCGCGATCGTACTCCCGCGTCTCGACGAGACAGAGGAAATGATCCGCCACCGTTTGGTCGGAACGAGGCATCGCGCCGCCGAGCTGCGCGATCGTCGCGAGCGCCTCCTCGCACGAACGCATTTCGAGGAGGACGCGCGCCCGCACGATCCGCGCGCGCGTCATCCCCGAATCGAGCTCGAGCGCCGCCGTCGACCATCGCAGCGCGTCACGCCGCTCGCGGTCCGCGAGCGCGAGCTCGGCGAGCATCGCGGGCCACAGCGCTTTGTTCGCCTCCTCCCGCACGAGCTGCTCGAGCCGCCGCCGCCGCTCGCGCGGAGGCAGCGCGGCCAGCTTCTCTTCTTCCGTCGGGACGAGCCCCTCGAGCGACTCGATCGCGAGCAGCCGCTCCTCGGGGATCCGCTGTTTCAGCAGCGTCTCGAACGCCGTCCGCACCTCTTCGTCCATCTCGTGCCTGCGCCAGGACGGGAAGCGCGTTTCGATTTCGATCCAGCGCTCGATCGTCTCCCCCGCCGCATCCGTCTGCCCCATGGCCGTCCGGCTGAGAGCAAGATGCGCGAGCGCCTCGAGAAGGAGTCCCGGACGGTCGAGGAAACCGAACGCCGCGATCCGGAAGGCGTCCGCGGCCTCGACGTAGTTCTCCGCCGCGTACGCGACTTTCCCCGCGACGAGCTGCCCTTCGTAGAAGTCCTGCGCCGCGGCAATGGAAGGGACCGCCAGGAGGAAAACGAGCACGACCGCGCACACCCGAGGAAGGTTCATTCTGAGCACCATGGAGATATGACGGCCGGGGGCCGCTCTCTGTTCCGAAGAGCGGAATCTACCACGAACTTTGTGTAGGATCCGCCGATCGCGGCATTAATATAACTATCGATAGATGGCAGAGAGAAGGAACGGACTTAGAATCGTCAACCGGTCCCCATGAACGTATTCTGGTTCATCCTTCCCGGGGCGGCCGCCGCCGCCCTCGCGGCGACGCTGACGCCCGTGGTGCGGCGGCTCGCGGTGCGCGTCGGCGCGGTCGACTACCCCGGGCCGCGAAAAGTCCACGACACGCCGACCGCGCGCCTCGGCGGGCTCGCCGTGGTCGGATCCATCGTCATCGTCCTCGCGCTCGCGTTCTTTTTCGCCTCCGACCGCGTCCACAACCTCGCCGGCTCGCTCCTCGGCGGCCTCGCGCTCGGCGCGCTCCCGATTCTCGCCATCTCCCTCCGCGACGACATCCGCCCCCTTCCGGCCATCCCGAAGTTCGCGGCGCACTTCCTTGGCGCTGTCATCGCGGTGAGCGCCGGGATCGTGCTCGGACCGGTCGTTCACGTCTTCGGCCAGGACGTCACGATCGGCTGGCTCGCGATCCCGCTCTCGATCCTGTGGCTGATGGGACTGACCTCGGCCTTCAACATCATCGACGGCCTCGACGGCCTCTCCGCCGGTCTCGCGTTCATCTCGTCGGCGTCGCTCGCGATCGTCTCGCTCGTGAACGGCGCGCTCGAGATGGCGGCCGCCGCGTCGATCCTCGCGGGCGCGCTGGCGGGCTTTCTTCCGTACAACGTGAACCCCGCGAAGATCTATCTCGGCGACACGGGCGCGACGGCGATCGGGTTCATGCTCGGCTGCCTCGCTCTCGGCGGCGGATCGCGCGGATCGGCGGGCCTGGCGGTCGCGCTCCCCCTGCTCGTCGTCGGCGTCCCGATCGCGGACACGCTTCTCGCGATGGCGCGGCGCGCGGTGCGCCGGCTCGGCGGCGACCGCACGGCAGGCATCTTCATCGCCGACGCGGACCACATCCATCACCGCCTCCTCGCTCTCGGTTACACGCATCGCCGCGCTGTCGCCCTGCTCTACGTCGTCGGAATCGTGCTGGCGCTCACCGGGCTCGCGTCGCTCTTTCTCAGCTATCAGAAGGCCGCCGTCCTCCTCGTGACGATCCTCATCGCGTGCGTGATCGGCGTCGGGAAGCTCGGCTACGACGAGTTCGCGGTCTTCCGGCGCGGTCAGCTCCTGCGCGTCTACGAGGTGCCGGCTCTGAAGACGGGGCTCTTCACGGTTTTCTTCGACATCGCCATGGTCGCCGTGTCGATCTGGCTTGCGATCGGCCTGAAGTACGACGACTGGAACCTCGACCATCACCGCGTCGCCGCGGCGCAGCTCCTCGCTCTGCTGCCGGCGTGCACGATCGGGACGTTCGCCGTGATGCGGATCTACCGCGACTCGTGGCGGAACGCGGGCGTAGACGACATGGTGAAGCTCGCCGCGGCGATCGTCATCGCGGGCGGAGCGGCTCTTTTCGTGAACGCGATCGCGATCGAGCGGCCGGTGTCGATCTCGCTCGTCGTCATGGCGACGGTTCTCTTCCTCGTCGTCGGCGGCGGGATCCGCGCGTCGTACCGCGTGCTGTATCAGATGCACCGGCGCGCCTCGCGCGACGGCGAGCCGGTCGTGATCTACGGCGCGGGGAAAGCGGGCGTGCTCGCGCTGCGGGAGATCATCACGAACGAGGCGGTGCTCATGCGCCCGGTGGCGTTCCTCGACGACGACGATTCGCTGCGCGGGAAGTACGTGCACGGGCTGCCGGTGATGGGGACGTTCGCCGACGTCTCGGCCGTGATGGAGAAGACGGGCGCGAAGGGCCTGGTGATCGCGTCGCCGAAGATTCCGATCACGAAGGACGCCCAGGTCGTCGAGATGTGCCGGCCCACGGGGGCGTGGGTGCGGCGGTTCCAGATCGGGTTCGACGATACGGCGCGGGCGTAAATGTGGCCGGGCCGTCCCGGCCCGGAACCCACGTCCTGGTGTGCCGAGGTTTGGGTTCCGGGGCGAGACGCCCCGGCCACACACGTTAAACTTCCCCCGTGCCGCGCTCTTTGCGATTCCGACGCGACTGGCTGCGCGCCCTGCCGGTCGCGCTCCTCGCCGTCGTCCTCGCGGTGATCCCCTTTCCGTGGGGCGCCGTTCTCCCCGGCGGCGCGCTTCGCCTCGAGCTGATGGCGTACGCAATCGGGGTGATCGCGGTCGTCGTCGCACCGCGAAGGATCGGCGCGGCGTGGTGGCCGGTAGCGTTCGGCGCGGTCCTCGCGATCTACGCGTTCGTCCAGCTCGTTCCGCTCCCCGTCGATACGCTGGGCGCGATCTCGCCGACCGCCGCCCACATCTACTCCAAGGTCAACGCGATCCTCGGATCGTTCGAGAGCCCGGCCGTGACACCGCGGATCTCGATCGCGCCGGAGGAGACGCGCACTGTCGGGCTGCTCACGGCGGCGTTCGTGTCGCTCTTCGTCGCGGGGCTTCTCCTCTGCGCGACGCGGCCGGCGCGCCGATTTCTCGCGTGGACGATCGTCGTCATCGGCGCACTCCACGTCATCGGCGCGATGCTGTGGGAGACGCTCGGCGCGCCCTCTCCCACCGCGCTCGGGCGTCTCCACGGCGTCTTCATCAACCCGAACCATTTCGCGGGATATCTCGAGATCGCGCTCTTCGTCGCGTTCGCCCTCGTCTGGACGGAGATCGTCGCGGGGCGGGAGCGGATCCGCTACTCGGCCGATGTCGCGGTGCGGCTCGAGAGGCGGATCGTCCGTCTCATGCCGTCGCTCCTGCTCTTTTTCGTGATCGTCGCCGGGATCGTGCAGACGCAGTCGCGCGGCGGGATCGCGGCGGGAGCGCTCGTCCTGGCGCTCGGCGTCGTGATGGCCGTCTTTCACGCGACCGCGCGGCGGCGCCGCTCGCAGTACGCGCTCGCGGCGGTCGGCGCGGCGGCCGGGGCGGCGTTCTTCCTGTCGATCTCCACCGGGACGCGGCCGCTGCTCCGCTTTCTCGCGGCGGACCCGCGCGACCCCGCGGCGGGCCTCCGCCCACGGCTGTGGGAGCTCTCGGTCGACGTCTGGCGGCAGTTTCCGCTCGTCGGCTCCGGCCTCGGATCGTTCCGCGAGGCCTTCCGGCGCGTGCAGCCGCGCGACCTGCGCGGGCTCGCCGAGCAGGCGCACAACGAGCCGCTGCAGATGCTCGTGACGGGCGGCGTCATCGGCCTCGCGATCGCGTCGCTCCTCGTCGCGTCGCTCTTCATCGTGCTGATCCGCGGCTGGTGGAAGCAGCGCCACCGCGAAGAGGCGGCGTTCGCGCTCGCCGGATTCCTCGCGCTGCTGTCGCTCCTCGTGCACGGAATCGTCGAGTTCAATTTCTCGATTCCCGCGATCCCAGCGACTCTCGCCGCCGTCCTCGGATGGGCCGTCGCCGCCTCGCAGGACGAGAGTCCGCCGAGGATGATGCCGTGACCGGCTGGTACACGGAGATCAAGGAGATCGCGGCGCAGGAGCTGCGGCTCGCGCGCGACGCGCTCCACATCTACGGCGGATTCCTGATCTTCGTCGCGAT
>JBOGJQ010000520.1:0-6633 GCA_050745405.1 Thermoanaerobaculia bacterium | reverse complement strand
GGCCCCGCCGTCCAGGGTCCCCGCGCCCAGTGCGACCGCGACCTCTACGCCGCCGCCGTCCGCCGCCTTCTCGAAGCGGAGCCGAACGTCACGATCGTCGAGGGAATGGCCGCGCGCCTCCTTTGGAGGGAAAGCGCCATCAGCGGCGTCGCCCTCGCCGACGGCACAACGCTCGATGCGCCCGCCGTCATCGTCACGACAGGCACGTTTCTCCGCGGTCTCATGCACTCCGGCGAGGAGAAGACCGCCGGCGGCCGCTTCGGCGAGCCCGCCGCCGAGACCCTCTCCGACTCTCTCCGCGCCCTCGGGATACGCCTCGGGCGCCTCAAGACCGGAACCCCGCCGCGCGTCCTTCGCGAGTCGATCGACACGACGCGCATGGAGCCGCAGCCGGGCGACGATCCGCCGCGGCCGTTCTCGATCCTGACCGACCGGATCGCTCTTCCTCAGGTTCTCTGCTGGACCACCCATACCGGCGCCGTCGCGCACGAGCTGATCCGCGCGAACCTTCATCGCGCCCCGATGTACTCGGGGCAGATCTCCGCCGTCGGTCCGCGCTACTGCCCGTCCATCGAGGACAAGGTCGTCCGCTTCGCCGAAAAAGAGCGCCACCTCGTTTTCGTCGAGCCGGAGGGCCTCGAGAATCCGTGGGTTTATCTCAACGGGATCTCGACCTCGCTTCCAGCCGAGGTGCAGGAGGGCGTGGTCCGGTCGATGCCGGGGCTCGAGAACGCGGAGATTGCGCGCTACGGCTATGCGGTCGAGTACGACTTCGTGAATCCGGAGCAGCTCGATGCGACGCTGCGCGTCCGCGGCGTGGAAGGGCTGTACCTCGCCGGGCAGATCAACGGGACGTCGGGATACGAGGAGGCAGCGGCGCAGGGATTCGTCGCCGGTGCCAACGCGCTCGAGTGGCTGCGCGGCGGCGAGGCGTTCGTTCTCCGTCGCGATGCGGCGTACGCCGGCGTCATGATCGACGATCTGGTGACGCAGGGGACCGAAGAGCCGTACCGGATGTTCACCTCGCGCGCCGAGCACCGGCTTCTGCTCGGGTGCGATTCCGTGTACGAGCGGCTGTCGGGCGAGGCGGAGCGGCGCGGGTATCTCGACGCGGAGCGGCGGCGGCGGATCGAGGCGCGGCTCGCGCGCGTCGACCGCGCGCGGGGCGAGTTGCGGGCGCTGCAGTTCGTCCCGGATCGCGCGACCGCGGCTTTTTTCGAAACGATCAGCGTCGCGCTCGGCGCGCCCACGGACCTTGGGCGTCTCCTGCAGCGGCCGGAGTTCTCCTGGGACCGCTTCGCCGAGGCTGCGTCGCGGGACGACGGAAGGTATGACGCTGCGCTCGAGGCAGCCTCGGCGCTCAGCGACGACGAGATGGAAGGCGTCCTCAACGGATTGCGATACGTCGGGTACATCGAGAAGCAGGCGCGGGAAGCGAAGCGCGTCGGGGAGGACGAGGCGCTCGCGATCCCGCGGGAGTTCTCCTTCCGGCGCCCGGGGCTGTCGCGCGAGCTCGTCGAAAAGCTCGAAGCAGTGCGACCGCTCTCGCTCGGCCAGGCATCGCGGATCCGCGGGATGACGCCCGCGGGGATCGCGGTGCTGAGGATGCACTTGCGGGCGAGGTAGGGCGGAGGGACGATAGGACGTATGGGACGTATAGGACTTTCCAAAGCTACGGCTTTCGCCCCAGGCCGCCGGTCCCGCCCGTCCTATACGTCCTATAGGTCCCATACGTCCTATTCGTCCTATTCACTCTCCATTCACCCCGCCCGGAGCCACCATTGACGCCAGAAGAACAACTCGCCTGCTACCGGGATCTTCTCCTCGAGTGGTCCGCGAAGATCAACCTGATCGGGCCGGAGGCGCGGCGGAACCTCGGCGCGCATTTCGAGGAGGCGCGGTTCGCGGCGGAGCGGCTGCGTCCGGCGGGGGAGGTGCTCGACTTCGGGAGCGGGGGCGGCCTTCCGGCGGTGCCGATGGCGATCGCGAGTCCCGAGGCGCGGTTTCACCTCGTCGAGGCGGATGCGAAGAAGTGGGCGTTCCTCAAGCAGGTCGCGCGGCGGTGCGATTTACCCCTCACGGTGCACGGTGATAGATTGGAGCGGCTCGCCGGCACGCTCCCCCGGAAGTTCTACTCGCTCGTCACGTCGCGAGCGGTCGGAAGGCCGGAGACGTGGGTCCCGCTCGTGGCGCCGCTGCTCACCGAAGAGGGGAGAGTGGCGCTGTTCGAGGGATCGGCCGAGCCGCCGGCGGTTCCCGGGTTCGAGCCGGTCGAGATCGTTCCCCTGCCGCGCGAAAAGCACCACTCGCTGATCATTCTGAGGAAGGTTCCACGTGGAACGGATGGGTAAGGTCGTCTCGCTCGCCAATCAGAAGGGAGGCGTCGGAAAGACGACGACGGCGATCAACCTGGGCGCCTCGCTCGCGGCGGCCGAGAGGAAAGTCCTTCTCCTCGACCTCGATCCCCAGGCGAACGCGACCTCGGGGATGGGTTTCCCGAAAGACGAGGCCGCCGCGATGTACGCGGTTCTCCTCGGCGACCGTTCCCTTCCCGAGATCGTCCGCGCCACGGAGCTCCCGACTCTCTTTCTCGCCCCCTCGTCGGTCGACCTCGTCGCCGCCGAAGTCGAGCTCGCCGATTCCGAGGATCGCGCCTTTCGTCTTCGGAACGCGATCGACCCGATCCGCGCCGAGTACGACTACATCCTCATCGACTCCCCTCCCTCGCTCGGGCTCCTCACGGTCAACGGGCTGGCCGCGGCCGATTCGGTGCTCGTTCCGCTTCAGTGCGAGTACTTCGCGCTCGAGGGTGTCTCTCAGCTCGTCGGAACGATCGAGCGCGTGCGCAGCGGTCTCAACCCATCGCTCGACATCGAGGGAATCGCCCTCACGATGTACGATGACCGGATCAATCTCTCGCGCCAGGTCGCGCAGGAGATCCGCGACTATTTCGGCGAGAAGGTCTATCAGGCGGTGATTCCGCGCAACGTTCGCCTCGGCGAGGCGCCGTCGTTCGGGAAACCGATCATTCTCTACGATATCCGGTCGCGGGGTAGCGAAGCATATATCCAATTGGCTCAAGAGTTTATAAGGCGAGCGGAAACCGTGCTCGCGTAGGATCCCATGGCCCAGCAGAAGAAGGTCCTCGGGCGCGGCCTCAGCGCCCTCATCCCCGGCAGAGACGCGGAGAGCCGCAGCGCGGCGGGCGCCGCGGAGATCGAGCTCGCGCGCATCGATCCGAATCCGCTCCAGCCTCGCAAGCATTTCGACGAGGCGCTCATCGACGAGCTCGCCGCGAGCATCCGCGAGCACGGCGTCGTCCAGCCGATCCTCGTCGCGCGGAACGGCGATCGTTACCAGCTCATCGCCGGCGAGCGCCGCTTCCGCGCCGCGCGCAAGGCGGGGCTCGCGAAGATCCCGGCCGTCGTGAAACAGAATGCCGCGCGCGCGGAGGTCCTCGAGATCGCGCTCATCGAGAACATCCAGCGCGCCGATCTCAACCCGATCGAAGAGGCGATCGCGTACAAGCAGCTCCACGACGAGTTCGGCCTCACGCAGGACGAGATCGCGAAGCGCGTCGGCAAGGAGCGCTCGACGGTCGCGAATGCGCTTCGCCTCCTGAAGCTCCCCGATCGCGTGAAACAACTCGTCGCCGAAGGATCGCTGTCGATGGGCCACGCGCGGGCGATTCTCGGTCTCGGCGACCGCAAAAAGATGGAGCAGCTCGCCGAAAAAGTCGTCCGTCAGGGATTGAACGTCCGCCAGACCGAGTTGCTCGCTTCGGGAGGCCCGCCGCCGGCGAAGCGCGAGAAGCTGAAGGACGTCTTCACGCGCGACGCCGAGGAGAAGCTCATGCGCGTTCTGCGGACGCGCGTCGAGATCGACCGGCGCCGGCGCGGCGGGAGAATCGGCATCCACTTCAACAACGAGGACGAACTGATCCGGATTTACGAAGAGCTCAGCGGGAGGAAACGATGAAGACGAAACAGGGCGGGGATCTGAACGGCTTTCTCGATCGGGGGTCGTCGTTTCGGGGAGAGCTCGAGTTCGAGGACACGATGCGCATCGACGGCCGCTTCCACGGGAAGATCACGTCGAAGAACGAGCTGATCGTCGGCGACAGCGCGACCGTCGAGGGCGACATCCACGTCGGACGCATCGCGATCAGCGGCACCGTCATGGGAAAGGTCAAAGCGGATCAGGCGATCGAGATCCACCGCTCCGGCCGCGTCTACAGCGACCTCGAGACCCCCACGCTCATCATCGAGGAAGGCGCGATTTTCCAAGGCAACTGCACGATGTCCGAGAATGCGAACCAGAAGAAGGGACTCGCGGTCGTCGAGAAATAGTCGTCCGTCGTTAGTCGTCCGTCGCCGGAAACCCGCCATTCACACCAAAGCGCCGTCATCCTGAGGAGCGAAGCGACGAAGGATCTCCTGATCCGCGACTCAGACTCGCGATCACTGCCGAATTGAGACCCGGCTGAGGAGATCCTTCGCTCACGCCAACCCGTGCCGCCTCGCTCAGGATGACGCGGCTTCTCCTCGAGCGATCCTGCGGATCGCCTCACCAGCGAGTCGCATTCCGAGGTAGCCTCGGCGACATGCGATGGGTGCCCGACGGCTCGCTCCGCCAGTTTTTCGTTTACATCACGTCGAACAACTCGATGACGCTCTACACGGGCGTGACGAACGACATCGTGAGGCGGGTGTGGGAGCAGAAGAACGAGCCCGGTGACTCTTTCACGCGCCGGTATCACTGTACGTGGCTCGTTTACTACGAGAGCCACGACGAGCCGGAGCCGGCGATCCGACGCGAGAAGCTGATCAAAGGATGGACGCGCGCGAAGAAAATCGCGTTGGTGCGGTCGAGGAATCCGACATGGTCGGATCTGGGCGAGGGATGGTTGGCCAATCCGGAGATGCCGCCGATTGATGCGCGCGTCCGAATTCCACAGCGTCGTCATCCTGAGGAGCGAAGCGACGAAGGATCTCCTGATCCGCGACTCGGACTCGCGATCATTGTGCATTGAGACCCGGCTGAGGAGATCCTTCGCTCACACCCGCTCACTCCACCTCGCTCAGGATGACGCGCGTCTATTTGTGCCTGTTAGCGCCAGCGACGGACGACCGCTTCCGCACCCGCTCGATCATCAGCACGGCTTCCGGAATCGTCATCTCGTCCTCGGGCCCGAGGACGTCTTCCCATTGCAGGTCCCAGGCGGCGCGCTCTTTGTCCTCGCGCGTGGCACGGATGAAATTGAGCTCGCACTCCTCGCCGAGAAACGAATTGCCGTCGCGGAGCGGAAGGCCGAAGGTCCGGCAGACCAGCGGACGCGAGGCGTAGACGAGGCAGCGCCCGCCCTCGCCGAGAGCGGGGCACGGCACGTCGGCCGCGCGGGCGAAGAACGCTTCCTTCTCCTCGGGCGAGCAGTCGCGGAGCGCCGGGTGGCGCGTCTCCTCGACGATGCGCCGGGAGCGTTCGACGATCGCGGCGCGCGTGGCCTCGTCCAGCCGGTCCAGGCCGTCGGCGAGAACCGACAGATCCGCGCCGCTGATCTCGAAAAGACCGTGGCAGCAGATAGAGCACCCGAGGCGGCAGGCGAGCGCGTCCGGCTGATCGGAGACGACCCCGGCGAAGAACGCGTCGGCCCTCTCCAGAATCGTCTTGTAATCGGGCATAACCACGCGGGGTAAACCGTTGAAGACCGCGCCTTTGTTTCGCCGTCGGCCGGTTGCGTCGCGCGGGGGGCTGTGCTATACAGCGACGGCTTTTTGGGCAGCGCGGGCGCCACTCCTCTCGGCCGCCCTTCTTTCACTCACAAACCGGATCCATGATCGATCTCACACCTGACTGGTCCCTGCTCGTAATCCTCGCGATTTTCATCGCGAACTACTTCGTCGTCCGCAATTTTCTGTTCCGGCCGATCAACCGCATTCTCGTGGAGCGCGAACAGGAGATGCTGAGCGCGGAGGCGGTGTACGAAGAGTCGATGGCCCGCTTTCACGAGGCGACGAGCGAGATGGAAGCGCGCCTTCAGGAGGCGCGCCGGCGCGGCGCCGAAGTGCGCGAAACGCGGCGCGCGGAAGCGGCCTCGCGCCGCAACGAGCTGATCGACCGCACCCGTGGCGAGGCCGAGGGGACGGTCGCGTCGGCGGAATCCGACATGAAGCGCGAGCTCGGCGCCGCGCGCGAGCGGATCGTCCGCGAGTCCGAAGCCCTGGCCCGCCTCGCCGCGGAGAAGATTCTCGGGAGGCAGATCGCGTGAAGCGGCTCGCACTCCCTCTTCCCCTCCTTCTTCTTCTCTTCGCCGGCGTGTCCGTGGCGCAGGAGCACCCGTCGGGCGCGTCGGTCGCGCGCGGCGCCGCGAGCGACGTTCACGAAGAAGTTCACGACGATCCGGTCGCCGCCGGCGAGCAGCACGAAGAGCAGACGGTCTTCGGGATCCCGGCGTGGATCCTCAAGCTCATCAACCTTCTTCTCTTTCTCGGGCTCCTCGTCTACTTTTTGGGGCGGCCGCTCCGGAACGCGTTCCGGGATCGCCGCGACAAGATTCGCCGGGAGCTCGCCGACGCCGCCGAGCGGCGCGCGAAGGCCGACCGCCTCGCGGCCGACATTCAGGCGCGGCTCGAC
>JBOGJQ010000519.1:0-6457 GCA_050745405.1 Thermoanaerobaculia bacterium | reverse complement strand
GCTCGCGGAGCCCGGCGACGACCTTCCGCACGTCGGGCTCCGTCGTTCCGAATCGGGAGAGGACGATCGCGAGGACGTCGGGATCGGTGGCCGAGCTGTTGAATCCGACCCGCCCTTCCTTCACCTCACCGATCAACATGTCAACGGTGTCGGGCGGGACGGCCAGGCCGGGGTCCGGAGCCGCCGCGCCGCCGACCGCGAGCGGGCTCCCCTCGGCAACGAGCCGCGCCGTCGTGGGGAAACGGAACGCGAGGACGTCGATGTCCGTGATCGTCCGAAAGCGGCGGGAGCCATTGGTCGCCTTCACGACCGGGTACTCGGCCGATGTGAAGTAGCCGTTGAGCTGCAGGTACGCCTGCACGAGTGAGACTGCGTGGTCCAATGGCCCTCCCGAAGACCGCCTGCCGAGCCTGCCTTTGCGAAAGGAGTTCCAGCTTCGGCCGCTCGTGGAACACGACTCGCATCGGCGGGTGGGATGAAGCCGCTTCTCGCGCTCCTCGCATGGTTCGTCGCCGCCTGCGCGTCCGCGCCGACTGAGCCGGTCGCGCAGACGCCGCCGTGGGAGCGAAACCCCGCACTGCAGACGACCGACGTCCCCGAGGTGCTGATTCGCGAATGGACGCGCGCGGAGAACCGCGAGTCTTGCGCTCCGCTCGCGTTCGCGGACTTGGGAGTGGGGGCGGGGGCGACGCCGCGGCGCGCGAACTTCTCGGGTGGCTGGGCGGTGGCGTGGGACCGCCCCGATCTCCGCAGCGCGTTCGGCATCGCCGGGACCGGCGTCGCGCCGGGTCCAGACATGTACCGCGACTGGGAAAACCAGCGGACGTGGGCGGGTGGCGCGTGGGCGGGTTGGGGACTCGAGGGAGGAACGGGACCGAAGTACCTCGCCTACATCGTCGTGCCCGGCGAGGAATGTCTATACAACGTCTGGTCGCACGTGTCGGTCGGGCACGTCGAGAGGCTCATCGAATCGCTGCGGCGCGTGAACGTGCCGTAGGACGCGAAGAAAGGCTCCTATAATGCCGCGCATGCTCCGATCACGGGCTGGCGTGATTCTGATCCTCGTCCTGACGAGCGCATGCGCGATGGAGGGAGTGCCCGACTCGCGCGCCCCGGGCGGCGCGGAAACCGATCCGATGGCGCGCGCGCGCTTCCGGATGGTCACCGATCAGATCGTCGCGCGCGACGTCTCCGATTCCGCGGTGATCGAAGCGATGCGCACCGTGCCGCGCCACCGCTTCGTCCCGCCGAGCGAGGCGCCCAGCGCGTACGAGGACCGGCCGCTCCCGATCGGCTACGGCCAGACGATCTCGCAGCCGTACATCGTCGCCTACATGACCCAGGCGCTCGACCTCGGGCCCGGCGACCGCGTCCTCGAGATCGGAACCGGCTCCGGGTATCAGGCGGCCGTCCTCGCGGAGATCGTGAGAGAGGTCTACACGATCGAGATCGTTCCCGAGCTCGCGCGGCAGGCGCGCGACACGCTCGCCCAGCTCGGCTACGACAACGTGCACGTGCGCGAGGGTGACGGCTACCGCGGCTGGCCCGAGGCGGCGCCGTTCGACGGCATCATCGTCACGGCCGCGCCGCGGCGCATTCCTGCTCCGCTCATCGACCAGCTCGCGTTGAACGGCCGCATGGTCGTTCCCGTCGGCGACTGGTATCAGGAGCTCGTCATTCTCACGAAAACGGCGGAGGGCGTCATCGAGCAGCGAACGATTCCCGTCCGGTTCGTTCCGATGACCGGCGAGGTGGCCGAGGAACCATCGATGCCGTAACATGACGCGGAAGGAGAACGCCCTTTGCCCAGAGGAAACGGTGCTTCGAAAGCGCCGACCAGACCGGTCGCGAAACCCCTGCTCTACGATTGCCTGAAGTGCCCCGCGTACTGCTGCAGCTACGAGCGGATCGACGTCACCGTGCGCGATCTCGCCCGCATCGCGAAACACCTCGACACGACGCCCGCCCAGGTCGAGCGGAAGTACACGAAGCGCATCGAAGGCCACCGCGCTCTCCGCCATCAAAAGGATAAGATCTTCGGCACGATCTGCACGTTCTTCGACACGGACAAGCGCCGCTGCACGATCTACGAGGCGCGCCCGAACGTCTGCCGCGAGTACCCCGACTCGCCGCGGTGCGGCTACTTCGACTTCCTCTCCTGGGAGCGGGACCACCAGGACGATCCCGATTTCATCCCGTACGAGCTCGGGTAGCGTCTTGGGCGTCTTGGGCGTCTTGGGCGTCTTGGGCGTCTTGAGCGTCGTCCTCTAACCTCGAGCATCGTCATCCTGAGGAGCGAAGCGACGAAGGATCTCCTGATCCGCGACTCAGACTCGCGATGACGGCCGGTTTGAGACGCGGCTGAGGAGATCCTTCGCTCACGCCCGCCCACCCACCCTCGCTCAGGATGACGACGCCCAAGACGCTCCAGACGCCCACGACGCTCAAGACGCCCAAGACGCCCCAGACGCCCGAGCCGCGTTTCGTCTGGCTCGCGAGTTGCTCTCTGCAGGCGTGCAATAGCGCACGAATTACAGAGGAGCTCGCTGTGAAGACAACCGCTCTCGCGCCCCTGCTGGCGCTCGTTCTCCTCGCCGGATGTGGATCCGGCGGCGGCGGAGATTTCAATCTCGTTTCCCTCGAAGAAGAATGGCAGCTCGGCCAGCAGCTCGCGGCCGACATCGCCCGCCAGATGCCGCTCGTGACGGACCCGGCCGCGAACGCCTACATCACGCGACTCGGCGAGCGCCTCGTATCGCAGACGCCGATGGCGCGCCTCCCGTGGGGGTTCCACATCGTCGACAGTCCCGAGATCAACGCGTTCAACATCCCCGGCGGCCATGTCTACGTGACGACGGGGCTGATCGGCGCGGCGGACAACGTCGCGGAGCTCGCGGGTGTGATGAGCCACGAGATCGCGCACGGCGTCGAACGGCACGCGACCGAGAACATGACGAAGGCGTACGGCCTGAACATTCTGGCGTCGGTTCTTCTCGGCCAGGATCCCGCCGTCTACCAGCAGATCCTCGCGCAGATCGTCGGAGGCGGCGCTCTCGCGAGCTTCGGCCGCGACGCGGAACGGGAAGCCGACATTCTCGGCACCCGCTTCATGACCTCCGCCGGGTTCAATCCGCAGGGGATGGTCACGATGTTCCAGGAGCTGCTGAGCCGGCGGCAGCAGCAGCCGGGCGCCGTGCAGAAGTTCTTCTCGACTCACCCGCTGACGGAGAATCGCATCGATCTCGTTCGCTCCGAGATCGCGAGCATTCGGCCGTCGGGAAACCTCGTCACGAACACGGAGGAGTACGCGGCGTTCCGCAGCCGCTACGGAAGGACACCCTCCGCGTAATGGGAGCCGGGTGATATAAAGCGCCGCGATGATTCGCAGCATGACCGGCTTCGGCCGCTCGAGCGGAAAAGTCGGCGATCGGTTCCTCATCGCGGTTCTCGCGCGCAGCGTCAACCACAGATATCTGGAGACGTCCGTCCGTCTCCCGGAGTTGCTCTGGGAGATGGAGCCGGCCGTGCGCGCGCTCGCGAGCGAGGTCTTCCACCGCGGCAAGCTCGACGTGACCGTCCGGCTCGAGCGGCTGACCGACCCGGATCACGAGGTCCGGATCTCGCGTGGCATCGCGGGACGCGTGCTTCCGGACCTTCGCGCGCTTCTCGCGGAATTCGGAATGGACGCGAACCTCACCGCGTCGGACCTGCTCCGGATCCCCGACCTCGTCCAGGTCATCCCGCGCGAGAAGGAGCTCGAGGAGAGCGAGCAGGCGGACGTGCTCCGGATCGCGCGGGAGGCGTTCGAGCGCCTCGCCGAGATGCGGCGGACGGAAGGGGAGGCGCTGCAGCGGGACGTCGCCGGTCGCGTTCGCGAGATCGAAGAGGCACTGGCCCGGATCGAAGAGATCCGTCCCGTCGTCCAGAAGGAAGCGCTGGAAGCCTATCGCCAGCGTATCGACGAGCTCGCCCGCGCCTCGGGAGTCGCGCCGGACCCGGACCGCGTCGCGCAGGAAACGGTGATCCTCGTCGAAAAGAGCGACGTGGCCGAAGAGCTCGCCCGCGCCGGCAGCCACATCGGGCAGATCGAGGCGCTGCTCGTCTCGCCCGAGGCGGCGGGAAAGAAGCTCGATTTCCTGTCGCAGGAGATGCTGCGCGAGA
Organism: Thermoanaerobaculia bacterium; assembly: GCA_050745405.1. GTDB lineage: Bacteria > Acidobacteriota > Thermoanaerobaculia > Gp7-AA8 > Gp7-AA8 > JBOGJQ01. Next base: position 2,296 of record JBOGJQ010000519.1, on the reverse strand, counting down.
TCAACACGCTCGGGCAGAAGTCGCGCTCGGCCGGCATCCGGAGCGTCGTTGTAGAATTGAAGGCCGCCGTCGAGAGGATTCGCGAACAGGTCCAGAATGTCGAGTAGCGTCAACTTCCACCCCGATGGGACCCTGTTCATCCTCTCCGGCCCCTCGGGTGCGGGGAAGACCACGCTGATCAACCGCGCCCGGGCCGACCTGGAGAGGATCGGGATCCCCCTCCATTTCTCCGTATCCCACACGACGCGCCAGCAGCGGAACGGCGAGAACGACGGGCGTGACTACTACTTCACCGACACGCCCGGCTTCGAGCAAATGATTCGAAACGGGGAATTTATCGAATGGGCGCACGTTCACGGGCACATGTACGGGACCTCGAAAGCGGAGGTCCTGACGCGCCTCGGACGGGGCGAGGACGTGATCCTCGACATCGACGTCCAGGGCGCGCGACAGATCGCGGACAACGCGGAGCTGCAGTCGCATTCGCTCAGCGTTTTCGTCTTCCCTCCTTCGTTCGCCGTTCTCGAGGAACGGCTCGAAAGGCGGGGGGCGAACACGCGGGAGCAGATCGACGTGCGGCTCGAAAAGGCGCTGCACGAGATCGAGCAGGGGCTGCCGTTCTACGATTACGTCCTGATCAATGACGATCTCGAAGTGGCCGTCGAGAGTTTCAAGGCGGTGATCGTCGCTAGGAAGCTGCAGTCGAAATCGGCCAAGACGGCGCTGGACCGAATGGCGCGCCGGTTCAAGGAGGAGCGAAGTGGATCAGTTGCCCGAGGGGATCGAAAGTAAGTTCCGGTACGTGCTGCTCGTCGCGAAGCGCGCCGAGCATCTGATCGAAGGATCGCCGACGAAGATCCGGTCGAAGCACGCGAAGCCGACACGCGTCGCGATGGAAGAGATCGAGCGGAACGCGATCGAGTGGTCTTTGACGCCGCCTCCGCCGGCCGAGGACGAGGAGGCGGAGCTGGAATCCGCCGAGTGAACATCGTTCTCGGGGTCTCGGGCGGAATCGCCGCCTATAAGACGCCGGACCTCGTACGCCGGCTCCAGGATACCGGCGCGGACGTCCGCGTGATCCTGACCCCGAACGCGGCGCGCTTCGTCGCGCCGCTCTCGCTCGCCGCCGTCTCGGGCCACGGCGTGATCGCCGATCAGTGGGGCGACCCCGGTGAAGGCGGCGTCGACCACATCGCGATCGCCCGCTGGGCCGAGCTCCTGCTCGTTGCCCCCGCCACCGCGAACGTCATCGCAAAGCTCGCCACCGGCATCGCCGACGACGCGCTCACCACCTACGCGGTCGCCCACAGGACGCAGATCCTCCTCGTCCCGGCGATGAACACCTTCATGTACCTGCACCCGACCGTGCAGGAGAACCTCGGACGCCTGCGGGAGCGCGGCGTCGTCATTCTCGAGCCGGACGCGGGTCTGCTCGCGTGCGGCGACGAGGGCGTCGGGCGGATGCCCGACGTTCCCTTGATCGTGGAGCGGGTGAGCGCTCTGTTCCGGTCGAAAGACCTTACCGGACGTCGCGTTCTCGTCACGGCCGGTCCGACGCGGGAGAACATCGATCCGGTCCGCTACATCTCGAACCGGTCGTCGGGAAAAATGGGGTACGCGCTCGCCTCCGCGGCGCGGTCGCGCGGCGCCGAAGTCACGCTCGTGGCGGGGCCGACGGCTCTCGCCGCGCCCGCGGGCGTCCGGATCATCCAGGTGACCACCGCCGCGGAGATGTACGAACGCGTGCTCGAGAATCTCGACGGACACGATCTCGTGCTCAAGGCCGCGGCGGTCGCCGACTTCGCTCCGGTCGCGCCGGCGGAGCAGAAGATCAAGAAATCCCCTTCGTCGGACGAGCTGGTCGTGACGCTGCGGAAAACGCCCGACATCCTCGACGCGATCGCCGCGCGGGAGCGGCGCCCGGTCGTCGTGGCATTCGCCGCCGAGACCGAGCACGTCGAGGCGGAGGCGCGGCGAAAGCTCGAGGCGAAGAACGCCGATCTCATCGTGGCGAACGACGTGTCGGACCCGACGATCGGCTTCGACGTCGACGCGAACGCGGTCACGATCCTCGCCCGAGACGGCTCGTCGGTCGCCGTGGAGCGCGCCGACAAGCTCACCGTCGCGCACCGCATCCTCGACCGCGCGGTTGGTCTTCTGCGCTGAAGGGTTCTCTCTTTCGGCGCTGCGCAACTGTTAAACTCCTGCCGTCCATGCCCAAGGATCTTCGCTCTGAGCTGGAGCTTCTTCGCGACCTTGGTTTCACCCACCTCGATCTCGCGGCAGGACGGAAGCG
>JBOGJQ010000518.1:0-3776 GCA_050745405.1 Thermoanaerobaculia bacterium | reverse complement strand
CAGCGGCAGCGTCGATGCGCCCATCGCGCCGGCGTTGCTGACGTCGTACGCGAGAAGACCGCCGTCCATCGCGGAGACGAACATCATGTTCGCGTGGAGAGCGAGATCGCGCACCGCGCCGAGCTGTGTCATCGCGTCCTGACGGATGTCGAACGCGGTGAGCGGACCGCCGGGAGCGCGGGTGATGAACTCGAGGATCAGGTCGGATGACAGGCCGCCCTTCGGATCGGGATCGGCCGGAGCCTTCCACTGCAGGATCTTCATCCCGGCCGCGTCGGCCAGGTCCTTCGAGATCTTCAGCCGGTACCGCGCGTCGAGCTGGAACGATGCGGGGAGCGCGATGCGGACGCGGCGATCGCCGGAGTCGGTCGAGAACGTCGCGCTCTCCGTGACGTCGACGAACGCCGTCCCCGCCGGCGCTTTCGCCGCGCGGCGCTCGAGGGTGAGCCGCGTCTTCAGGAACGCGTCGATCGTCGCTGCGGTCGTCGCTCCGCCGAGAGAGACCGGTTCGCTGAAGACGAGCGTCAGCTCGGAGGCCGCCGGGACGTCCTTCTCGCGCACGAGAAGGAGAATCCGATCGCCGAGTTTCCCTGGCAACTGGAGGCCGTCGGCGCGCGTCGCGTCGATGGCGGCATTCGCGGGATTGATCAACGTGACCGCGACGTCCGCGGGAAGCGCCGCCGCGGAATCGGTCACCTCCACGAGGCCGCCCTCCAAGCGCACGAGGAAGTTCGGAAGCGAGGCGACGTCGACCTGCTCGATCTCGAGATCGAGCGTCTCGATGCGGAACGGCGCGCCGAAAACCGGATACGGTCCCTGCAGATCAGCGAGCGGCGAAGGAAGCGCGACGGCCGCGCCGGGATCGCCGACGGGAAGGGGATCGTAGACCTTCTCGAAGGCGTCGAGGCCCGTCCCCGCATCGACGCCGACGATCTTGAAGGGCTTGCCGGTGAGAACCGGGATCGCGATGCGCCCGCGCGACTCGGTCAGATAGAGACTCGAGGCGAAGAGAGACTCGAACGAATCCCAGAAAAGGTCGTAGGTGCCGCCCGGCGAGTCCATGACGGCCCAGCCGAGAGAGCTGCCGGCCGGAACTTTCACATCGACTACCGCGTAAACGCCGGACTGATTCACGCCCTGGAGAGCGTCTTTGATCTCGGAACCGGTCATCACGGCCGCTGTCGCATTCGCGGCTCGGAACGAAGCACCAGCAGCTTCGTCGGGTGCCGTGGTGAACCTGCCGCTTTCCACGCGGAGCGTGTCGACGACCATCAGCCGCGGCCCCCGAACGGAATCCGCGCGGAGAGCGAGCAGGAAAATGCGTCCCGTGGTGTCGGTGTTCGTGGGGACCGGGATCTCGAGATCCATCCTCTGGCCGGCGCGACACGGGCCGTTTGCCGCTCCCGCGATCGTGCAGTCCAGATTCAGCTCGACGGATGCGGTCCACTGGAGCTCTTCGTCTACGCGCGGGACGTCGTCGATCGCCGCCTTCGCCTCCGGCTCGAGCGTGACGAGAACAGGCTCAGAGAATGCCTCGGCCGGAATCGACACGCTGATCCCGTCGGAGCTCTCGAACGAGACGGCTTCGCGGTCATGGGCGATGAATCCGTTTCCGTCCGCCGTCTCGAACGGCGTCAGCGGAACGATCGCCGCGATGCTGCCGGCGAGATTGACCGCGTGCAGATCGATGCGGTCGGCGATGGAGATTGGATCCGCCGTCCCGGCGGTGAACGAGAACGAGCCGTCGGCGTTCGCCGTCGCCTGGTAGCGCGTCAGGAAATCCCGCGCGCGCCGGACTGCGACCGCCTGCCAGCCGCTGGGGAGCGCGCCCGCCGCGCCGCGGATCGTCGAGACGCCGTTCGCGTCGGGAATCGTGATCGAGATGAGCTCGGGTCTGACCTCATCGTTCGCAATCGCCGCCGGCGTCGCGAACGAGAAGGAGAATGCCTGACCGAGCGGCGCTCCCGAGGCCGATCGGACCTGCGGCGAAACCGTCGCGGTGTAGACCGTGGCGGGGAGGAGCGACGCGCCGGGCGGCAGCGACCAGAGAATCGCCGACGGGCCGTCGAGAGCGGCCGCGCCGCCCGCACCGGAGACGACGATCGAGTCGGTCGCGATTGAGGGCGGATCGAGCGCGCGGTCGAACTGGACGCGGACGGTCGTCGTGAGCAGGACGTCCGTCGCGCCGTTCGCCGGAACCGTCGACGTGATCTCCGGCGGCTGCGCTTCGAGGAGAACGTCGCCGAGAGATACGACCGCAGCCGCTTCGGGCGACGACGACGCGACGCGCGGCGTCCCCTCCCCCGTCGAAATGTGCCGGGGTACGACGGAGAAGGGTGGCGCGGGCGCGGCGGGAACCGTCAGCGCGAAGAGGCCGCCCAGGCGGGTGAGGTCCCGCACGCCGAGAGGGGGCGCGGAAACGAGAGCGCCCTCGACATAGGGATCGGAGGCGCCGCGGCGCACCGCGCCGGTCGCGAAGGCGATCGGCGCTTCGGCCGCGAGGAACAGATATCGCCCCTCGCGCACGACGCCGTCGAGCGGAAGCACGGAACGATCGATCCCCGCCGTCGTGAAGAGAACCGCGCCTTCGCCTTCGAACGGTACGACGGCGGTACGCGCGGCGAGGCGGATCACGCGCCCGTACGCCGTATCGCCGAGGACTTCGGCGACGACGACCTCCGCGCCGGGCGACGGGAGCGCGGCCGTGTCGACGCGGAACGTCACGCGCGCAGCGGCGTTCAGCACGACGGGCAGCGTGGCGTCGGGAACGCCGTCGCCGTCGGCATCGCCGGACGCGCCGTCGACGTGCTCGAGCTCGAGGGCGACGCCGCCGAGGACGCGGAATCCCGCGATCGTTCCGAACGAGGCGATCTCGTCGTCGCCGAGGGACGCGGCGGAGGCTCGGATGGGATCGGGCGTCGCCGCAGCCGGGATCTCGACCGTCACGTTCTCATCGGAGGGGATTCGTCCCCCCTCGGGGCCGACGAGCGTCCCGCGCGCGAGGCGTCCCGGGTAGGGCCGCACGCGCACGTGCTCGAAGCCGACGTCGAGAATCACCGCGGCGGCGCGCTCGCTCGGCGCCACGTTGAAGACTGCGGTCGCCCGGTCCCCCTCGAGAGTTCGATAAAGAATGAGATCGGCGGCGAACGGGGGATCGAGAAGAACAGAGCCGTCGGCGAGCCGGAGTTCCTCGTCGATCCACGCCTGGACGGCGGTGCCGCTCGGGAACGGCGCGGCGCCGTCGACGAGAAGCGTGGCGACGGACGTCCCGGTGGGAAGTACCGACGGCGGATCGAGCTCGAAGCTGATGCTCGCGAGGGCGCAGGGTGTGGTCGCGCAGGGATCGGGCGCCGCCGGAAGTGCGGAGCCGCTCGCGACCGCAGGGGCGAACCCGCGATCGGGATAGACCAACGCATAGGCTCCCGGCGCGGAGACCGGCGCTTCGGCACTCTCGCCGCTCAACGCGACCGACGGAACGATCACGCGCCACTCGTCGCGATCGGAGTCGTAGCGGACGAGCGAGAGCGGCCGTCCCGCCGCCGCAACCGCGACAGGATCGATCGCGAACGAGAGCGTTCCGGTGACGGCCGAGTCGCCGTCGATCTGCGCGCTGCCGAGCGGCGACCAGCCGAGTGGGAGAAGACCGGCGAGCGACTGCGCGCCGACGGACGTGATGGCGATCTCCGCGCCGGCACCGATGCCGCCGCCGGGGATGTCGAGCGCGACGTCGCCATCGGTGAGGCGAGCGGGCGCCGTCGCTGCGGCTTGGTCCGCAC
>JBOGJQ010000517.1:0-4957 GCA_050745405.1 Thermoanaerobaculia bacterium | reverse complement strand
CAACAACGCGCCGTGCCCGGTGATCGTGGTCAATGCGACGTAGTTGCTTGTAGCTAGTAGCTAGTAGCTAGTAGCTCGTAGCTAGTAGCTCGTTGTTCGTTGTTCGTTGTCCGTTATTCGTTGTCCGTTATTCGTTGTCCGTTGTCCGTTGTTCGTTGTTCGTTGTTCGTTGTCCGTTGTTCGTTGTCCGTTGTCCGTTGTCCGTTGTTCGTTGTCCGTTGTTCGTTGTCCGTTGTTCGTTGTCCGTTGTTCGTTGTTCGTTCACTCGGGGCGTCGTCATCCTGACGAGCGAAGCGAGGAAGGATCTCCTGATCCGCGACTCAGACTCGCGAGGACCTGCCGGATTGAGACGCGGCTGAGGAGATCCTTCGCTCACACCCATCCTCCCCTCCTCGCTCAGGATGACGGCGCGCCCGGTGGTATGCCGAAAAGAACGAGCGACGAGCGACGAGCGATGAGCGACTGGCTGACTTCTTGCTTCGCTCCAAACGTTTCTGCCGTCCAACAAGGAGGCTCTCATGAAGCGAGATCAGGACAAGCTCCTCATCGTCGAGAACGATCCGCTCGTCACGCGCGCCGTCGAGAAAGCCGCTGCCGACCTCGACCTTTGTCCCGTCACCGTCACGGACGGCTGGGACGCCATCGGCCGTCTCGAGAGCGACGAGTACGTCGCCGTCGTGGTCGACACCGACGTCCCCGACCGCAGCGGATACGGACTCATCCGCTACATCAGCGAGGAGTTCGGCGAGGAATCCCTCGACCGCGTCCTCGTCCTCACCTCCGACGAGAGCGCTGCTGCGATCCTTGGGGAGAGAATTCACAAGCTCCGCCGCACCGATCAGGTCGACGAGCTCGAGAAGGAGATTCGCGGCCTCTAGACGATCCCTCGATCTCTCGCGTAAACGCTGAGCTCCACCCGCCCGCCGATCTGCAGCTTCTCGTAAATGCTGTGGAGGTGGATCTTCACCGTCCCTTCGCTGATGAGGAGGCGCTCGGCGATCTCTTTGTTCCGCAGCCCCTCGGCCACGAGACGGACCACTTCGACCTCGCGCGGCGTGAGCGCCCCCGCCCCCGCGACGCTCGACCCGCCCGTCCGGAGCATTTTGTCGAGCGCCTTCCCGATCGACTCCTTCTCCAGCCACTGCCCCCCTTCGTGGACCTTCCGGACGCACTGCACGAGCAGGCGCGGCGCCATCTCCTTGAGCACGACGCCGCGGACGCCGAGGCGGATCGCCTCGAGGACCTCGTCCTCGTCGAGCGCCGCCGTGAGGACGACGACGCGCGTCGCAAGATTCTTCTCCCCCTGGAGCTCGCGGAGGACCGCGAGCCCGCTCCGCTGCGGCATCCGGAGGTCGAGGATCAGGATGTCGGGCGCGTGCGCGCGCACGGCGTCCAGCGCCTCCTGGCCCGTGGTGCAGCGCGCGACGATCTCGAACGCGTCCTCGAGCCGGAACAACTGCTCGAGCCCGTCGAGAACGATCGGGTGATCGTCGGCGATCACGATCCGAATGGCCATCGATGCGGATCCTCCTTCGTGCCCCATGCGTCCGCGGTCACCGCGGAATGCGGATGTCGAGTCGGGCTCCCGACTCCGACGAGTCGATGATCAGATTACCTCCGAGCGAGGCGATCCGCTCCTTGAGACTCAGCGGGCCGCGCTTCATCCGGCTGAGCTCCGCCAGATCGTACGTGCCGTGGAACGGAAATCCCTTCCCATCGTCGGCGATGATGATCCGGATCTCGCTCGTGTCGCTCGTCAGGTCGACCGCGACGTTGTTCGCCTCGGCGTGCTTCGCCACGTTCGCGAGTCCCTCGTTGACGAGCGCGAAGATCTCGAACCGCATTTCGTCCGAGACCAGAGGCGACAGCGACTCCGTGTTCATCCTCACGTTCAGGCCGAACTGGTTCTTGAACCGCGACCCGAGGTCGTCGAGACGGCCGGTGAGGCGCGCGGTCGCGGTGACGGAGCCGCCGTAGGGGCGGAGCTGCTGGATGAACCCGCGCAGCTCGCGCTGATCCGAGGCGATCACGTCCTGGAGCTCCTCGAGGCTCTTCACGGCCGCGTCGGGGTCGGTCGCGATCTGCCGCTGCGCCGTCTGCAGGTGCAGCGCGACGCCAGTGAGCGACTGCAGCAGGCCGTCGTGCAGGTCGCGCGCGAGGCGGATCCGCTCTTCGCGCACGGCCATCTCCTGGCTCGCCTCGACGGCGCGCCACTGGTCGAGGCGTGCCGCGACGAGGTCCGCGACGATCTCCGCCGCGAGGATGGCGTCGATCGTCCATCCGTCGCTTCCGCTCAGGACGAGCCGTCCCTCGATCGTCTCTCCCTCCACTCGCACCGACAGCCGCGCCGGATCGGGAACGAGCGCGGCGAGCTCCGCGTGCAGCGGCGGGACCCGCAGCGTGCGGATCGCATCCCCCTCGCGGCAGAGGACGATGGGCTTCCGTCCCGGCGTGTGCCGCTCGACGAACGACTTCCCCTCGACCGCCGGCGCGACGATCGGCGCGTACCGGTGCGGCGGCTCGCGAAACCACCGGAGCTCCCCGTCCGCCCAGATCGCGATGTGCAGCCACGGCTCCTCGGCTTCCTCCCAGAGGAGCAGCGCGCGGCGCGCGCGGAGCACGCCCGCGGCGCGCTCGAGCGTCTCGCGGAGGAGCTCGCGCGGCTCCGAGAGCGGCGACCGCGTCCACGAGGCCAGCCGCTCGAGGTCGGCGCGGGTCCTCGCGTCGCGGCTCCGCAGCCGCACGAGAATCGCCGCCATTACGGCCAGGAACGCTAACCCCGTCGCGAGGTGCGCCATCCGGTACTCCGGATCGTGGAGCAGCATCCGGTTCCGCACGGCCACCGCGCCCATCACGGCGATCACGAGGACGGTCGTGGCGAGGATGGCCCGCCAGCCGAAGCGCACCGCGGCGGCGAGGATCACGAATGCGCCGACGACGCGGAACGGCGTCGCCGCGTCCGCGGCCACCCAGATGATCGCGGCCGCGATTCCGACGTCGACGAGATGCGTCACGCCGCGATACGCGGCGAAGCGGACCTGCGCGGCCGGTCCCAGCGCGGCGACCGCGACGGCGTAGATCAGCCAGATCCACGCGAGCGCCAGAAGCGCCGCCTGGTTCCGGAACACCCCCATCGGCTGGAGCTCCAGGAGCCCCACGGTGATCGCGCTCAACGCGAGGCGGCCGATCAGGATCAGTCGTTCCGCTACCGCGTCGAGCGGGTGCGTCCATGTCATCAGAGGACCATTGTACGGGGTCCTCGCGGCGCCTCGTCATGACGGAGTCACGCGCTCGATTTCAGTTGCGGGGCGCCGTGCCGTGATGGTAAGAGGCGGCGGTGCAACCCGAAGTCGAGCGGCTCGAACCGCGCTTCAAGGAGATCCTCTACGGCGCGATGGAGTCGATCCGCGCGACGAAGGCCGCGCTCTATCTGCTCGACGGCGACTCCGGCTTTTCGCTTCTCACCGGCTACGGGTTTTCGCCGGCGTTGCGGAAGACGCTCCCGCCGACGCATCCACTCCCCGACCGCCTCCTGCTGCGCCGCTCCCCGTTCGTCGTGAACAACGTCGCGGACGAGCCGCGCTTCTCCGAGACGCTCCTCGAGACCGGAACCGAGCGCCTCCTCGCGTATCCGGTCCACGTGCACGGCCGCCTCGTCGCCGTGATCGATCTCCGCGACAAGGCGTCGAAGGAGCCGTTCGCTCCCGATGACGTGACCAAGGCGAAGAAGCTCGCGGAACAGATTCTCGCCGTCTTCGCGGAACACCAGCTCTACGGCCAGGAGTCGCTCCAGATCGCGGGAGGAGAGGCGCGCGGCGAACGGCCCGCGCCGCAGGTCGCGCGCACGGTCGAGCTCGCGCGGAGCGCCGTCGCCCGCCACCTCGCCGACGCACACCTCCGCACACGCACGCTCTCGTCGTCCGAGATGGGCGCGATCGCATCGCTCCTCCCGCCGATCCTCCTCGTCCCCGGCGCGGTCCTCGCGGCCTTCTCCTCCTTCGGCTCCCTCGGAGGCGGTCAGATCGTCGTCTCCCGCAATCCTCTGCCGGAGACCGTCGCCGACGCGTTCCGCGAGAAGGTCGCCGCGTGGATGCAGAACCGCCGCGAGCCGGCCGATCTGAGCCGGATCGCGGTCGACTACCCGCTCGGCACCGACGGTCCCGAGCTGACGCCGGAGCGGATCCAGAACGTCCTCAGCGCCTCGGTCCGCGCGGCCGGCATCCCGCACCTCGTCCTGAGCATCGCGTTCGAGGCCCCGCCGGACGCCGCCGCACGGAAGCTGCTCGAGATCTTCCTGCGGCAGCTCCATCAGGGCGTCGACCATCTCGTCTCCTACTCCGACCGGCGCGCGATGAACCAGCGCATCGCCGAGAAGCTCCTCGAGCCCGACTTCCAGAAGTTCCCGCAGCTCGTCCAGCACAGCAAGCGCGTGTCGAGCATGGCCGAGGAGCTCGCGAATGCGGTCGGGCTGCCGCCGCCGGAGGTCGAACTCGTGCGGCTCGCGGGGCTCGTCCACGACGTCGGCATGCGCCTGCTCAACTACGAGACGCTCTACCGGAAGCCCGAGATCACGGACACCGAGATGCGCCTCATCCAGGAGCACCCGGCGGTCAGCGCGGCGATGATCCTCGATTCGGGCCTTCCGAGCGAAGTCGCGGAGATCGTCCTCGCGCATCACGAGCGCGTCGACGGGAAGGGGTACCCGCGCGCGCTGACGCGCGAGCAGATCCCGCCGGGCGCGCGGATTCTCGCGATCTGCGAGGCGTTCGACGCGATGACCGCGCCCGACTCCTACCAGAAGCCTCTCCCCGAATCCGAGGCCGTGCAGCGGATCGTCGGGCACGCGGGCGCCCAGTTCGACGCCGGCTTCGCGCAGAAGTTCCAGCAGATGCTGACGCGCGTCTAGTTGTAGGTCATCCCGAGCGTAGCGAGGGATCAGGGACGGGTGGGAAACCCT
>JBOGJQ010000516.1:0-2119 GCA_050745405.1 Thermoanaerobaculia bacterium | reverse complement strand
GGGCGGGCTGGGGCTCGCGCGCCAGCGCTTCACGCCCGGCCGGCTGCGCCACCCACTGGGCCGCGACCGGCTCGGGCTGCCATGGCTGGCCCTCTTCGCCTTCGCCTTCTTCCTCCAGCTCGGGCTGCGGCTCGTAGTCCTCGAAGAACTCCCGCCAGCTCGCGCTGACCGACTCGGGGTCCTGCTTGAACTTGTCGTAGAGCTCTTCGATGAACGCGATGTTGGTGCCGTAGGGGGAGGTCGCTGACATGGAACTCTCTTCGCCGAAAGTACTTGCCCTTCTGAACAACGGGACGCGCCTTCAGATCATTTCGGCGCCAGCGCATCATATCGCTTGTGCTGGCGATATTCAGGGACGCCGCCGCCGCTCGCGCGCCGTCAGGTCGCGGTCCATGACCGTGTGCGACAGCGAAGTGAGGCCGAGCCATCCGAGGCCGGCGGCAAAGCCGGCGAGCACGTCGGACGGGAAGTGCACCGCGAAGTAGACGCGGGAGTAGCCGACGGATCCGATCGCGATCCCCGTCGCCGCCATCGCGAGCGCCTGCGCGCGCGCCGGCATCCGCTCCACCAGGTGGTGCATGACGATCGGGTAGGTGGCCGCCGAGAGAAGGGAGTGCCCGCTCGGAAAGCTGTGCGACTTCGGGAGCTTGATGAGGCGATGGAGCTCCTGGGGCCGCTGCCGCTGAAAGATCCCCTTCAGCATCGTATTGAGGACCATCGCGCCGCCCGTGCTGATGAGGACCGTCCAGGCGTCGTGCCCTCGGTGGCGGCGGATCATCATGACGGCCGTGAAGCCCGCCGCGGCCGTGATCGCCGTATGGGAGCCGAGCGAGGTCGCGGCGCGCATCGCCATGTCCATGCGCGGGCTCTTGGCCGAGGTGACGAGCTCGAGAAGAGCGGTGTCGTAGCGGTCGGCGGTCCCCTCGACGACCTGCTCCGCCTGCCGCTTGAAGAACCAGAACGCCGCCGTGGCGAGGGCGACGCCGCCGGTCATACCGATCGCGAGGGGGAGGAACGTCGGCGCCGGGCGCGGCCGATCCGGAACCGGCTTCGGCGGCGCGGGCGCGGCCTCGCGCCGCCTCCACGGTCCTCTGATCGTCTTCGCCCTCATCCGTTCCAAGTTCTTCTAGAAACGTACCATACGAACCATCGCCAGGCCGGGCCGGGCCCCCGCTGCGCGCGCGTAGAACTCCGGAATCGCCGCCCACGAGATCGTCGCCTCGGCGTGGCCGCGGCCGCGCAGATCGACGAGGGCGGCGAGAAGGAGATCGCGCCCGAGCCCCGACCCGCGCGCTGCCTCGACCACGCCCATCGGGCCGAAAAACCCGAGGCCGCGGTTGTTCGCCTCCCAGGCCGCGAACCCGATCGGCTCGCCGCGGTCGTTGTGCGCGAGCGCGATCGTCGGCGGATCGTTGTGCCACGCGAGAGCCGCCTCGAACGCCCACGCGTCGCCGAACGCGCGGCGGACGAACGCGACGATCTCGTCGCGGTCCTCGAGGCGCGGCCGCACCGTCTCCGGCGGCGGCTCGGCCGGGATCCTTTCGTTGTGAACGAGCGGGATGACGAGATTGATCGCCTCGCTCTCGGCGGCGAAGGCGTGGCTCTCGAAAAAGGCGAGCGTCCCCGCGTCGCGCTTCGGGACGCCCGGTAGAAAGTAGTTACCGGGCGAGCCGAACGCGACGAGTCGCGGAGACTCGAGCGCCGTCAGCAGACGCGTCGCGATCCCTTCGCGGCGCCGGTCCCTCCGGACCGCGATGAGTCGGATCGCCCCGCGGGTGGCGGTGATGAGTCCCAGCGGGTCGTCGCCCTCGACGGCGACGATCGTTCGCGGCGAGCGGGAAAGCCCGGCCTCGAAGCACTTCTCGCGCGCGACGCGCGCCAGATCGTACGGCGTGTCGTTCGCATCCTTCAGGAGTGCCGTGATGGCCGGGAGATCGTGGATCGTTGCGTCACGGAGGTGCACGGCGTCAGTGTATGTCGTGGATCGTGGATCGTTGTTCGTTGTCGGTTGTCGGTTGTCGGTTGTCGGTTGTTCGTTGATCGTTGATCGTTGATCGTTGATCGTTATTCGTTGTCCGTTGTCCGCTCGCGCCGGAGGCGCGGAGGAGGGTAGCCGGTG
>JBOGJQ010000515.1:0-1617 GCA_050745405.1 Thermoanaerobaculia bacterium | reverse complement strand
GACCCTGATCCCTCGCTACGCTCGGGATGACGGCGACTCTGGACGGACGACTATCGACTCCGACTCCGGACTCCCGACTCGTACTAGAATGCGCCGCTGAGCGTTTTTGCCATGCCCCTGGTCTTTGAAGGTGATCTGACGGCGTCGGGCCTGCGGTTCGCGGTGATCGCGAGCCGCTTCAACGACGCCATCGTCGAGGCGCTCCTCGCGGGCGCGCTCGACTGTCTCGAGCGCCACGGCGCGAAGGGGGAGGACGTCCACGTGTTCCGCGTTCCCGGCGCGTTCGAGATCCCCGCGACCGCGGCCGAGATCGCGCGCACCGGGCGCTACGACGCGCTGGTCACGATCGGGTGCCTCATCCGCGGCGAGACGCCGCACTTCGACTTCATCTCCGCCCAGACGACGACGCAGATCTCCGAGGCCGCCATCGCGACGCGCGTGCCGATCAGCTTCGGCGTCATCACGTGCAACACGCTCGAGCAGGCGCGCGCGCGCACCGCCAAGGGAAGTAACAAGGGTTGGGAGGCCGCGCTCGCCGCGATCGAGCTGGCCACCCTCAGGCGCCGCATCGACGGCCTGTAATTTGCTCGGACCGAGAACTCCACTACGCTGATGGGTGCCCGCCGCAAATCCCGAGAGCTCGCGCTCCAGATGCTCTTTCAACACGACGTGTCTGGGAACGACCCGGAGTCGGTGATCCTCACGTTCGAGGATCTGCAGAAGGTCAAGCCGCCGGTCCGCAACTTCGCCGTCCGTATCTTCGAGGGGACCGTGAGCCATCTCGAGGAGATCGACCGGATGATCGTCGAGCAGGCCGAGAACTGGCGCCTCAGCCGGATGTCCGTCGTCGACCGCAACATCATCCGGATGTCCGTCTACGAGTTCATGTGGGAGTCCGAGACGCCCAAGCTCGTCATCATCGACGAGGCGATCGAGATCGCGAAGAAGTTCGGCACGCAGAAGTCGGGGCAGTTCATCAACGGGATCCTCGACGGCATTCTGAAACGGTACAATCTGCAAGAGCGCGAATGAGTCTTCTCGGACGACTGGAAGACCTGTCGCTTCCGGACATCATTCAGATCGTTTTTCTGAGCCGGCGGACGGGCATCCTCGAAATCGTGGACGGCGCGGGCCGCTCGACGATCGTGTTCCGCAACGGCCTGGTGGTCGACGCGAGCTCGCCGTCGGACCCGGACATCGAGTCGCATCTCGCGGAGGCGGGCGTGATCGGTCCGGCGAATCGCGCGGAGCTCGACCGGATGGTCGAGGTCGGCGCGCAGCTCGGAACGGCGCTTCTCGAGCTCGGCGTCGTCGATTCGGACCGCCTCTCCGACCTGGTGCGCGCAAGGATCCTCCGGATCGTGACCCCGCTGCTCGGCGCGCGCGACGGCGAGTTCAACTTCATCCTGAGCGACGCCGCGGGCCAGGCCGAGCTCGAGTACGACCCGGACGCTCTGTTCCGCGAGGGCGGCATTTCCCCGCAGACGCTTCTCGGCGCGGCCGAAGGGGAGAAGCTCAAGCCGCTGAGCGGCCTCGAGGACTCGATGCGCGCGGGAAAGGCGCTCCTCGGCTCGTCCCGCCGCCCGGCCGAGCCGCCCCCTCCGTCGCCCCCCGAGC
>JBOGJQ010000514.1:0-22930 GCA_050745405.1 Thermoanaerobaculia bacterium | reverse complement strand
TCCGTGAACGGAGCGCCTCAGGTCGGCGGGAGGACGAACAATCGTTCTCCCGCCGAACGACGCCGACGCGTCACGCGCTTCCCGCCCGACCCTGATCCCTCGCTAACGCTCGGGATGACGGTCCGTTCATTTCGACCGGTCACCTCCGCGCCTTGTTCCGGTCGTGCCGGTCGTGGATGAGGATCGTCACGATCAGATAGAACCCGATCACCGACGCGGCGACGAAGCCGATCATCGCGATCCCCGAATAGCCGAGGATCCGGAACGGGGAGGGGACGTCCATCACGAGGGCCGAGCCGACGATGATCGCGGCGAGGACGAGCCCCATCGTCAGGCGGTTCGCGATCTTCGAGAACGCCTTGAGCAGGTGATCGATCTGGTTGATCTCGATGCCGACCGCCAGGCGTCCGCTCTCGACCTGGTCGACGATCGAGCGGATGCGGCGCGGGAGCTCGATCGCGAGCGTGTTCAGGTCGATGAGCGCGGAGTAGTAGTTCCGCGGACGGAGTTTCTGGCGGACTTTCTTCGTGAGGAGGCTCTCCGAATAGTCGCGGATCACGGAGCGGGGATTGAAGTCGGGATCGAGCCGGCGGGTGACGCCGTCGAGCTGGAGGAGCGTTTTCGCGAGCATCGCCAGCTCCGCCGGGATCTGGAGCTCGTTCGCGCTCGCGACGCCGATGACCTGAAAGACGATTCGTCCCGCGTTCGCCTCCTTGAGGTCCGCCTCGTGATAGACGCTGACCATGTCCGTCACGTCGCGCACGAAGTGATCGCGGTTGAATCCCTCCTGCGGCGTGCCGACGCGCATGCAGACGTCGGCGACTTCTTCCCCCTGGTTCTCCGTGACGCCGAGCAGGAGCTTCACGACCTCGTCCTGCATCGCGTTGCTGATGCGGCTCGTCATCCCGAAATCGAGCAGGACCAGCTGGTCCTCCCGGACGAAGACGTTCCCCGGATGCGGGTCGCTGTGCCAGAACCCGTCGACGCAGATCTGCTTCAGGTACGCCCGCGTGACCACGACGGCGAGATTCTGGTAGTCGTGATCGATCGTCTCGAGCGGCGTGATGCGCGACACCTTCTTTCCCTTGATCAGCTCCATCGTCAGGACTCGGCTGGTCGTCAGGTCGCGAATGACCCGCGGGATGTAGATCTCGGGGTACTCCCCGAGCGTCCGGCGGAACGTCTCGATGTTCGTCGCCTCCTGGAGGTAATCGAGCTCATTCGTGAGGCTGCGCCGGATCTGCCGGACGCTCCCGGCGAGGTTCATCTTCCGCGCGACGCCGGAGTGCTCATTGAGGAACCGCGCGATCTCGTCGAAGACCTGCATGTCCTCGGCGACCGAGTCGCGGACCCCGGGCCTCTGGATCTTGACGACGACTTCGCGCCCGTCGCGCATCAGCGCGTGGTGGACCTGCCCGAGCGATGCCGTCGCGACCGGAACGCTCTCGAAGTCCGCGAAGATCTTCGAGAGCTTCGCCCCGAGCTCTTCTTCCACGATCCGCTCGACGTCGGCGAACGAGAAAGGGCCGACCTGGTCCTGGAGCTCCTCGAGCGCTTCGATGTAGGGCGGGGGAACGACGTCAGGCCGCGTGGAGAGGACCTGGCCGAACTTGATGTACGTCGGGCCGAGCTCCTTCAGCTCCCGCGCGAACGCCGCCGCGCGCGCCTCGATCTCGGGCTCGATCCGCTCCTCCTCCCGCTCGGCCGGCATCTGCGCCTCCGCGGCGGTCGCGGCGACCTGCAGGTCGAAATCGTGCCGCCCGTAGCGCGTGAACAGGAGGGCGAGGCGCGTGTAGCGGGGGAGGTGGCTCGGCTGGAGCATCGCCCCCCGACTCTGCAAACCGGGGGCCCGGCTGGGACCGGTAATCCCCCTCGGACTCGGCTACAATGACCCCGACTCGAACCCCAGCAACAGGAGTTTCCATGGCATCCAATCGTAGATATCTATTCACGTCGGAGTCCGTCACCGAGGGGCATCCCGACAAGATCGCGGACCAGATCTCGGACGCGATTCTCGACGCGGTCCTCGCCGACGACCCGACCGGCCGCGTCGCGTGCGAAACGCTCGTCACGACGGGCCTCGCGATGATCTCCGGCGAGATCACGACCCGCACCTACGTCGACTTCCCATCGATCGTGCGCAGCACGATCCGGGACATCGGCTACACCCGCGCGAAGTACGGCTTCGACAACGAGACGTGCGCGGTGATCTCGTCGATCGACCCGCAGTCGCCCGACATCGCGCAGGGCGTCGACACGGGTGGCGCCGGCGACCAGGGGCTGATGTTCGGCTACGCCTGCCGCGAGACCGACGAGCTCATGCCGCTGCCGATCACGCTTGCGCACAAGCTGGCCCAGCGCCTCTCCGAGACGCGCCGCTCGAACCAGCTCGACTTCCTCCGTCCGGACGGCAAGTCCCAGGTCACCGTCGAGTACGAGGGGAAGCGTCCCGTACGGATCAGCGCCGTCGTCATCTCGACGCAGCACTCGCCCGTGGTGTCGAACCAAGAGCTCCGCGAGTCGATCATCGAGTCGGTCATCCGTCCGGTCCTCCCCGAGGGCCTGATCGACGAGAAGACCGTCTACCACATCAACCCGACCGGCCGGTTCGTCGTCGGCGGACCGCAGGGCGACACGGGACTCACGGGACGGAAGATCATCGTCGACACGTACGGCGGCCGCGGGCGGCACGGCGGGGGCGCGTTCTCGGGGAAAGATCCCACCAAGGTCGACCGGTCGGCGTGCTACATGGCGCGCTACGTCGCGAAGAATCTCGTGGCGGCGGGCGTGGCCGACGAGGCCGAGGTCCAGCTCGCGTACGCGATCGGCGTCGCGGAGCCCGTCTCGATCGCCGTCGACACCTTCGGCACGGGCCGCGTCGATGAAGAAAAGATCGTGGAGCTGATCCGCGGTCACTTCAACATGACGCCCAAGGGGATCATCGAATCGCTGGATCTCCGCCGTCCGATCTTCCGGAAGACGGCGGCGTACGGCCACTTCGGCCGTTCCGAGCCCGAGTTCACGTGGGAGCGGACGGACAAGGCCGAGGTGCTGCGGCGCGAAGCGGAGCTGCCCGCCGAGGTCGCGGTCTGATTCGAGAGAATTCATCCACAGATTACACAGATTGATTTGGCTTGGTGCGCGATCTCAATCTGTGAAGATCTGTGTAATCTGTGGACTAGAATCCGCGTTCATGCGGATTCTGCTTTTTTTGCTCGTCCCTCTGTCGCTCCTGGCGGCGCCTCCCGATATTGCGCTCGAGGACGTCCTTCCGCCGCTCGAGCCGTGGTCCGGCCGGAGCGAGTCGCTCGTCCTCGAGGCGGGAGATCCGTGGGTCACGCCGGGTGAAGACTCCGGACTGACGCGCTCTCCCTCCTACGACGAGACCGTCGCCTGGCTTCGGAAGCTCGTCGCCGCCGCGCCGGAGCTCGAGATGGTGTCGCTCGGGCGCAGCCCCGAGGGACGCGACATCTGGATGGTGATCGCGTCGCGCGAGCGCCGGTTCACGCCGGAGGCGCTGCGCGCATCGGGCAAGCCGACGCTGTTCGTTCAGGCGGGCATCCACTCGGGCGAGATCGACGGGAAGGACGCGGGAATGATGCTCCTCCGCGACATGACCGTTCGCGGGACGCAGAAGCAGGTGCTCGAGCGGGCGAATCTGCTGTTCGTCCCGATCTTCAGCGTCGACGGTCACGAGAGAGCGTCGCGCTTCTCCAGGATCAATCAGCGCGGGCCCGAGGTCTCCGGGTGGCGCACGACGTCACAGAATCTGAACCTCAACCGCGACTACACGAAGGCCGACACGCCGGAGATGCGCGCGATGATCGCGGCGCTCCGCCGGTGGGAGCCGGACCTCTACCTCGACATTCACGTCACGGACGGCGCCGACTACCAGTACGACATCACGTACGGATACAACGGCGAAGACGTGTGGTCGCCGGCGATCGCGCGGTGGCTCGCAGGCGTCTACGAGCCCGCCGTCGACGCGGCGCTGACCGAGTGGGGCCACATCCCCGGGCCGCTGATCTTCGGCGTGGACGACTCGCTCCGGCAGGGGATCGTCGGATGGGTCGCTCCTCCCCGCTATTCGCACGGGTACGGCGACGCGCGGCACATTCCGTCGGTCCTGTACGAGAACCATTCGCTCAAGCCGTTCCGTCAGCGCGTTCTCGGGACGTACGTCGCCCTGGTCGCTTCGATGGAAGTGCTCGGGCGCGAAGCGGAGTCGATCCGGAAGGCGACGGCCGAGGATCGGGCGCGGCGCGCGGAGGTCGTCCCCCTCGAGTGGACCACGGCCGATACGCCGTCCGGCACGGTCGAGTTCCGGGGGATCGAAGCGCGGGAGCGGCGCTCGCCGATTACGGGAGGGCTCATCACCGAATGGACGGGCAGGCCGTACACGCGCGAGGTCCCGTTCTGGCCGGCGGAAGTCGCGAGCTCCGCGAGGCGGCCGAAGGCCTACTGGATTCCGCCGGCGTGGACCGACGTCATCGAGCAGCTCGACGTCCACGGAATCCGTTACGAACGGACGAGCGAGCCGGTGACGAGGGAGTTCGAGATGTACCGCCTGGACAACGCGTCAATCGGCAATCAACCGTTCGAGGGTCACGTGCTCGCTGACGCCGAGCCGCGTCCCGTTCGCCGCAGCTGGACGTTCCCCGCGAACAGCGTCCGCGTTCCGACGGACCAGCCCCTCGGCACTCTCGCGATGCTCCTGCTCGAGCCGGCGTCGACCGACTCGGTCTTCACCTGGGGCCTCGTCCTCGAGCCGCTCTCGCGGACGGAGTACGTCGAGGGCTACGTGATGGAGCCGATGGCGGCGCGCATGCTCGAGCTCGACCCGGAGCTGCGGGCCGAGTTCGAGCAGAAGGTGCGCGAGGACGAGGCGTTCCGGCAGAGCGCGCGGCGGCGGCTCGAGTGGTTCTACGAGCGGACGCCGTACGTCGACGCGCGGTGGCGCCTCTATCCGATCGCGCGAGAGGTCGAGTAGGCGTGTGGGCGCGCCGTCCCGGCGCGCACCTGTCATGGCGTGACGTTGGCGCCAAGGCCTCGCGGCGGGACGCCGCGGCCACATTAATCCGGCCGATCGGCTGAGAGAAGTCGCGCCGCCCGGTGCGCCAGCGACGCGAGCCCCTCGACCGCCGGATCCTCCGTTTCGCGCGCGAGACGGTCGAGAGCCGCGGTGACCGTCCCGGGCTCGACTTCGCGCACCCAGTAGCTCTGCTTGAGCAGTTCGCCGAACGTCGCGGCGAGCGTCGCGAGCCGTAGCGATGGATCGGCGTCTTCCCACTCCCGCGCGATGTCGCGCACGTAGACGTCCTCCTCGATCTCGCGGACCGCGTCACCGGCCTCGACGTCGCGGTAGCGGAGGTGGATCGTGGCCACGCGATCGTTGCGCGAGACCGACCGATGCAGCTTGATCTCGTACAGCGCGGTGACGGCGTGGCCGGCTCCGATCTCTCCCGCGTCGACGGAGTCGTCGCGGAAGCGCTCGTCGGCGATGTCGCGATTCTCGTATCCGAGGAGGCGGTAGCGCGCGACGACGGCGGGGTTGAACTCGACCTGGACCTTCGCGTCGCGCGCGATCGTCTGCAGCGTCCCCGTCAGGTTCTCGACGAAGATTCTCCGCGCCTCGGCGATCGTGTCGACGTAGGCGTACTGGCCGTTGCCCTGGTTCGCGAGCTGCTCCATCAGGATGTCGTTGTAATTCCCCATGCCGAATCCGACGGTCGTCAGCTCGATGCCGCGCCGCGCGGAAGTGCCGATGCGGTCGAGGATCGATTCCGGTCCGGTGCGGCCGACGTTCGCGACGCCGTCCGAGCAGAGGATGACGCGGTTGATCGCGCCGTCGCGGTAATAGCGGTTCGCCAGATCGTACGCCCGCAGGAGTCCGTCCTCGGCATTCGTCGAGCCGCCCGGCGTGAGGCTGTCGATCGCCGAACGGATCGCGTCGTGGTCGCTGGTCGGCTCGAGAAGGACCTCGGCCTGCGTGCCGTAGACGACGAGGCCGATCCGGTCGCCGCGGTCGAGCTGGTCGAGAAGGAGATGGAGCGCCTGCTTGACGAGCCCGAGACGATTCTCGCGCGCCATCGATCCGGAGACGTCGACGGTGAAGATGAGGGTCGCCGGCTTCCGCTCGGCCACACTCACCTCGCGGGCGCGGATTCCGAAGCGGAGCCCGTGATAGCGCTCGCCACGCGGGAAGGGCCACTCGGCGCCCGCGGTGTAGATCGCGAAGTCGTCGCTGCGAGGCGCGGCGTCGCCGTAACGGAACGCGTTCAGGATCTCCTCGACGCGGATCGCTTCCGGCGGCGGGAGGTGGCCGTCTCGGAGGTAACGGCGCGCGACCGTGTACGAGCCGGTGTCCACGTCGAGACCGAACGTCGACTGCGCGTCATCCTCGGTGTCGACGAACGGATTCGTTCCGTAGGTGCGGAAGAAGACGTCGCCGTACGGCTGATCGTTCGGCTCGGCCGTGCCGCCGGTCGAAGGAGCCTGCGCCGTAACGGTGATCGCCTGTGCGACGGCCTCGGTGCGGTTGTCGTGCAACACGCCGCCCACGACGCCACCCACCACGGCGCCGAGAACTCCTTCTTCGACCTTCGCAGCGGCCGGGGCGGGGAGGGCAGGGGACGTGGCTACCGACGGAGCGGCCGGCGGGGGAGGCGCCACCGCAATTCCGGGACGAGCGAGCTGCCGTGTGACGGGCTTGGCCGCGCGGCGACTCTCATCCGCGACCACGCTCTGCGCCGCGGATTCCGTCTCCTTTCTCTCCGCAACCGCCTGTTCCATCGGAACGGGAGAGGGCACCGCGCGCTCACGGGCCCGTTCCGGCGCCGCCGGTTCGTAGGCCAGCGATTCGACCGTGCCGAAGTCGGGACCGACCGGGTCGCTGGTCCAGGTCCAGGCGAGCCAACCGCCGCCGAGGAGGAGGAAGACGGCGGCGGCGGCCTGCCACCAGCGCGGGCCGGACGTGGAGCGCTGCGGCGGCGCGGTGAGTGTCGCGAGATCGCCGGGGATCTCGCCCTGAATGCGGTCGAGAAGATCCTTCGGCGGCTCGGGCGCTTCGACGGCCTCGAGACGGCGCCGTACCTGTTCGTTTCGATTCATGAGGACACCTCGTTGAGCAGCTCGGCGAGACGCGCCGTGGCGCGCGCGAGCCGTTTCCGGACGGCGACGGTCGTGATCCGTTCCGCCGCCGCGATGTCGCGGACCGACATCTCACCCCAGTAATGCGCCGTCACCGTGAAGCGGAGCTCGTCGGGGAGCTCGAGCACCGCGCGCCGGAGCGCCGATTCTTCCTCCTCGCGCCGGAGGCGCTCTTCGGCGCCTGGTGATGGATCGGGAAGGGGAGGGGAATCGTCGTCCGCCGGAGCGGGCCGCGGTCCGCGGAGAGAGTTCAGAAAAGTCGTATAGGCGATCCGGTGGAGCCAGGTGGAGATCGACGAGCGCCCGTCGAATCCGCCGAGCGCCTGCCAGGCTTTGCGAAACGTCTCCTGCGTCAGGTCGGCCGCGGCGTCGCGATCGCCGCAGCATTTGACGAGATACGCGAAGACCCTGCGGTAGTTCCGCTCCGCGAGCTCTTCCGCGGCCGCCCTCTCGCCGCCGCGGATGCGGCGCAGAAGCTCGGCGTCGGAGGCGCCGCCTCCGGGCGAGGGAAATTCGGTTATGGACGCACGCACGTCGGACTTCTCTCCGGCTCTGACGATCGTCTCCATGTCGTATTGGACACGCCCGCCCGCGAAAAGGAAACCGGCGTCATCCCGAGCCATCGAACGGCACGATGTACCGATGAAGCGGAAATGACCGGAGCTGTCATCCCGAGCCGTGAGGCGAGGGATCTGGGGGTCGGGTGCGCGACGATCTCCCGCTCACACCCGCCCAGATCCCTCGCTACCGCTCGGGATGACAGCTCGCACACTAGAAGCGCTTAGCGAAGGATGACGACCGGACTAGAATTCGCCCCCATGAAGCGCGCCCTCCTCCTGTCCAACTCCACCATCCACGGCGAATCGTTCCTCGACTGGGCCGAGGAGGCCATCCGCGACTTTCTCGGCGACCGGCGGCGCATCGTCTTCGTGCCGTACGCGATGGCCGATCTCGACGGATACACGGGGCTCGCGCGGGAGCGCCTCGCGCGCATGGGGTATGAGGTCCGCGGCGCTCACGAGTCAGACGCGGCGGCCGTTCTCCGCGATGCGGACGCGATCTTCACCGGCGGCGGGAACACCTTCCGCCTCCTGACGCAGGTCTATCGGACTGGTCTCTATGACCCGCTGCGCGACGCCGCGCTGGAGAAGGGCATCCCCTACATCGGATCGAGTGCGGGAACGAACCTCGCGTGTCCCACCATCAAAACGACGAACGACATGCCAATCGTTTATCCACCGAGCTTCGACGCCCTCGGGATCATCCCGTTCCAGATCAACCCGCACTACCTCGATCCGCAACCGGAATCGAGTCACATGGGCGAGACGCGGGAACAGCGCATCCGCGAGTTCCACGAGATGAACGACGTCCCGGTCCTCGGGCTGCGCGAGGGGTCGTACCTGCGCGTCGAGAAGGGGACGATGACGCTCGGCGGCCGGACGAACGCGCGACTCTTCCGAAAAGGGAGCGAGCCGAGCGAGCATCGGCCGGGCGAGCGGATCGCGCTCTAGACAACGCTCACGATCCCGCCAGCGTCGACGGGAGGCGCGGCGACGAAAGAAGATCCTCGAAAATCTCCCAGCGTCTCGCGGGATCGTCCTCGGTCCCGCCGAGCGCCTCGACGTGCCGCGCGACGAGGTCCTTGCCGAGGTTGTAGTTGATGACGTAGGCGCCGTATTGATCCATGAAGCGGACGCGCTGTTTCGCTCGTTCCGGAGAGTAGAGCGCGAACTCGACGAGCCATGCGGCGGCCTCCTCGGCCGAGATCTCTCCGTCGATGTAGCGTCGCGCCGCCTCGTTGCCCGCGTAGCTCAGCTCGTCGATGAGAGCGAGAACGGCGTAGTAGTCGCCGGCGCGCGACGGGTCGAGTCCGGCCAGAGGAAAGAGAACGTCCTCTTCGAAGCGGACGCGCTCGCCCGCGGGGAACGCGACTTCGATCCCGTAGTTCGCCGTCCCCTCCGCGATGAGCGACTGGGGCGAGAAGAGAGCGTAGACCGAGAACTCCGGCCATCCGCGGTCGCGCACGAGGTTCTTCTCGAGGAGCATGTTGTAGACGTGGTGACCCGGATACCCCTCGTGGCAGGCGAGGTCGATCGCGCGATCGATGTAGATGGGGAAATCGGTGTTGACCTGAATGAGGCTCTGGTAGTTCCCCTGATACCAGTTGTACCCGCTCCACGATTTATCGGTGACGTATTCGAGACGGAAGTTTTCTCCCGGTGGAAGATCGATGTGCGCGACCGTGCGGTCGCGGCATGCGTCGATCGCGGCGCGGAAGACGGCGTCGAGGCGATCGGGCGGAATGACGAACTGCGCGCGGAAGCGCTCGACGCGCTCGGCGAGAGGTCCCTCTCCCGGGACGCGGGCGTCGAGCCGCGCGAGGATCGCGCGGAAGTGATCTTCGGAGTCGTGCGGCGGATCCGCGTCGTATAGAGCGCGCGCCTGTTCGTCGAACGTCATCTCGCGGCCGAGGAGCATGTCGGCGCGAGTGATGAGCGCCGCGAGCTGCTTCGTCAGATAGGTTCTGCGGAGATCTTCGAGGCGCGCGCCGGCCGACGCGACGGCCGGAAGCGACCCGAGACGCGCCTGAAGGCCAACGGCCCCGGCGCGGATCTGGTCGAGCGATGGCCGCTCCCGCTCGACGGCGGTGCGCCACTCCGGAGGTCCGTAGTAGGCGTCGACGTAGTCCGCGTCGTGCAGACCCATGGCGAGCACGAGGCGGACGTACTCTCGGGCGATGTCGTCGATGGTCATTTCTGGCTCGGCCGGGGCAGGCGGGGGATCCGCGCACCCCATCATGAAGCAGAGAAGGAGCAAGGACAGGAGCGGCTTCATGGCCGCGGGAGGATAGCAGAGCCCCTTCCGGCTGGGTTTGCCGTACAATATTTCGACCATGTTCCCCCCCAAGTCCGTCGTACGGGCTCGGCGGAGCCATCCGCCGGGAGCTTCGTCATGACCGCGCCGCGGCCGACGACCGCGACGACTCGGACGGCGGAGGAGATCGAGGACGTCTATCGCCTCCATTTCAACCTGCTCCGCTACCTCGCCTGCCAGAAGTTCCGGATTCCCGACGGGGATGCCGAGAACCTGATCCAGGAGGTGTTCGTCGCGTATCTGTCAACGGACGGTGACATTCGCAACGTGCGGTCGTGGCTGGTCGGGGCGATGTGCAATGCGAGCCGCAACTACTGGCGCGGACACGGGCGGACCGAGGGGCTTCCGGCGGATTTGCGGAAGCGGAGTGATCCGCTGGCTCCGGAGCTGGATGAAACCGTTGCCAATCGCATCACGATTCGGGAAACCCTGTCGCGTCTGCACCAGAAGTGCCGTGATACGTTGAGGTTACGGTATCTCGAGGGGTGCAGTGCCATCGAGGTCGCCCAGCAGCTCGAGACGACGAATCGCTACGCGGAGAAGCTGATCGCGAAGTGCCTGAAGAGGGCACATCAGATTTATGTCCGTCTAACTACAGGGAAGGTGATGCCATGACCTGTGATCGCGATCGCATTTACGACCTCGTCGAAAACCCCGCCCTGGTGGAACCGGCGGTGGAGAAACACCTCGAGACCTGCGCGTCGTGCATGGAGTTGTACGGCGAGATTCAGGAGCTCGCCCTGACACTCGCCGACGCGGAGGTCTGGGGCGGCGACGAGCCGGCGATGAACGTGCGGATGGAAGCGGAGCCCGGTCTCGATCGTCTCGTGACGGAATCGCTGCGGCTGACCGAAGAAGAGTTCCGTGCGGCGGCGATCCTCGAGGACCTGCGCGCGCGGCCGGTGGAGCAGTGGCATGTGATGCTCCGCCAGTTCGACGGCGTCTGCACGGTCGGACTGGTGCGGGAGCTGCTCGGTGAAGGACGGCGGCGGGCACACATCGCGCCGCGGGAGTTCGAGCAGATTGCGACGCTGGCGATCGAGGCGGCCGACGCGCTCGATCCCTCCGCGTATCTCGCGGGTGTGGTCGAAAGGGCGCGCGGGCAGGCGTGGAAGGATCGCGCGAACGCGCTGCGTCTCTGCGGCGAAATCCAGGACGCGCTCTGGTCGCTCGACGAAGCGGAGCGGCATTACCGGCAGCAGCCGATTCCCGACTTCGATCTCGCGACCGTCGATTATGTTCGCGCGACGGTCCTGCACGAGACGGATCGGCTCTCGGAAGCGCTTTCGATCGTCCAGACGGTTGCGGAAACGTTTCTCGAATACGGCGACGACACGCGCTACCGTCACGCCGGCCTCGTCGAGGCGAACCTGTTGCGAAATCTCGGATCGAGCCGCGAAGCGCGCGAGAAGTTCATGGCGCTTCTCAAGCCGACGCAGCAGGCCGGCGATCTCAGCACCCTCGCGATGCTGTTTCTCAACATCGCCCACTGCTCGGTCGACATCCTCGATGCCGATACGGCGTCCATCTATTTCCTTCAGGCACTGAACATGAGCATCGAGATGGGGATCAGCGACGTCGCGATCGCGTCGCGCTGGGGACTCGGGCGGCTGCTGGTTTCGAAAGGCGATTACGAGCAGGGCATCGCCCGCCTCCGTTCCGCCGCCAGGGAGCTCGAACAGATTGGTGCCGACGGCGACTTCGCGATCATCCACCTCGATATCCTCGAAGCCCTCGTCGCCCTCGGCCGGTACGACGACGTTCCGGCAATCTCGAGACTCCTCATCGATCGGTT
Source organism: Thermoanaerobaculia bacterium (assembly GCA_050745405.1). Classification (GTDB taxonomy): domain Bacteria; phylum Acidobacteriota; class Thermoanaerobaculia; order Gp7-AA8; family Gp7-AA8; genus JBOGJQ01. Next base: position 11,112 of record JBOGJQ010000514.1, on the reverse strand, counting down.
CGCGAAGGCTGGGGTCCAGCGTTACGCCATGGCTGCGCTCGCGTACCTGCGCGAGGCCGCCGAGACGCGAGCCGTCACGCCGGAGCTGGTCCGCCACGTCCGGACGTACGTCGAAAGGCTCCCAAAACAGCCGGAATTGCTGTTTTTGCCGCCTCCACCGTAAATTTTTTGCGGTTCGGGCCAAAAAAAAGACGATTTTTTGACGAATGGGGGGTAGGAAACCTACCCTCTTCCGCAACTCCTGTCTCAGAGGGCCGGGAAACGCCCGGACTCTCGAGGAGGAGGAAATCATGCGGAAGTCCATCATTCGTGCCCAGGGTCTCTACGTCACTCTCTTCACGCTGGCAGCCACGGTCGCCCAGGCGGCTCCGCGTCGGAGGCTCGACCCCGACGCCGCACGCGACATCTTCGTGGCCATCCTCGGGAACTGGGACAAGGTCCTCGAGACCGTCCGGATCCTCGAGGTTCTGAAGTCGCCCATCGGCTAGGCGACCTTCAGCGAACGAGGAACCCGGAGGCATCCATGGCAGCAACGCGCAAGCGCCGTCCGCTACTCGAGGAATACCTGATCCGCCTCGAGCTCGCGCTCGGCGCCATCGGAAACGAGCCGCTCGCGGAAGTCATCACCTCGCGCGACCGCCGGCTGGGCGGTCACGAAGCCGATCTCAAGGGCCTGTCGGAGGAAGTCCGTCAGTGGACGCCCCCGTTCGGCGGGACCGAGGATCTGCTGACGAGCGTGACGATTGCGGGACCGGGATCGAATCTCGGGCCGGCCGCGCACCTCGAGGGCGACGCCATTCGATTCGTGCTCAACGGATCGGTGTGGTTCGCCGGCGAGGAGCTGGGACCGGGAGACTGGCTCTTCATCCCATCGGGCGCCGCCTACCGGCTCCGGGTGGGGTACCGCGGAGTGATCAGCCTGCTCGCGATCTTCCGTCCGGGAGAGGCGCTGCCGTTCGTCGCGGAGCCGGAAGTCTCCCTGGCGGGGTGGGCGGAGTAGAAAAACTCCGGCGCTAGCTTCCATTTCTACCGGGTTTCCGCGCCTTTTGGCGATTTTCGGCACCCCGTGGTCAAAATTTTTTTACGGGGTGGGTAGGAAAACTCCGTCTTCTGCAACTCCTGTAGAAGAGGGAGGCACCCCGTGTCCATTGGATCAGGCTATGGAACTCAGCGCAGCGGCGAGCGGCAGGCGAGAATTCTGCTCCTCGACGACGACGCCATCGCGGCGCGCGTCATCCGCGCGTCGCTTCCGGAGCCGAGCTACCACATCACCTGGGCGAGCGACATCGGCCGCGCGTGCGACTTCCTGCTCGGCGAGCCGCCCGATGCCGTCCTGATCCGGGTCGACCTGCACCGCGCGTCCGGCTGGGACTTTCTCGCGTACCTCCGGTCCACGCCGCGCGGCCGTCGTCTTCCGACGGTTCTGCTCGCGCAGACGGCGAGCGAGGGGGACCGCCGCCGCTCGTTCGACCTCGGGGCGGATCGCCTCATCAGCGGCGTCCTCGAGCCGCGCCAGATCCGGCGCGTCGTCAACGAGCTGCTCCAGTCGCGCGACGAGAGCCTGTGGGACTTCTCTCTCTCCGCCGCGCCGACGCGCTGGAACGAGCTGCTGTTCGACCCGACGACGCGCGTCGCTTCTCTCGCGCTCGTATTCGGCGAGTACCGCGAGCTTCTCGGGCGCGGCGAGACGGTCAGCGTGTTCTGCATCGAGATCGAGCCGCTGTTCGCCCTGGGCGAGCGGAAATCGTGGGAAACGTTCGACCGGATCCGCCGCGAGTTCGTCCGCGGCCTCCAGGTCGTCCTCTCCGGAGTCCTGGGCGACGACGTCGTCATCGCGACGTCCCACCCCGGATCGAACGACTTCTACTGCTTCACCCGCCAGCCGCTCGAGCGCCCGGTCGTGGAAGTCATCCACGATCTCGAGATCGAATCGCGCCGCCTGCTGGCACAGATCGACGCGGACCCGGTGTTCGCCGAGGACGTCGCGACGTTCGTCGGCGGAGCCGTCTGCCGGATCGTCGAGCCGGGATCCCCCGCGGTTCTCTACAACGCCGTGCGCGAGGCGAAGGACCTCGCCGGCCGGCGTGAAACGCGGTATCTCCACGCGCTCGGCGAGCGCCTCCACCGTGCCATCCGCGACCGCTCGATCGTCACGCACTTCCAGCCGATCGTCGACCTCGCGACGAGACGGGTGATCGGTCATGAGGCGCTGTCCCGCGGGCCCGCGGGGACGGAGATCGAGAAGGCCGACGTGATCTTCGATCTCGCGCGCGACTTCCGTCTCGTATGGGACCTGCAGGCGCTCTGCATCCGGAACATGGAGCACGTGCTTCCGGAAATCACGGACCAGGGTCTGCTTTTCTTCAACCTCGAGGCGAACTTCATCCAGCAGCTCCAGCAGCGCGGCACCGAGGTGCTCCGGCCGCTCGTGTCGCGAGGCGAGCGCGTCGTGCTCGAAGTGACCGAAAGAGGAGCGATCCGCGACTTCAGCACGTTCCGCCGCGGCCTCCACGAGCTGAAGGCGATGGGATTCCTCATCGCGATCGACGACTGCGGCTCCGGATACGCGACGCTCGAAGCCGTGGCCGAACTGAAGCCCGACTATCTCAAAGTCGGCCACTCCCTCTTCCACGGCGTCGAGAGCGATCCGGTGCGGCGGCGCATTGTGGAGCTCGTCGCCCGCTGCGCGGACACGATCGGCGCCGTCTCGATCGCCGAGGCGATCGAAACCGAAGAGCAGCTGGCGGTCTGCCGCGATCTCGACATTTCGCTGGGACAGGGATACATCTTCGCCCGCCCGGCGCCGTGGGAGACGCTCGTCCGCGCGCGGGAGCTCAGCGACCCGGCGTGACGCTCCGCAACGACGCCGTACCGCCACGGCTCATCGAACGCAGAACGCAGAACGAAGAAGCGAGAAAGGGGACCGGGAACCTGCGCCGGGCGGGCGGGTTTCTTCCTTCTACGTTCTGAGTTCTGCGTTCTGCGTTCCGGGCGGTCCGAAGGCCGCCCGATCCGGGGTCTGGCCGCGGCGGCCGGAAATCGGGAGAATCGCCGCGTGCACTTCCTCGAGATCCCGACCCCGGCTTTCCTCGTCGACCAGCAGCGGTTCCGGCGGAACTGCGATGCGATGCGCGCGAAGGCGGAACGCTCCGGCGTCGCGTTCCGGCCGCACGTGAAGACGCACAAGACGATCGAGGGCGCTCGCCTCCAGCACGGCGGTGCGAGCGGTCCGATCACCGTCTCGACCCTGGCGGAGGCGGAAGCGTTCGGAGCGACGGGCTTCGGCGACGTGACGTACGCGGTTCCGATCGACCCCGGGAAGCTGGAGAGGGCGGCCGATCTCATGCGGACCATCCGGCTCGCGGTGCTGATCGATCACGCCGTCGCCGCCGAGGCGCTCGACGAGTGGGGGAGAGCGCATGACGTCCGCTTTCGCGTTTTCCTCAAGGTCGATTCGGGAGCGAAGCGCGCCGGGGTCGACCCCGATTCCGACGAGGCGGTCGCGCTCGGCCGCCGGCTGACCGAGTCGCCGGCGATCGAGTTCGTGGGCCTGCTCACGCACGCCGGGCACTCCTACGCCGCCCGCTCGCGCGAGGAGATCGTCCCGATCGCCGAGAGCGAGGCGGCCGTCCTGACCGCCCTCCGCGACCGGATCGGAGCCGAGGGCCTCCTCCGAAGCGTCGGCGCGACGCCGACGGCGTCCGTCGTCGATCGGATTCCCGACACGGACGAGGTCCGCCCGGGGAACTACGTCTTCTACGATGCGTTCCAGGCGGCGATCGGCTCGTGCACCCTCGACGATTGCGCGGCCTCGGTCCTCGTCACCGTACTCTCTCATTACCCGGCGCAGAACAAGATGATCGTCGACGGCGGGGCGCTCGCTCTCTCCAAGGACACCGGCCCCACACACGTCGACTCCGATTGCGGATACGGGATCGTCTGCGACGGCGCCCTCCGTCCTCTCCCGCTGCGCTTTGCGGCACTCTCGCAGGAGCACGGACAGATCGTCGGCCGCGGCGCGATCGACTTCGCGAAGCATCCGATCGGCAGCCGCCTCCGGATCGTCCCGAATCACTCGTGTCTCACCGCCGCCCTCTTCGAGCACTACTGGATCGTGGAAGAGGGGAAGATCGTCGACGAGTGGCGCCCGGTCAGAGGGTGGTGAGTCGCGAGTCGGTGTGGGCCCGCCGTCCCGGCGCGCACCCCTCGCGAAGCGTCACCTCGGCGCTGGAGGGCTCGCGGCGGGATCCTTCGCTCCGCTCAGGACAGGCGCCGCGGCCACACTCGCTTCAGTCGTAGTCGCGCTCGCGGAAGAAGCTCTGGCGCGTCTCGTTGCTCTCGGCGATCTTCCTTCCTGATTCGGGTGCGCCTTCGCCTCTCTCGCGAAGAGTGCCGCCGGAAGGCGGCGTTCCCGGTGAGGCCGGCGCTTCGCTCCGGCTCGCCGCATCGAGGCTGCTGTCGTAGAACGCCTCGTCCGGCCGGCTCTCGTCCAGCGTCCCCTCGACGGTCTGTCCGGTCTTGCCCGTGACCCAGTCGCCGCCGCTGCCGTAGCTCTGGGGCTCGTCGCGCTCCTTCGATTCTTTCGCCATACCCGCGGTGTGGTGCAACCGGAGTGCCGCGGGAGGCGGGAATCTCCTTGGGAAACGCGCGGCGGATGGGCGACAATGGCCTGAAACGGTCCGAGACGAATGCTGGGTGGGACGTACGAAATCACGGCTGCAGGACTGCCGAACGTCATCACGGCGGTCGGCATCGTCGCGCTCGGGGTCATGTTCGCTGTGCGCGACCGGTTCTCGGCGCTCTCGCGCCGGTTCCTCACCCTGACGCTCGCCGCGGGGAACTGGCTCTTCGCGTTCGCCTGGATGTACTGGTCGGTTTCCGAGGCGACGGCGTTCTTCTGGGCCCGGGTCGCGTTCCTCACGATCCCGCTGATCCCGGTCGCGCTCTACCACTTCACCATCACGGTCCACGGGAAACTCAGCGGGCGTGAGGTCCACGTCATGGCCGCCTGGGCGATCGGAGGGCTGTTCAGCCTCATCTTCGTCGGAACGGACTGGCTGATCTCGGGCCTCTATCTTTATTCGTGGGGATACTACCCGCGCTACACCGAGGGGACGATCCCGTTCCTCGCGTACTTCTTCTTCGTTCTCGCGGCGACGGCGCGGCACTACATCGTCGAGGCGCGGAAGCAGACGACGCGGATCGATCACAAACGGTCCCGTACGCTCCTCTGGGCGACCATCGCCGGCTATATTGGCGTCGTCGACTTCCTGCCGTCTCTCGGAATCGAGGTTTATCCCTTCGGCTTCATCGGGATCGTCGGCTACTTGACGGTCGTCTGGTTCGTGATCACGCGCTACCAGCTCGTCGAGCTGACGCCGGCTTTCGCGGCGGCCGAGATCCTCGCGACGATGCAGGGCGCGGTGATCGTTCTCGGCCTCGACGAGCGGATTCGCGTGGTCAACCGCGCGGCCGCCGAGCTCCTCGGTGGGACGGCGTCGGGGCTCGCGGGCTCCCCGATCCACGAGATCGTCGGCGAAGAGTGGAGCGATCCGCATTCGACGCCCCTGCACCGCTGGACGTTCCGCGAGCGGACCATGCGGTGGGTGGCGAGCGACGGCAGGAGGATTCCGGTCAGCGTCTCCGGCTCGGTCGTGCGCGACTGGGACCGCCGTCCCGCCGGGATCGTCCTGACCGCCGTCGACCTGACCGAGCGGGAGCTCGCCGAGCAGAGACTCCGAGAAGGAGAGAAGCGTTACCGCGAGCTGGTCGAGCAGTCTCCGGACCTCATCGCGATTCACCGCGAGGGGACGATGATCTTCATCAATCCGGCGGGAACGCGGATGCTCGGCGCGACGCGGCCCGAAGAGATTCTCGGGCGGAAGGTGCTCGAGTTCGTGCACGAGGCCAGCCGGCCGATCGTTCTCGAACGTCTGAAACGTCTCGGCGGAGGAATGGCGGTCGAGCAGGTGGAGGAGAAGCTCGTCCGGCTCGACGGCGGCGTCATCGACGCCGAGGTCACGGCGCTCCCCTATCTTTCCGAGGGCGAGGCGAGCATTCTGGTCATGGCGCGCGACGTCACGGACAGGCGTCGTTCCGAGGCGGAGCTCAAGCAGACGCTCTCGCTCGTGAAGTCGACGCTCGAGTCGACCGCCGACGGAATCCTGGTCGTCGATCGGGTGGGAAAGATCGTCTCGTTCAACCAGCGCTTCGTTCAGATGTGGAATCTCGCGCCGGAAGTTCTCGCGGCCGGCAACGACGATCTCGCCGTCGCGAGCGTCCTCGGGCAGGTCCAGGATCCGGAGACGTTCACGGCGAAGATCGACGAGCTGTACGAGGATCCGCGCGCCGAGAGCTACGACACGATCGAATTCAAGGATAGCCGCATCTTCGAGCGCTTCTCCACGCCGCAGTGGCTCGACGGGAATCCGGTCGGACGCGTCTGGAGCTTCCGTGACGTCTCCGAGCGGCGGCGGTGGGAGGAAGCGCTCCGGCGTCGCGATCGGATTCTCGAGGCGGTCGCGTTCGCGTCGGAGGGATTCCTGCGCACGGCGGACTGGCACGCGGACATCGACCGCGTCCTCGCGCGGTTCGGCGCGGGTACCGGAGTCGATCGGGTGCAGATCCTGCGCGTGGACGATGCGGAGCATCGGCGGTTCAGTTGCGTTCGATCCTGGACGGGAGGCGGGTGGAAGACCGCGGCCGAGGCGGACGCCCTCGTGGCGGAACGTTTCGCGACGGCCTGGCCGCGATTGAGCGAGGGAGAAATCATCCAGACGCGCGGCGAGGCGGGCGCGCGGCGGACGGCGGCGGAAAAGTGTTCGGTGCTTCTCGTGCCTATCGCTCCCGAAGGGGAGCTGTGGGGCGTCATGGAGTGGACCGACTGCTCGCCGGGACGGATCTGGTCGAACGCGGAGATCGAGGCACTGCGAACGGCGGCCGACGCGCTCGCGGCCGCGATCCAGCGCCAGAAGACTGCCGCTGCGCTTCAGGCTTCGGAGAAGCGCTACCGGCTGCTCTTCGAGCGGAACCTGGCGGGCGTCTACCGCAACACGCTGGACGGCCGCGTGCTCGACTGCAACGACGCGTGCGCGAGGATTCTGGGCTACGCCTCGCGCGAGGAGTTGATCGGCTCGGAGGCGGCGACGGTGTACTTCGATACTCGCGACCGCGATCTGCTGATCCGCGACCTCAAGCAGAGGCGGACCGTCACGAACCGCGAGGTCTGCTTCCGCCGCCGCGACGGCAAGCCGGTGTGGGTCCTCGAGAACGTCTCCCTGATGGAAGACGACGCGGGCGAGCTGACGCTGCTCGAGGGGACGATCATCGACATCACGGACCGGAAGGAAGCCGAGAGGCAGATCGAGTACCAGGCGTACCATGACGCCCTCACGGACCTCCCGAACCGGATGCTGTTCCTCGATCGCCTCGCCATGTCGATCGCGCACGCGCAGCGTCTGAACCGTCACATCGCCGTGATGTTCCTCGACCTGGACCACTTCAAGTTCGTGAACGACACCCTCGGGCACACGGTGGGCGACCTCCTTCTCCGCGCCGTCGCGAAGCGCCTCGCGGAGTCGCTCCGCGGCGAAGACACCGTCGCGCGCATCGGCGGGGACGAGTTCACGATCCTGCTCGCGAATCTCGCCTCGCCGTCCGATGCGACCACAGTCGCCCAGAAGATCCTCGATTCGATCGCGAAACCGATCCGCATCGACGCCCACGAGCTCTTCGTCACGACCAGCATCGGGATCGCCCTCTACCCGGCGGACGGCCGTGACGCCGAGACCCTGCTCAAGAACGCCGACAGCGCGATGTACCGCGCCAAGGAGCTCGGCCGGAACAATTACCAGCTCTGCACGCCCGCGATGAACGCGCAGGCGCTCGAGCGGCTGGGCCTCGAGAACCGTCTCCGGCGCGCCCTCGAGACGCGCGAGCTCGCCGTCTTCTTCCAGCCGCAGGTCACGATCGGCACCGGCGCCGTCGTCGGCGTGGAGGCGCTGCTCCGCTGGAAGCATCCCGAGCGCGGCATCATCCATCCGGACGAGTTCATCCGCGTCGCCGAGGACTCACGGCTGATCTTCCCGATCGGAGAGTACGTCTTCCGGGAGACCTGTCTTCACCTGAAGCGAATCCGGTCGCAGGGCTATCCCGCGCTGCGCGGAGCGGTGAACCTCTCAGGGCGCCAATTCCAGCAGCGCGATCTCGTGCAGAACCTCCGCCGCGTTCTCGACGAGGTGAAGCTCGAGCCGCACGCGATCGAGGTCGAGATCACCGAGGGCGCCGCGATGCAGAACACGGAGTGGACGGTCGGCGCGCTCATGGAGCTCAAGGCGCTCGGCGTCGGAATCGTCCTCGACGACTTCGGCACCGGGCACTCGTCGCTGAACTACCTGCGCCGCTTTCCGATCGACTGCCTGAAAATCGACAAGTCCTTCGTCCGCGACCTCGACCGTCACCCGAGCGATCGCGCGATCGTGACGGCGATCATCACGATGGCGAAGGGGCTGAACATGCGCGTCATCGCCGAGGGCGTGGAGACCGAGCAGCAGCGGATCTTCCTCGCGGAGAGGGGATGCGACGAGCTCCAGGGCTTCCTCTTCAGCCCCGCCCTCGACCCCTCGGAGCTGCTCTTCCTTCTCGCGCGGAAGCGTTCCGCGCCGGGCGCGGGATGGGGAATGCCGGAGGAGCTGCCTTCGTAGGAGTTTCTACGCCTCGACTTCGGCGAGCTTTTTCGACGCCGTCTTCCGCGCGGAATGGTCGAGCACCCGCTTCCGGATCCGGATCGACTTCGGCGTCACCTCGACCAGCTCGTCGTCGTCGATCCACTCGAGGCACTGCTCGAGCGTCATGATCCGCGGAGGCTCGAGCTGAATCGCGACGTCGGCCGTCGACGCGCGCATGTTGGTGAGATGCTTCTTGCGGCACGCCTGGACGACCAGGTCGGCGTCGCGGGAGTTCTGGCCGACGACCTGCCCGCCGTAGACCTTCACGCCGGGCGGAAGGAAGAAGATTGAGCGATCCTGGAGTTGCTCGATCGCGTAGGCCGTCGTCTCTCCGGGCTCCTTCGCGACGAGCGCCCCGCGCCCGCGCGTGGCGAGCTCGCCGCGGTAGGGACCGTAGTCGAGGAACGTGTGGTACAGCAGACCGGTTCCCCGCGTCTCGGTGAGGAACTCGGTACGCAGCCCGAAGAGGCCGCGGGTCGGAATCCGGAACTCGATACGGACGCGGCCGGTCCCGGGGTTCACCATGTCGGTCATTTCGCCGCGGCGCTGCTGGATCTTCTCCATGACCGAGCCGACGTGTGCCTCGTCGACGTCGACGACGAGAGCCTCGTATGGCTCGAGGGTCCGTCCGTCGACGATCTTCGTGATGACCTGCGGCCGGGAGAGGGCGAACTCGTAGCCCTCACGGCGCATGTTCTCCGCCAGGATCGACAGGTGAAGCTCGCCGCGGCCGGCGACTTCGAAGCGGTCCGCCTGATCCGTGTCGCGGACGCGGAGCGCGACGTCGCGCCGGAGCTCGCGCTGGAGCCGCTCGCGGAGATGGCGCGAGGTGACGAACTTCCCCTCCTGGCCCGCGAACGGCGAGTCGTTGACCATCCAGGTCATGGAGACGGTCGGCTCGTCGATCGCGATCGGCTGGAGTTGCTCGGGCGATGCCGCCGACGCGATCGTCTCCCCGATCTGAATGTCCTCGAACCCGGCGATGGCGACGATCTCTCCGGCCGTGCCGACGGTCGCTTCCTCGCGGCGCAGCCCCTCGAAGGTGAGGAGCTTCGTCACGCGTCCCTTCTTGACGGTTCCGTCGCGCAGAATCAGGGCGACTTCCTCGTTCTGCGCGATCCGGCCGCGGTGGATGCGGCCGATGCCGATCCGTCCGAGATAGTCGTTGTAATCGATCGAGCTGATCAGGAGCTGAATGGTGGCGGCGGTATCGCCCTTCGGCGGCGGTACGCGCTTGAGGACGGCGTCGAGGAGTGGGCGAACGTCGAGATTCGTGTCGTCGGCGTTGGTCCGGACGTAGCCGTCGCGGCCCGAGGCGTAGAGAACGGGGAAGTCGAGCTGGTCGTCCGACGCGCCGAGGTCGATCATCAGGTCGAAGACGAGATTGAGGACTTCCTGGGAGCGGGCGTCGGAGCGGTCGATCTTGTTGATGACGACGATCGGCAGCAGCCCCAGGGCGAGCGCTTTCCTCAGGACGAAGCGGGTCTGCGGCATCGGGCCTTCCGCGGCGTCGACGAGCAGAATCACGCCATCGACCATCGAGAGGACGCGCTCGACTTCGCCCCCGAAGTCGGCGTGGCCCGGCGTGTCGACGATGTTGATCTTCACCTCACGCGGGTGGACGAAATCCGCGGGAAGGAGGCGTCCTCCCTGCGTCGGTGTCGGCTCGTGGTGGACGGGATGCCCGAGGGCGTCGGTTTCGTCCACGTGATAGCGGATCGACGTGTTCTTCGCGAGAATCGTGATGCCGCGCTCGCGCTCGAGGTCGTTCGAGTCCATGACGCGCTCGGCGACGTTCTGGTTCGAACGGATCGCCCCCGTCTGCCGGAGGAGCGCGTCGACGAGCGTCGTCTTGCCGTGGTCGACGTGGGCGATGATCGCGACGTTACGGATGTCGTGGCGGAATTGCATGTGCGGCGGGTGTAACGCCGTCAACGGCGGGAGATTCCCGTCGTCGTTCGTTGATCGTCGTCCGTTGGGCGTTGTCCGTGGCTCCCCGACCTGGACGACCGGTAACGTTCAACGAAAGACGAATCACGACCAACGAACAACGATCAGTACGACACCCGGTGCTCGTAAATGAACGGCTGGCGGCCGCCGCCCCGGACGAGGGGATAGAACTTGGCGCGCTTGAGCTCCTCGATGTTCTTCAGCGCGAGGTCCTCGCGCCCGGTGGTGTTCCTGAGCACGCGGACGCTGAGGACGTCGCCGGAGCTGTTCACGTTCGCCTCGAGGACGATCTGCCCGCTCGCGCCGGTGGGGCTGAACACCGGTGCCGGAGGGACCCGGAACTGCGGGATCGGCATGCCGCCCACGCGCACGTCGCCCGAAGGGGGCGCCTGGGTCGTCAGATCGGCGGTCGGGACCCACCCGGTCTGGTTGTAGT
>JBOGJQ010000513.1:0-1605 GCA_050745405.1 Thermoanaerobaculia bacterium | reverse complement strand
GTGGCGTGCCCTCGCCACCTTTCTCGCGCTTTCTCAAGCGCACAAGAGGAGCCTCGTCTTGTTCGATACGCTATCTTCAGAGCAGCGAGGGATCAGGGACGGGTGGGGACCCCTGATCGGAAGACTCAGGTCGGCGGCACGACGAAGATTCGCTCTCCCGCCGATCGACACTGCCGCGTCGCGCGCGTCCCGCCCGACCCTGATCCCTCGCTGCGCTCGGGATGACGACGCTAGATCTCCCGCCGCCCCTCGAGCGCCTTGGCCATGGTGACCTGGTCGGCGTATTCGAGGTCGCCGCCGACGGGAAGGCCGAACCCGAGACGGGTGACGCGGACGCCCATCGGGCGGATCTGCTGGGCGATGTACATCGCGGTCGCTTCCCCTTCCACGTTCGGGTTCGTCGCGAGAATGACTTCGCGGATGCCGCCCTCGCGGACGCGCCGGATCACCCCCGCCACGTCGATCTCGTCGGGCCCCACTCCGCGCAGCGGCGAGAGCGTTCCGATCAGAACGTGATAGAGGCCGCGGTAATCGCGCGCCGCCTCGATCGTCGGGATGTTCCACGCTTCCTCGACGACGCAGAGCATCGAGGAGTCGCGCCGCGGATCGGAGCAGATCCCGCACGGATCGACGTCCGTGAGGTTGTTGCACTGCGAACAGCGGGCGATGCTCTGCTTGACCGACAGAATGGCCTCGGCGAGCGCTTCGGCCTCCCCGTCGGGTTTCCGGAGAATGCCGTACGCGAGCCGCGCCGCCGTCTTCGCGCCGATGCCGGGGAGCTTACTCAGCTCGTTGATCAGTTTTTCGAGGGGCGCGGGGAGCATTCGTCACTATTACCAATGACAGATTACATACTGAATACTAGCTACCAGATACTAGCTACCAGATACTAGCTACTATAATCACATCCCCGGCAGCTTGAGCCCGCCCATCTGCGACGAGAGCTCCTCGTCGACCTTCCGGCCCGCCTCGTTCACGGCGGCGACGATCAGGTCCTGGAGCATTTCGACGTCCTCGGGGTCGACGGCCTCGCGCTCGATCTCGACCGCGACGAGCTCCTTCGAGCCGGTCATGGTCGCCTTGACCATGCCGCCTCCGGCCGTCCCCTCGACGCGCGTCTCGGCCATCTTCTTCTGCATCTGCTCCTGCATCTGCTGAGCCTGGCGCATGAGCTGTTTGATGTTCATCGTTCCTCCTGGGATTTGCCGCGCGGCTTGCGCGGAACGACCTCGCCGCCGAGGTGGCGCTGGAAAGAGCGGAGGACGGGATCGTCCTGGCCTGGCGCGGTCGAGGGAGCCTTCGCGTCTTCCTTCGCCGGGGCAATCCGGACGTTGAGCGTAACGGGCCCGCCGCCGAGACGGGAGGCGGCGTCGGTGAGGAATTGCGCGTTCGCGGGCTCGCGGAGGTAGTCGGCGGCGAAATCGTCGCCGGCGTTGAACTCGATGGCGAGGGTGCCGCCGGCGAAGCGGATCGTGCCGGCGCGCTCGAGATAAGTCGCCATGGCGCGTCGCTCGCGCGCGACGGCGGCGATGAGGCGGCCGGCGAGATCGCCCGATGCGGTGGGCGCGGGCGCGGAGGCGCGGCGCTCGGCGACGGGCTCGGAGG
>JBOGJQ010000512.1:0-10093 GCA_050745405.1 Thermoanaerobaculia bacterium | reverse complement strand
ACGAGATCGAGGAGGGGGAGCAGCCGCGGTTGTTTTGAGAGGCGTCTTGGGCGTCTTGGGCGTCTAGGGCGTCTTGGGCGTCTAGGGCGTCTTGGGCGTCTAGGGCGTCTTGGGCGTCTTTCATGGCAACGTGTGAAAGCAAGATGAAAGCGTTGTCATCCTGAGGAGCGAAGCGACGAAGGATCTCCTCAGCTGCGACTCAGACTCTCGGAATCGAGACGCGGCTGAGGAGATCCTTCGCTCACACCCGCCCTTCCACCTCGCTCAGGATGACGCGCGCTTTGGGATGTCGCGCGACGCCCTAGACGCCCAAGACGCCCTAGACGCTCAAGACGTCCTATCATCCTCCCGTGCTTTTGAAAGAAACCCTCAAAGTCTGGCTCTGGTCCTTTCGTCACGTCCCCATGATCTTTCGGGCGCGGCCGGCCATCGTCCATTTCGACGACACGAAGACCGTGGTCCGCATCCGCTTGCGGCGGAAAACGCGGAACCATCAGCGCGCGATGTACATCGGCGCGCTCGTCATCGGCGCCGACGTCGCGAGCGGGCTCGCCGCGATGCGCGCGATCGAGCGATCGGGCGGAGGCGTCTCGCTGATCTTCACCGACATCCACGGCGAGTTCTTCAAGCGCGCCGAGGCGGACGTCCTGTTCACGTGCGAGGAGGGAGCCGCGATCCGCGAGCTCGTCGGCCGCGCGGTTTCGACCGGCGAGCGGGAGGAGATGCCCGTCCACGTCACGGTCACGGTTCCCTCGCGGCTCGGTGACGAGCCGGTGGCGCGCTTCACGCTCACCCTGTCGCTCCGGCGGAAGGAGCGTCGGTGACGAAGGAGAAGGAGTACAGGTACGAGCATCCGCGGCCGGCGCTCACGGTCGACGTCGCGCTCTTCCGGCGCGCGCGCTCGTCGTGGGAGATCCTTCTCGTCCGTCGCGCGAAGGAGCCGTTCAAGGACCACTGGGCACTCCCCGGCGGGTTCGTCGACGAGATGGAGGCGCTCGAGACCGCCGCGGCACGCGAGCTCGAAGAGGAATGCGGCGTCGGCGGAGTCGACCTCTGGCAGCTCCGCGCCTTCGGCGCCCCCGGCCGCGACCCGCGCGGCCACACCGTCAGCATCGCCTACCTCGGCATCCTCCACGGAACGACCGACGCGAAGGCGGCGGACGACGCCGCGGAGGTCCATTGGTTCCCGATCGAAGGCCTGCCGCCGCTCGCCTTCGACCATCAGGAAATCATCAATACCGCTCTCGAGCGCCTCCATCGGATCGAAGAAATTTCTCCAACGGGCGGGGGTTATCTCGGGCGATGACGACGCACCGGAACGAGCTCTGCGCCTGCGGAAGCGGGAAGAAGACGAAGAAATGCTGCGGCGCGGGCGGCGCCCATCAGACCCGTAACCGCCTTTTCGCCATCACGCCGATCGCTCTGCTCGCGGGCTTCGGCATTTATCACGGCCTGGCCGGACGGGAAGATCCGCCGCCATTGCCGCCGCCCGTCAGCGCGGCCGTCGCCACGCCGCAACCCGCCCCGGCGCCGGTCGAGGCGACGCAGGCGAGCCTGGCCACGACGGCGCCGACTCCCGCCGCCGAGACCAAGGCGCCCGTTCCGCAGCCGGCCGGCCCCGCGCCTCTCGGGTCGGTCTGGTCGGAGGAGCACGGTCATTGGCACCGCGCGCCCCAGAACGCGTCGTCCGTTCAGATCCAGGGCGGAGGGAGCACGGTCACCACGACCACCGCGGCACCGGTCCAGAGCGCGGACGGACAGACGACGCTGCAGCCGCAGCCGGAAGGTCCGGTCCCGGCCGGAAAGGTCTGGTCGCCGGAGCACGGCCACTGGCACGATGCCGGTCCGACGCGTCCGCCGGAGCCCGTCCACCTCGGCACGATCAACGCCGGACGCGTTTTTCCCCGCCCCGAGGGGGAGGCGCCGGCGAACGCGGTCTGGTCGACCGAGCACGGCCACTGGCACCGCGCCGACGGCAAAGAGCAGTAATCCGCTTCAGGCGGTGGTCTTCGCCTTCGCCTTCGCCTTCGCGTAGGGCATGGACACGCGATCCCAGACGGCGTTCGGAAGAAAGCGGACCACGCGCATCATCAGCGCCATCGGCAGCGGAAACGAGAAGTCCTTCTTCCGCCTCTCGATCGCGTCGGCGATGATCCGCGCCGCGCGATCGGCATCCATCAGGAAAGGCATCCGGAAGCGGTTGCTCTCCGTCATGGCCGTGCGGATGAAGCCTGGATTGATCGTGCTGACGAGGATCCCCTTGCGGCCGAGCTCGATGCGCGCCGCCTCGAGCAGCGACCGCATGGCCGCCTTGCTCGCGGAGTAGGCGCTCGATCCCGGCAGCCCGCGAAAGCCGGCGAGCGACGCGATTCCGACGATATGCCCGCGGCCGCGCTCGAGCATGTGCGGGACGACCGCGGCGAGGAGATTCGCGGTCCCCTCGACGTTCGTACGGAAGATCGCGCGCGCGGCGAGAGGATCGAAATTCGCGACCGCCGTCGAGTATCCCTGCCCCGCGTTCGCGACGGCGAGATCGATCGCCCCCCACCGCTCCATCCCCGTTCGCGCGGCTTCCTTCAGGGCCTCGGGCTCGGTGACGTCGCACTCGAGGGCGAGCGCCTCGCCGCCCGCGCGTTCGATCGCGGCCGCGAGAGCGTCGAGCTTCTCCTTCCGCCGCGCCAGCAGAGCCGTGCGCCACCCCCGCCGCGATAGCTCGAGCGCGAGCTCCCAACCGATGCCGCTCGACGCGCCGGTGATGAGAGCGGTCTTGTTCATCGCGTGATTCTAGTCCGTCGTCCGTCGTCCGACGTCAGTCGTCCGTCGTCCGTCGTCCGTCGTCCGTCGTCCGTCGTCAGTGGGCTCTTCTTACACGACAACGCTCGTCATCCTGAGCGAGGTGGTGCGGGTGGGTGTGAGCGAAGGATCTCCTCAGCCGGGTCTCAATCCGAAAGCTCGCGAGTCTGAGTCGCTGATCAGGAGATCCTTCGTCGCTTCGCTCCTCAGGATGACACCGCCTATGACGGTGCTCACTGACAACCGACAACCGACAACCGGCAACCGACAACCGATGACCGACAACTGACGACTGACTATCGGAACCTCGGCAACTGCACTCCCCCCTCGATCGCAAGCCGGAAGAGATCTCCCTTCTTGGCGAGACGGTCGGGCATGGTCCGCAGGTTGAACTTCGACGGGTCGAGCTTCCGCGTGACTTCGCTCCATTCGAGCGGCGCCGAAACCGGAGCGCCGTCGGCGGCGCGGAGAGAGTACGGCGCGACGATCGTTTTGCCGTAGCCGTTCTGGAGACAGTCGACGTACAGCCGCCCCTTTCTCTTCGCGAGGCTCCGCTCGACCGTGAAGTCCGGAACCTGCGCGGCCACGCCCTCCGCAATCCGGCACGCGAACTCCGTCGCGTCCTCGTGCGAGTACCCAGGGACGAGAGGGACGAGGACGTGAATCCCGCGCTTGCCCGAGGTCTTCGGGACGCTGGGAAGCCCGAGCCGTTCGAGGAGCCGACGGAAGACGAGCGCGGCCTCGATCGCCTGCTCGATCCCCTTCCCCTCGGCCGGGTCGAGGTCGAACACGACCCAGTCGGGCGATTCGAGGCTCGGCGCGCGCGAGGACCACATGTGAAGCGTCAGCGCCGACCGCTGCGCGAGCCACCGCAGCGCCGCGGGAGAGTCCGCGACGAAATGGCGCACCGTGCTCTTCTTCGTCCGCGCGGGCGTCTCGACGACCGTCATCCACGGCTCTTCGTCCGTCGGCTTGACGCTCTGATGGAACCACGCGGGCTTGTCGATGCCGCCGTTCCAGTGCTCGAGCGCGAGCGGCCGGGAGTCGAGGGCGCGGATCATCGGCTCGGCGATTCGCTCGAAGTACTCGGCAACGTCCTGCTTGGTGATCCCGTCGCGCGGATAGAGCAGCCGGTCGGGCGTCGTGAGGACGACGAGGTCCGCCGACGGCCGCTCTGCTTTCTTCGCGCTCTTCGCGCTCTTCGCGCGTTTCGACGAGGCCTTTGCGCCACCTTTCTTCTTCTTCGCCGGAGGATCGCGATCCGGCGCCACGGCAGGCCGCTCGCGGACGACTTCCCACGGCGATTTATCGGGACGGAGGCCGAGAAACGACGGGTGCCGGAGCTTGCCGTCCGATGTCCATTCCGTGAAGCGGACCTGCGCGACGTACCGTGGATCGACCCAGACGACGCCCCGCATGCGAGGCGCATCGGCGAGGTCCGGCTTCGCGATCGCATCGCGGTCGAGCATCGTCTTCAGATCGCGCCTCTGCTTCGCGTTGTAACCCGTCCCGACTTTTCCCGCATACCGCATCCGTCCGCCCTCGACGACGCCGAGCAGCAGCGACCCGATCTCGCGGTCGGAGGCGGTCGAGGGGTTGTAGCCGATCACCGCGAGCTCCTGCGCGTTGATGGCCTTCAGCTTGATCCACGCCTTCGACCGGCGGTTCTCGTACGAAGACCCTCGCTTCTTCCCGATGACCCCTTCCCAACCGCGCGACGCGGCCTTCTCGAGCGCGCCGCGCGCGCTCCCTTCCATCTGCTCGGCCAGCCGGACCGCTCCGCTCTTCCGTTTTCCGATCACTTTCTCGAGACGCTTCCGCCGCTCTTCGATCGGCAGCGGCCGCAGATCCTCTCCGTCGAGCCAGAGAAGATCGAAGACGAAGTAAACGACTTCCCCCTCCTCCCCTTTCTGGAGGAGCTGGAAGCGCGGCACGCCGTGCTCGTCGAGCACCACGATCTCGCCGTCGATCACCGCGTCGTCCGTGCCGATGCGGGCGGCGGCCGCTGGGATCGAGGGGAATCGCGACCCGAGATCGAGCGCGTTCCGCGACCAGACGAGAGCCGACGACCCGGCAATCGCCGTGATCGCGCGGAAGCCGTCGTACTTCAACTCGTAAAGCCACTGCGACTCGTCGCGCGGCAGCTCGCCGACGAGCGTCGCCATCATCGGCGGCGCGACCTTCCGCAGCAGAGACGCGGGATCGGACTTCTTCGCTTTCGCCTTGCGGGCCACGTTGCGTTCGCTTGCGCGGAGAATGCCACCCGCGCGCTACGCCGGAGCGTACGTCTCGTAGAAGCTCTTCTTACTTGCGACCAGCCGCTCGAGCGCGGGCGAGGGCTTGAACCGTACGCCGTGCTTCGCCTCGAGCTCGCGGAGACGCTCGACGACCCAGCCGGTCCCGACCTGGTCGGCCCAGCGCAGCAGGCCGCCGCGGAACGGCGGGAACCCCGTCCCCATGATCATCGCCAGGTCGACGTCGCCGGCCGACGCGGCGATCTTCTCGTCGACGATACGCGAGGCCTCGTTGACCATCGAAAGCACCATCCGCTCGGTCATCGCGTCACGGTCGCTGTCGTCTCGCGGCGTGACGCCCATCAATGGATAGAGCGACGGATCGACGCCGTCGCGTTTCCCCTTCTTCCAGAGATACACGCCGCGGCCGTTCTTCTTGCCGAAGCGCTGATCCTCGAGAAGGCGCTCGACGAGCCCCACGTTCGGCAAACGGTCGCCGAACGCGTCGCCGAGGATCTGGGCGACCTTGCCGGCGATGTCGATTCCGACCTCGTCGAGGAGAGCGAGAGGCCCGAGCGGCATGCCGAAGGCGACCATCGCGCCGTCGATCGCCTCCACGCGATTCCCTTCCTTCAGCAGGAATCCCGCTTCGTTGAGATACGGCCCGAGAATCCGGTTCACGATGAACCCGGGCGCGTCGTTGCAGAGGACGACCGTCTTGCCGAGGCGGCGGGCGAAGCTGGCAGTCGTCGCGACGGTCTCCTCGGACGTGCGCGCCCCGCGGATCACTTCGACCAGCGGCATGCGGTCGACGGGGCTGAAAAAGTGCATCCCCACGACCTGCTCCGGCCGTGCGCACCCTTCGGCGATCCGGCCGATCGGGATCGTCGATGTGTTCGTCGCGAAGATCGCATCGGGACGGGCGACGGCTTCGAACTCGCGAAGCACCTGCTGCTTGACCTCGAGCTTCTCGAGGACGGCTTCGACGACGATGTCGATCGATTCGAAACCGCTCCAGTCGAGCGTCGTCGTGATGAGCGCGAGCTTCCGGTCCATTTCGACGCGGCCGAGGCGGCGGCGCTCGACCTTCTTTTTCCAGATCTTCGCCGCGGAGCGCATTCCGCTCGCGAGAGCGTTCCAGTTGATGTCCTTGAGGCGGACGTCGATGTCCGCCTTGTCGACGATCGCCTGCGCGATTCCGCCACCCATGAGTCCCGCGCCGAGGACGCCGGCCGAGACGATCTTCTTCGGCTCGGGTCCACGCGGCTTCTTCGCCTCTTCCATGAGGAAGAAGAGCCGGACGAGATTGTTCGCGACGGGCGTCATCGCGACCTTCGCGACTTCCCGTACCTCGGCGTGCAGTCCCGCCTCGTATCCCTCGCTGAATCCCGTTTCCATGACGTCGATCGCGGCGAACGGGGCGGGATAATGGCCGCCGGTCTTCTCGCGGACCGAGGAGCGGGCCTTCGCGAAGACGATCTTTCGCGCGAGGGGGTTGCCCTCGAGATAGATGTGCGTCCGGTCGCTCTCGAGCCCGCGCTTCCGCCCCATCTTCTTCGCGTAGCGGCGCGCCGCGTCTACGACGATCGCGCTGGCAACGACCTCGTCGACGACGCCGGCCTTCTTCGCGCGCCGTCCGTCGAGCGTCTTGCCCGTCAGGATCAGATCGAGGGCCGCGGGGATTCCGACCAGTCGCGGCAGGCGCGTCGTCCCGGTCCACGCGGGAAAGATGCCGAGCTTGACCTCGGGGAGTCCGATCTGCGCCTTCGGCGAATCGCTCATGACGCGGTAATCGCAGTTGAGCGAGATCTCGGTGCCGCCGCCGAGGCAGACGCCGTCGATCGCGGCGACGGTGACCTGCGGGAGGCGCGACCAGCGCGTGAAGACCTCCTGGCCCCGCCGGACGAAGCGCGCGGCGGCCTCGCCGGTCGTGATCGTCGTGAACTCCTCGAGGTCGGCTCCGGCGATGAACATGCCGGGCTTGGGCGAGGCGAGGACGACCCACCGCACCTCGCGCATCGCCTCGAGGCGGGCGCAGACCTCGTCGAGCTGGTCCAGGACGGCCGACGAGAACGTGTTCACCTTCTCGCCGGCGAGATCGAACCAGACCGTGGCGACGTCGAGGTCGGTCTCGATCCGGAACGCGGTGGTTGTCGTTGATTCTGCGGTCGTCATGTTCGTTGTTCGTTGTTCGTTGGTCGTTGGTCGTTGCTCGTTGGTCGCTCGTCGCTTACCACACGTGCGCGTCACCTCTTGAGCCACTGACCGTTCGGCCCGCACCTGAGGAGAAGAAACGAGGCGGCGCCGGAGGCGCCGAAGAGGGTAGCCGGTGGTGACGGCCCGAAGGGCCGGAACCACCGGGTAGATGCGCCCAGGCGATTGCGCCCCGGCAGGGGCGCCGCCACTCCGCGGCCCCTCCGGGGCCGAATGAACATGAATTCTACGATCCGGTGGTTCCGCCGCTCCGCGGCGTCACCACCGTCGCGGCGTCCCGTCGCGACCCTCCTGCTCCGAGGTTACCCCCTGAGGAGTGCGCGCCGGGACGGTGCGCTCACGAAGCCCGGCCCGCCTTTCGCAGAAATGCCTCCGCGGGAGGTGCCTCATGACCGACTTCGTGGAACGCCGCGCGAGCGACGGGCGGCACCGGCGTACCGCGCACGTGGAGCGGCTTTTGGGCCGTGCCGCCGAATGGGTCTCCGCGTGGGCTGGCGGAACGTGGGCGTTCACCGCCGCCGTGATCGTCGTCGTCGGCTGGGCTGTGAGCGGACCGCTCTTCGATTTCTCAGACACGTGGCAGCTCTTCATCAACACGACGACGACCGTCGTGACGTTCCTGATGGTGTTCCTGATCCAGCGCTCGCAGAACAAGGAGTCGCTCGCGGTGCAGCTCAAGCTCAACGAGATCGTCGCGGCGATCGACGGCGCGAGCAACCGTCTGATCGACGTCGAAACGCTGACCGAGGGGGAGCTGCGCGTGATCCGGTCGCACTTCCGGAGGCTGGCGGAGATGGCCGAGAGCGAGGGATCGCTGCGGACGTCCCACTCGTTCGAGGAAGCGGAGCGCCGCCATCACCGGAAGCGGGAGCGGAGAGAGCCGGCGCAGGACTAGTGCCCTGGAGAAGCGGGCCGGCGGGCGCGGGGGAGGCATCCCCGCGGGGGGAAGGACTGGAGGTCACGGCCGAACACCACCGGGAGAACAAGACGCAACCTCCAGCGGTGGTCCAGAAACGCATCGAGGTTACTTCTTCTTCGCGGGAGCTTTTTTCTTGGCGGCTTTCTTCTTCTTGGCAGCCTTCTTTTTCGTCGCCATCGCGTCTCCTTTCTTCGGATCAGCCGGACCGAATCGATCCGACCTTCCTCGTCTCACACACCCAAGGACCCAAAAAAACCAGGGACGCCTACTCCGCGTTTCGGACCACCTTCGATCGTTGCGCGATGACGAAGCATCACACTCCAATCGAACCTCGCGAAGTAGTGTACGGCATTCGCGCGCATGTTTCTACACCGTGAAGAATTTTTTTCATCGCGCGCGTCGCGCGTCAGTCGTCGTCGGTCGCATGACGACCTTCGAATCGGACGACGAACGAACGACGAACGACGACCGACCGAGAACCGACGACCGACCGAGAACCGACAACCGACAACGAACAACGAACAACGGCGCGACTGGCAACGAGCGAGTCCCGAACTTACAATCAAAGGATGCAACTCACAGCGCTCGCGATCG
Organism: Thermoanaerobaculia bacterium; assembly: GCA_050745405.1. Classification (GTDB taxonomy): domain Bacteria; phylum Acidobacteriota; class Thermoanaerobaculia; order Gp7-AA8; family Gp7-AA8; genus JBOGJQ01. The sequence continues at coordinate 1,339 of JBOGJQ010000512.1, read as the reverse complement.
GCTTCCTCGCTCTTCTCGCGATCGGCTATCGCCTGTACGGCGGATGGATCGCGCGGCAGTTCGCTCTCGACGACGCGCGCACCACGCCGGCGCACGAGATGAGCGACGGCGTCGACTTCATCCCGACGAATCGCAATTACCTGTTCGGCCAGCACTTCTCCGCGATCGCCGCCGCGGGCCCGATCGCCGGTCCGATCATCGCCTGCCAGGCGTTCGGCTGGCTCCCCTGCCTTCTCTGGGTCGGCATCGGGGTCGTTCTCATCGGCGCCGTCCACGACTTCGCCACGCTCGTCGCCTCGGTCCGCCACCGCGCCCAATCCGTCGCCGAGATCGTCCGCGAGCACCTCGGGCCGCGCGCCGGGATCGCGATGATGGCGTTCATCTGGATCGCCCTCGTCTACGTCATCGTCGCCTTCGTCGACATCACGGCCGGCAGCTTCACCGGAACGACCGAGGAGCTCGCGGGAGCCGGCGTCGCATTCAATCCCGGCGGCGCCGTGGCGGCGGCGAGCCTCATGTACCTCCTCCTCGCGATCGTGATGGGCCTGGTCCAGCGGTTTCTCCAGCCGCCGCTCTGGCTCCTCACCGTCATTTTCGTTCCGGCGACCTTCGGCGCCGTCTGGCTCGGAACGCGGATCTCGACGCTCCTCCTGCTCGACGCGAAGACCTGGGGTCTCCTCATCCTCGTCTATTGCGCGATCGCGTCGATGGTCCCGGTCTGGAGCCTTCTCCAGCCGCGCGGCTATCTCGGGGGATTCGTTCTGTACTTCGCGCTCGCTCTCGGTGTCATCGGCGTCCTGTTCGGCGGCTACGCGATCGAGCAGCCGGCGTTCAAGTCGTGGGACGTCGGGGGCATGACCGGCGCGCTCTTCCCGTTTCTGTTCGTCACGATCGCGTGCGGCGCCTGCTCGGGCTTTCACGGCCTCGTGTCCTCCGGGACGACCTCGAAGCAGATCGATCGCGAGTCCGACATGAAGCCGGTCGGCTACGGCGGCATGCTCGCCGAGGGGTTCGTGGCGCTCATCGCGCTCGTCACGGTGATGATCGTGGCGGACGAAGGCCTGACGGGCCTCTCGCCCGGGACGGTGTACGGCAACGGCATCGGGCGGTTTCTCACGCTGATCATCGGCGAGCAGCATCTGAACTTCGCGATCACCTTCGGCGCGATGGCGTTCTCGACGTTCGTGTTCGATACGCTGGACGTGTCGACGCGGCTCGGGCGCTACATCCTGCAGGAGCTCTTCGACTGGCGCGGCCGCGGCGCGGCGGTCGGCGCCACGCTCGCAACGATCGTCCCGCCCGCGCTCCTCGCGATGGTCTCGGGCGAAGGCGCCTACCG
>JBOGJQ010000511.1:0-4298 GCA_050745405.1 Thermoanaerobaculia bacterium | reverse complement strand
CGCGCGTCGATGATGCGGCGCGGTACGAAGCTCAGCAGCCGCTCGTTCTCCCAGACGTTCGTGTGCTGGTACCAGTAGTTCTCGCCCCAGACGCCGCCGTAGGCGACGACGAGCGTGGGCGTGTACCTGGTCCGGGTGGCGGGCCACAGATCGAAGACGTCGCCGTAGGCCTCGGCGACCGGCACGGAGTGCTCGATCCCGGTGTGGCCATCGACGACCATCGTCATGTTGTGCTGATAGAGCGATCCTCCCTCGGGGACGACCATCATCTCGAGCTGGCGCGCGGCGGCGATGACCTGCTGGCGCTGATCGCGCCGCGGCTGGTTGTAGCTCTTCACGCTGAACGCCCCGACGGCCTTCATTCGCCGCAAGTGCGAGAGCGCGTCCTCGAGGCTGTCGATGTGCGCGGTGAACGGCGCCTTCGCGCCGTAGAGGATCGTTCCGGTCGAATAGGTGCGCGGCGCGAGGACCTCTCCCGTGCGCGCCATCTCGGCCGCCGCGAAAATCTCGCTCGTGTCGTTCGACGGGTCGTGGATGGTCGTCACTCCGAACGCAAGCGAGGCCAGGGCGACCCAGCTCTGCTCGGGGATGATCTCGTCGCTGCCGACGTCGCCGTGCCAGTGGACGTCGATGAGGCCCGGGATGATCGTCTTCCCCGACACGTCGAGACGAAGCGCGTTCGCCGGCACCTCGGTCGTCGCGCGCGGCCCGACGGCCGTGATCCGGTTCCCTTCCACGATGACGGCACCGTCTTCGATGACTTCGTCGCCGCGCATCGTGACGACGCGCGCTCCGAGGAGAGCGATGCTGCCCGACGGCACGTCCGTCTCGGCCGTGAAGCCGATCGGCAGCCCCGACTCGGGCGGATCGGGCAGGGTTTCAGGACTGCCCTCCGCGAAGAGAAACGCGTCCGCGATGTCGCGGGAGAAGAGCTCGGGACCGAGCGACCACCACAGACGCGACGAGTCGCCGGACCAGTGGATGTATTCGCCGGCGTCGCGCGAGACCTGCCGGAGCGGAAGCGACTTCATCTTGGTACCGATGTCGATTGCTTTCCCAGCGTCGACGTGGGGAACGATCCAAGCGTTGAAGCGCTCGGTGAAGGCGACCCACTCCTCGTCCGGCGAGACGCGGATGTCGGTCGCCGCCTCGCTCGTGAAGTGCGTCCGCTCGTCGCTGCCGTCGAGCTCGATCGAGCGGAGAGCGCGCTTGTTCTCCTCTTCGATCGTCATGAAGAAGACGCGCTCGTTCGAGGCGCCGAAATGGGGAGCGAACCCCTCGTCGGTCACGAGGACCGGCTCTCCGCCCGAGGCGGGGATGGCCCAGAGACCCTCGTCATGCGACCAGAGGTCGGAGATGAGGCGTCCGCCGCTGCCGGCGCGGTAGACGATGCGCGAGCCGTCGGGCGTGAAGACGGGTTCGCGGTAGTGTCCCGGCTGCCGCGTGACGACGCGCCCCTCGCCGCCGCGCGCCGGCACGATCCGGATCGCGCCGAGATCGGCGTCGTCCCAGCTCACGTAGACGATCGAGCGTCCGTCGCGCGAGAACGAGGGGTAGTACTCGAAATGATCGTTCTGCCGCGTCAGCCGCCGCGGCGTGCCGTCCGGAAGCGCGCGCGTCCAGAGATAGCCGAGCGCCTGGTAGATGACCTGGTCGCCGGACGGGGAGACCGTGACCCACCGGAGCATGCGCACCGGGAACTCCTCCGGCGCCACGTTCGTCGGGAACCGCAGCGCTTCGGTCACCTCCCGCGTGTCGCTCACGTGGAACGGTACGTCGGTGACCTCGCCCGTCTCCGCGTCGGCGCGCCGGATCTTCCCGTCGGCCCAGAAAACGATGGATTCGTTGTCGGGCGTCCACGACATCGCGGGATAGACGCCGTGAATCGCCCACGTCTCCTGCATGTCGCGATCGAGCCCGTCGAAAAGGGGACGCTCGGCGCCCGAATCGACGTCGGCGACGAAGAGAACGGTCTTCCCGCGGACGCGGCGCACGAAAGCGATGCTCTCGCCGTTGGGCGAGGGCGTGGGGCGGACCGACCCGCCGGGGCCGGTCAGATAGCGCTCGGTTTTTCCCGTCTCCCGGTCGAAGCGCTGAACGACGTAGATCTGCGTGTTGGGGTCTTTGTTGTATTCGAAGACGCTTCCCGGCGTGACGTCCTGGCTGAAGTAGACGTAGCGCCCGTCGGGGGAGAACGCCGGCTCGCCCGCGTCCTTCTGCTCGTTCGGTTTCTCGGTGAGCTGCACGCCGTCGCCGCCGCTGCGGTGGTAGAGCCAGATCTCGCCCGCGCCGAGCGAGCGCCTCGACGTGAAGTGCTTGCGCGCGGCGATGAACGCGCCGTCGGGCGACCACGCCGGCGAATTCAGGAGGCGGAACGTCTCCTTCGTGACCTGCCGGAGGTCGGTGCCGTCGCGGCGCATGATCCAGATGTTGTCGCCGCCCGAGCGGTCGGAGGTGAACGCGATCCACGCGCCGTCGGGCGAGTACGTCGGCTGCATGTCCCACGCGACGCCTTCGGTGAGCGCCTTCGCTTCGCCTCCCGCGAACGGAATGACATAGATGTTGCCGAGAAGATCGAAGACGATCTCGCCCCCGTCGGGGCTGACGTCGACGCTCATCCAGGTCCCTGTCGTCGTGTCGATCGGCACCTCGTAGGACGGGCCGGGCGGATTCTGAACGTCCCACTTCGGCGCTTCCTCGTCCTTTTCGGGGTCCGGCGGTTGTGCGAGCTGAGCCGTTTCCGGGTCGGGGGGGTGCTGGGCGGCGAGAGGGAACGGCAGGACGGCCAGGAGGAGGACGACGACGAGACGCGGCATCGACATTGAATTGAAGTCCTTTGCGAGTGGCGTTCACCGCGTGGACGGGGCGGCGGAGGCGTATCGTATCCGGAAACGGTGGTGGATCGCCAACTCGTTAGAGAGAAAGGACTTCACGGCGGGCTCCGCGGGGGCGATCTGTTGCCGGAATCGACCCGTTTTGGGATTATTATTCGGACTCCCACCGTTGTGCCGCGCGCCTCGCACAACGCGACAACGCGATTGAAGGAGATACAGGCAGTCATGAAACGTCAGGGCACGGTGAAGTGGTTCAACGACGCGAAGGGTTTCGGGTTCATCACGCTCGACTCGGGCGAGGACGTTTTCGTCCACTATTCGGCGATCCAGGGGAGCGGCTTCCGCTCGCTCCCCGAGGGCGCGAAGGTCGAGTTCGACCTGCAGGAAGGCCCGAAAGGGCTGCAGGCGACGAACGTCACGGCGGTCTGAACCGCTGCACGGAATTCAGAAAAAAAGCGGCGCCTGCGGGCGCCGCTTTTTTTGAGCTTTCGGCGTCCTATTTGTCCTATGAGCAAATACGACGAATGGGACGTATAGGACCAATAGGACATAGCTACTAGCTACTAGCTACTAACTACTAACTACTAGCTACTTTCCCGTAGCGACCATCGTTCCCACGATGCGCGGATCCGGCGTCCCGATCTCCCGGCACCGGCACGTCTCGCGCGTGGCGGCGGGAATCGCCGCGCTCCACTTGTCGCGGCGGAAGCCCCAGTGCTCCTTCCCGTTCGCCGGATCCACGACCGAGATGTTCGCCCACGTCACCGTGAAGAGCGGCAGTCCCGCCGTGCGCGCCGTATCGCGGTCCTGCCGTGAGGCCTTGATCATCGTGTTCGGATGCGTGTGGACGATCGCGACGGTGCCGTCGGGGACCCGGCCCTGGAACGACTCGGAGCGGAAGCCGCCGGTGAACGGCCACAGGAGACAGTCGAAGGTCCCGTCGTCGCGGCGGACGAGAAAGGCGGCGCGCTCGATGTCGCGCGTGCCGGCGCCGCCGCGCCGGAAAAGGTCCTCCAGGAGAGCCAGGACTTCCGGCTCCGCGAGAGACGCGAGCGCTTCCCTGGTGCGCGAGTGCATCGGCGGGGCGCTGCCGGCAACCAGCATCGTGGCGGCGAGGAGAAGGGGTGCTGCATACCGCGTGACCCGTTCCATGGAAGAGCTCCTTTCGGCTTTCCATGGAATGTCCGTTCGAACGGCGCGGAAGTTCGCGCCTTCGCGCGAACAAACGCTCAAGATTCTGTGCATGTTGGGCGCGCCGGTTTCGCCGATCGTTCACGCGAACGGACGCACCTTCGTGACCGCGCGTGACGGCGTGGTGAACGAAGCCGCCGCTGGTCGTCCCGCGCGGCCGGGATCGACTCCGTTCCGCGTTGCGGAGCCACGAATCGGTCACGGCGCGCCGTTGCAGCGCGGTCAACGCGTCCTCGTCGTCAGAACCACGTGCGGTCCGCGCCGGCGTTTGAC